>CAZDBE010000062.1:0-21503 GCA_964503675.1 uncultured Pirellulaceae bacterium | reverse complement strand
TCTTTGAGGTGGGTTAGTTGGAGAGATTCGCTCATGGAAATTCAGTCAGTTGGTTTCTAATCAGTCGGAAAATTTTGATCGACTGGGGTAGTGGATCGTCTATTTGGGGCCACTTATGCCACCTTAATATAGTCGGCGCAAGGTTAAGGGCAATAACTGCCAAATCGGCAAATCACTATATTGATTTAATGGGAAGCATTTTTAACCGATCCGTCACCGGTTAAGACGTTAGCCGCTGCCCGCTGCCGTATTTGACAATAGATGATCGGTATATGTCGGACGCTTCCGGCATAAGCGCCTGTAGATCGGCCTACCGACGCTGGTCCGAAGGATGGGTGGAAAGAAATTCGGCCGACTGCCCTCCGCCCTTCATTTCTCCAAAGCGCGTCCAAAACCCGGGAGCCACCGCCGGATCGTAGCCAGCTTGGGCCATCAACTTCAATCCGATATGGTCGGCTTCGGATTCCTGCCGCCGGTTGTAAGGTAACAGAACAGCATACTTTGAACCGACACCATAAGCCTGCATCAGCAGATCCTTTTTATCTGGTACATACTTGCCTGCTACTTTGTCAATTAAAACTTTGGCACCATCAACCGCCATGTTGTGGCTCATCCTTTCACCTCCATGCCGAGCAAGCGCATGAGCAATCTCATGAGACATGACGACCGCGAGGCCAGCTTCGTTCTGGCAAACTGGAAGGATGCCTTCATAAATGGCTACCTTACCACCCGGTAGACAAAAAGCGTTCTGTTGAGGATCGGCAATTAAATTGAATTCCCACTGAAAATCGTCTCTCTTCGAGACTGCGGCAATACGCTGACCGACGCGCTGGACCATTTCGATCAGCGCACTGTTGGATGAGGCCGTCTGTTCAGCGATCGTTTCTTGATAGGCTTGAAGGCCGAGTGAGAGTTCTTGTGCTTCGGGCACCAACATCAATTGGCGTCGGCCCGTGATCGGTGTGGAGCGGCACCCGCAAGCGCCCAATCCCAAGCAGCCTCCCAACGTCCACAGTCCTGCCATTTGCAGAGACTGACGACGATTGATCTTTCCGAACTCCAAAGCAAACTCCCTTTTGAGAAACAGGGAGATTAGAAGAAACAGAGTCGGGCGTCACGGGCGCGTCCAAACACAACCAGCATTGTGCTGGCAATTCTGCTTGCAAACTATGCCAGTAGCCGATCTCGCAAGAGATTGGCTACCGGTTGAGTATCACTGTCCCTTGAGAATCGCTCGAATCTTTTCCAACCGCACCTGCAGCTCTTTTTCGAAACCGCGATCCACCGGGAAGTAATATTGTTTCTCAACCCCTAGGTAATCCTGCGCATTGACCCCTTCCTCCGCGCGATGCGAGTTTTCGTAACCCGCGCCGCTGCCTAGTTCCTTTGCCGCGTCGTAGTGCGTACACCGCATCGCTTTGGGAACCGGAATCACACTTTGTTCGCGAATGTCCCGCCGAGCCATACTAATCGCAACCGTGGCAGCATTCGATTTCGGTGCGCACGCCAGATAGGCAACAGTTTGAGAAAGTGTCAGCTGACATTCGGGAAGACCAATTTGCTCACACGCTTGGGAGCACGCTACCGCCAGCGGCAGCGCTTGCGGATCGGCATTACCAATGTCCTCACTGGCCAAAATAACCAACCGGCGGCATAGAAACCGCACCTCCTCGCCGCCCTCGAGCATTCTTGCCAGCCAGTAGAGCCCCGCATCAACGTCACTGCCTCGAATACTTTTGATCAACGCACTGGCACAATCGTAGTGCTCCTGACCGGTGGCGTCATATTGAATAGCGCGCTGTCCCATCGCTTCCACTAATGCAGCTTTATCAAGGGTGACCGGTTCAATGCCCAGCCCCGAGGCGATCGATGCGGTTTCAAGAATCGAAAGGGCCTTCCGCGCGTCACCATCACAGATGCCTGTCAGAAACTCGATCCCCTCATCGGACACCGAAATCATCTGCCGTCCAAGTCCATTTACTTTGTCAACAATAGCGCGATCAATCACTGTGCGAATGTGGTTTTCCGACAGCGGTTCGAATTGGAAGATCTGACTGCGACTGATCAGAGCACCGTTAACTGCAAAGAAGGGATTGGAGGTCGTTGCTCCGATCAGAGAAACGACTCCGTCTTCGATATCTGCCAACATCGCGTCTTGCTGGGCGCGGTTGAAGCGATGGATTTCATCTATGAACAGAAGCGACGCCTGTCCGCCGGTGGCTAGTTCATCACGTGCCGCCTGCAGTGTCTCACGTAGGTCTTTGACACCATGAAGTACCGCATTTAACTGGTAAAACTTGCGTTTGGTTGCCCCCGCAAGGAGTCTCGCTAACGTGGTTTTTCCCGTGCCAGGCGGCCCAAAAAAGATCAGACTGCCAATCCGATCGGCGGCAACCAAACGTCTTAACAGTTTCCCCGCACCCATAATATGTTCCTGACCAATGAAATGGTCCAGCGTCTGCGGACGCATTCGGGCGGCTAAGGGTTTCCCTGAATCTAGATTCGCCTGTTCGGCAGATTCGAAAAGAGACATAGCAAAGCATCCAAGATAAAGAATAGATAATTGATTCGATGGAATTTGGAACGGCTTCCAACTGAAGCCTCGACAAATACTGTCCGCGCTGCGACATCAAGTCGCACAAAATAGCCTACTATTGAGGCTACATGTTTTTGTCGAGCATGCGTCCAAGAATTTGTCAGCCTGATCACCAATCGTAACCAAAATTCGTAGTCAAAATTCCTATTCCGACTATAATTCAGGTCTCCACTGTTTGCCTTCGTCTCACTTCCAAAGATGAAATAGCAGCTCTTTTCAAAACTATGGCAAACCAATTAGAAGATGAATACTACAAAAAACAAAGTCTCCAAATGCGTGATGGCGCGAATTATGCGTCAGGGCAAAACGGTCCAAAAGAATTTCACGCTCAGAGAATACAAGACGTGGACGAAGGCTCAAGCTGCTGCGGATGTTTGGGTCAAGAAAATGAAAACGAAGCTTCCGCCAGTTCTGCCTGCCAAAGGGAGAATGAGCAAGCGAAATTCTTCAGGCATCGTTGGAGTGTGGCCTAGAATGACCACTTACGGCACTGGAAAGAACAAGAAGTATTACTGCCGCTGGTACGCCCGTTGGCCAGAATGCCCACTCAAGGGTGGTGTAAGCTTCTCCGCCGATCAATTTGGAGACAACGAAGCTTTCGCTATGGCCTACCTCGCTAGGACAAACGAAACGGTCGATCGTGATTGGGTCGTGAAAAAGTTTGCGTCCTTCAAAAAGACCAAAAAGTTTAAAGAACTGCTTGCAAAAAAGCAAACTGAGTTTGTTTAAATAGCTCTAAAAGCCGGCTCTCGGCACTCAACGCAACATTCGTTCAAAACGGTTCGCACAGACCTCGGTCTGTGCATTTTTTTTGGATGCATATATTTTGTTGCATCGCCATATCCACCACCCTACAATGATTCCTGTTAAATCAACTCGCGCGATTCCACGCGGTTGCTCGTTGCTAATCAGGAGCATGTCATGATGGCCTTTCGCACTCTGTCTTCAAACGAAACATTCTATTTGTTGGTCGCTACCTTGATCATTCTCCCGCTTTTCGGTTGCGGGCCCGCCAAGGTCGAGATTCCTAGCAAGTTTATTGAGTACAATTTAAAGGATGGTACTGCCGCGATTAACTATCCCGAAGGCTGGGATGCGAAAGGAAGCGGCAGCCGAAGCCGTGGAATGGCGTATGCTCTTTTTACCAAAGGCGACTTAGAGATTCGGTTGGACGCCAGCTTCGCTGATTCCCTAGCCTCCGGAGGTGGAATGGCGCAGGGGATGATTGGAGAAATGGGCGGCGTAGAAAATGCAATGGAGTTGCCTCCCGAGCAGATGATTCAAGAAAAAAATCGCGCTTGGTTTGAAGAAAAGTTTAAGGCCTACGAAGAAGACGAAGGTGAATTGATACGCATACCATTGGGCAACGCATACGTAAGTGAATTCTCTGGCCAAAAAAATTGGCTCAAGATAAAGGGAATGCGGGCAGCGATTATGGCACGAGACCGGAGCGTCAGTTTCCATGCCTTTTGTCCCGCTTCCAAGTGGAAGGACTTCGGCCCGATCTACAGAAAGATGTTCGAAGAACTCAAGGCTGGCGTCGTCGAGTAGATCGCTTTCCGGTCCGCTTACAAAGAATCTCCAAATGTCCACGGTACGATTGCCCCACGTTTACCAACCGATTAGCGGTAAACCTTTGTCTACGAGACGTTGTTGCTAACATTAGGTGACACCTCACTTGAGCTGACGTTCTGTCGGCCCATCGTATCCCCCCTCTTTAGGAGAGCCGTTCATGGACATCACTGGAATAATTATAATGTTGGTAATCGGCGCGATTGCTGGATTTTTGGCCGGACAACTTATGAAAGGAAGCGGGTTTGGCCTCGTCGGGAACATCGTCGTAGGAATCGTTGGATCATTTATCTTTGGCTCTATTTTTGGAGGGCTGAGTTTGTTTTCGATGCCAATATTAAATCAAATCCTTGGTGGCACTATCGGGGCATCGCTTCTGCTATTCGTCATTGGCTTGGTAAAAAAGGCGACCTGAACTTGAGTCCGCATTGGGCACACTAAGACTTTCAGGAATGAATCATTTCTGGCAACCTAGCTATCACGGGCGACCAAGATTTCAGCAATCGTTGGTCGCTTTTTTAGTATCCGCTGAGCCAGCAGCGGGCAGACAGATCAGGCCACTGCGAGATCAAAGACCGTGATCTCTGGACGTGCCATGAATCGGACACGATGCGTGTGTCCAATACCGCGATTGATATACAGCTTATGGCCGCCCCGAATTTCGTAGCTTCCAGAAACATACCGGCGGTTGTTGACTGGCAACACCGGAGCGCCCACTATCGGAAAATTGCACTGCCCTCCGTGAGTGTGGCCGCACAGAACCCAGCTTTGATAGTTGTCCCAGATCGGCAAATCAACCGTGTCTGGATTGTGACTCAAAACGATCGACGGTTTCGCGCTAACCGATTCGATTGCCAACGCAGCCGACTGGTTGTCGAATCCACCAAACCAGTAATCCCGCAACCCGGCCACATGCAACCCGCCGAGGTCGAGCGACTGATCAAACAGAAGATTCAAATCAGCCTTTTCGAACAGGCTCATCAAACGCCTAGTGTTCTGGGTGTTCTTTCTAGCCTCGACTGGCCCGTGGCCAAAGTCATGATTGCCCAACACACAGGCCGTTCCAATTTTCCCACGAGGAAAATCCCTTAGCAACGCCTTTCCTTTTTTCAGGTGCCAATCAGTTGAGCTATCTAGGTAATCGCCGGTGAAAAACACAAAGTCCGGATTGATCGAATTGACGTAGTCGAATTGTGCTCTCAGATAGTCGTCTCCTACGCGCGAGCCAATGTGCAGATCGCTGATCTGAACAGCAATTTTCCCCGCCAATCCTTCGGGCAGATTTGGAATCGGAAGCTGCCTGCGTTCGACGGACACCCAACGCGGCTCCACACCGAAAGCATACAGGGCCGTCGCAACAGTAGTCGCTGCGGCCGTTCGCCGGAAAAATCTCCGACGCGTGATTACTGGAGTTGGATTTGGTTTACTCATAACTGCCAACTTAAAAGACGTTCCGAATTGTGCAAAGCCAGAAACCAACATTAACAGACCGATATCTTACTCACAGGTCGAATAGAGGCACTACACTTCCTAAGTTTTATTGTTCCCGTCTAGTTTTATGCCAGCAGCAACATCCGCCACGTGCAACAATGTATGCGAGACTAACCGCTAAAAAGATTTTGGGAGATACAAATGTTTCGATTGAAAATTGCGTTGCTATTTGGTGGAATAATGCTGGCATATTTTGGCGTTCAAGAGGCTCGCGTCAGCTCTGGAACAACTATGGATCCTGCCAAAGTCGAGCTAGCGGAACTTGAAAACGGAACGACCCCGACCAATGGGCACGTTCTGTTTGGCGGGCACGTTGCGGACTACGCTGGCTGTGTTTACGAATATGAGGAAGGCACCAACAAGGTTACGCATACCTATTACCCCATTATTTCTGACGACCATCCTTTCTTTGAGCAGCTGGGGCAGCTCTACCAAAAGTATCCTAATATCGACGATGCTCCAGAGGCCGAGTTTCCGCAGATTGACAACTTTCGAGTACTGGTAAAAACCAAACGCTTTAAGACACAATCCGCCATTCCAGATGGGCTAGGCGACGAAGAAAAATTGCAGGGGCTAGTCATCAACTTAGTCGAATCTATATCCGGCGAAGAGAAGAAGATGCTCCAAGGATCTTTTCCGGCACTCAATTTTGACAACGTTTTAATCGTTCAGGAAGGTCGCAAACCATCATCACAAATGGTGTCGATGGGCATGATCGGAGGCGGCGGCTTACTATCTCTTCTGGGAATCGGCTCCTTTTTTATGGGCCGCGGCGGCAAAAGTGCGCCACCCCAAAACCCTTATCAAGGGTAGCCGATACGAATCGATACCAGCCGTTGACGATCTAAGAACATAGTCCATTCTGCTGCGAACCTTTCGACTTCTTTTTGGTCTCTAATTGCAGAACGCTTCCTTAGTGTACAAAACACACTATCAGGTCGCGTCAAGCAAAGGAAACAAGTCATGAAAGATTTGCAGAAAACCATTTACGCTACATCGCTGGCGCTACTAACTGACCTATATCAGTTAACGATGGCATATGGCTATTGGAAAACAGAGCGCGCGGACCAAAAGGCTGTCTTCTATCTATTCTTCCGGAAAAATCCGTTTCGAGGCGGCTACGTCGTGGCAGCGGGCTTGAACATGCTTTTGGAATATCTGGAAGACTTCAATTTTTCCGATGACGACATCGGGTATCTACAAACGATTGTGGGCAACGATGAGAAGCCTCTATTTGAGAAGAAATTTCTTGAGTATCTGGCCTATCTGAAATTAGAGATTGATGTAGATGCGATGCCTGAGGGCACGGTCGCGTTTCCCCATCAGCCACTTTTACGCGTCAAGGGACCGATTCTTCAGTGCCAGATCCTAGAAACGGCACTGCTCAACATCGTCAATTTCCAGACGCTGATCGCGACCAAAGCAGCGCGAATTTGCCGAGCGGCGGGCACCGATGACGTCCTAGAGTTTGGCCTCAGACGGGCCCAAGGAATCGATGGTGGTCTGTCCGCTAGCCGGGCAGCATACGTTGGCGGATGCACGGCAACATCAAATGTACTGGCCGGGAAGCTGTTTGGAATTCCGGTCAAAGGTACGCATGCACACAGTTGGATTATGTCCTTCGATGACGAATTAGAAGCATTTGAGAATTACGCAAAAGTCATGCCCAATAACTGCGTGTTTCTGGTCGACACCTACGACACGTTGGAAGGTGTTCGTAAAGCATGTGAAGTTGGAAAGAACTTGAGATCTAGGGGATACGAGATGGCAGGCATCCGATTGGATTCCGGAGACCTAGCGTATCTAAGTATTGAGGCAAGAAAAATACTCGACGAAGCTGGGTTCAAAAATACGATCATCGTGGCCAGCAATGATCTGGACGAGCACCTAATTGAAAGTCTGAAACATCAGGATGCAAGAATTACAGTTTGGGGTGTTGGCACACGATTGGCAACGGCCTTCGACCAACCAGCGCTAGGTGGCGTCTATAAACTGGGTGCGCTACAAGGCTCCGATGGAACTTGGATCCCAAAAATCAAACTCTCCGAACAGCTGATCAAAACATCAACACCTGGCATCTTACAAATCCGCCGCTTCCTCAAGGACGGGATCGCGGTGGCCGACATGATTTTTGACGAACTCATCGGTCCAGAAAATCAAATGGTTGATCCTCTCGACGCAACGCACAGACGGACGTTTAGACCACCGTGTTCCTACGTCGACTTGCTGCAGCCTGTTTTCAAACACGGTAGTCGTGTCGATAAACAAGAAACTCTTGCTCAAATTCGACGTCGTGCTCAAACCCAACTGGCGATGTTTCATCAAGGCATTTTGAGGCTAGACAATCCGCATCGCTATCCGGTTGGGTTAGCTACGGCACTGCATAAACAGAAGACTGAATTGGTTTTGCTGGCCCGTGGAATCAAAACAGACGGCAGAGATGCATCATGACATATACCTACCAATATGCTCGCCCAGCGCTGACTGTAGACTGCGTCGTGTTTGGCTTAGATGATCAGGATCTAAAAGTATTGCTGATTCAACGGAAGCTAAAACCATTTCGCGGACAGTGGGCGATTCCCGGTGGATTCGTGAACGTAGGCGAGTCGATCGATGATGCGGCTAGGCGAGAGTTGCAAGAGGAGACAGGACTTGAGAACGTGTTTCTTGAACAACTGTGCACAGTTGGTGATCCGGGTCGCGATCCGCGTGAACACGTGGTGACGGTCGCGCATTATGCGTTAGTGAGACTCTCTGATCACCGTGTCTGTGCTGCGACCGACGCAGCTCAAGCGCTTTGGTTTTCGCTGGACGATTTACCGAAGCTGGCATTTGATCACGATGCGATCCTGAAAATGGCACATGAGCGATTGCAAAACAAGCTTCGCTATCAACCTATCGGATTTGAATTGTTGCCAAAACGGTTCACGCTCCGACAGTTGCAGGAACTATACGAGTTGGTACTAGATCGAGAACTGGATAAGCGAAACTTTCGCAAGAAGATATTGAAGATGGGTGTGTTAGCTGAAACAGACGAAATCGAGTCCGATGTGGCTCATCGTGCCGCGCGACTCTATCGCTTCGATAAGAGAAATTATCTTCGATTGACCAAGCAGGGATTTCATTTCGAGATTTAGAAACATGAGTGAACAGAAAACAAACGCGCTATTGCTCGTCGATTTACAAAATGATTTCGTTGCTGGAGGTGCGTTAGAGGTCCCTGATGGCGATGCCGTCATCGAAATAGCCAATCGCTTGATGCCGCAATACGATCTTGTCGTCGCGACGCAGGATTGGCATCCGGCCAACCACGGTAGTTTTGCCGCCTCCCATGCAGGAGTGAATGTAGGTGATCTTTTTAGCCTGTCCGGTTTATCGCAAGTCGCTTGGCCTGTTCACTGTGTTCAAGAAACGGTCGGTGCCGATTTCGTCGATTCATTAAACACCGAATGCATCGACGAGATCATTCGCAAAGGAACCGATTCAGCCGTCGATAGCTACAGCGGATTTTTTGACAACGGCCGTCGGAATTCGACCGGACTGGCCGGATTTCTCCATGAAAAGAATGTGGCGCGAGTGGATGTGATGGGATTGGCAACAGACTACTGCGTCAAATTTACGGCCCTCGATGCCGTGAGCACGGGTTTCGAAACTCGATTGATCGTTGACGGTTGTCGCGGTGTCAATTTGCAGTCGGGCGACGTGGATGATGCGATCAAAGAAATGCAAGCAGCAGGCGTCACGATTTGCGCTGGAGCCCAAACAAGAGAATAGATAATGGATCAAAAGAAACTAAAAGCGATAAGCAAATTTCTCAGCCTCGTTCTACGACACCAACCTGAAATGATTGGATTGTCGCTGGACAAAAGTGGATGGGCCAACATCAAAGAACTCTTAGGCGGGGCGGCGAAACACAAACGTGGCCGCAACATATCTCGCGCGTTGTTAGAAACGGTCGTCAAAACAAATGACAAACAGCGCTTCGAGATTAGCACCGACGGTAATCACATCCGGGCACGCCAAGGACATTCGGTAAGCGTGGAGCTTGGCTACCAGCCAAGTGCTCCTCCAGAAATTCTGTTGCATGGTACCCCAAGCCTGTCGGTGCAATCGATCCGGGAAAGCGGCTTAAAGAAAATGCAGCGGCATCACGTCCACCTACATATTGATGAACAAACTGCGTCGGCCGTGGGAGCGCGTAGAGGTCAACCGGTACTCTTGAAGATACGTGCTGCCGAAATGAATCGGCAAGGCCACGAGTTCTTTGTAACTGAGAATCAAGTCTGGCTAACGGACCACGTGCCAGCAGAATTTATCGAATTCCCAGCCGAGTAACTCTCAAAAGAAACAACTAGCAAATAGAAGATTGTCATGAACAGAACACAAAGAGCCCAACTGGCTCAAGCTACCCTAAAAATTATCGACTCAGGGGGCTACAGCCTCCCCGATGGCAGCCAGATCGATATTGGCGATGCCGTCTCACGTGCGATCTCCGGTACGATTCACTACTCCCCCGAGAATTTTGCTGACGTCCGCGCCCAATGCAAGAATCTTCTGGCTGAGCGCAACTACAACACGCGCTTTCAAGTCGTGAACTCGACTACCTTTGCTGCCGCCCGAGCGCTAACGATGCAAGCCGCGCAGAGTGGCGTATCGGTCGAGGCGTCGGAAACAGCTCCGTACGCAGGTGTGATGTCCCTCAATTTCGCGTCGGCAAAAAATCCGGGGGGCGGCTTTCTAAAGGGATCCCAAGCACAAGAAGAATGTTTGGCACGAGCGTCGGCGCTTTATCGCTGTATCGACCCTGTCCAAGAATACTACGAAATCAACCGTAGCTGTAAAACCGCATTGTATACCGAACACATGATTTACTCGCCTGCGGTACCCGTATTTCGTGATGACGATGACGTGTTGATTGATGATCCTTGGTGCACCTCCATCATCACCTCGCCAGCAGTAAACTTTGGTGCTTTAAAAAAGAACCACCCTGATTTAGCCTGCAAAACTGCGGAAATAATGAGGGGACGCATCGAGAATGTTTTGTCAGTTGCGGTCGTTGGCGGCTGTCGTTCGGTCGTGCTGGGAGCGTGGGGATGCGGCGTCTTTAAAAATGATCCCGCCGAGATGTCGGCGTGGTTCCACGAAATGATTTGTGACGGCGGAACGTTTGCTTCCGCGTTCGAAAACGTCGTTTTCGCTGTGCTCGATGGAACTGAACAGCGCCGATTTATCGAACCATTTGAAAAACAGTTTGCTAGCGAATTGGAGGTCTAAGGCGAAAACATCCAATCTCCATGCTATCAACATTCGCCCTTTTGCCGCCGGACAGATTCTGTTACGGTCCGCCAGCATGTGTTTTTTAGCTACAGATCACGGAAGATTTACAGTTGAAAACACATACTGCAAAAACCACATTGCGATCAGAACTCCCACTAGCAACACCATCCATTTTGATGGGCGTTTGCGGAAATCGGCGTCGGAAAGATAGTTTCCACAACCGGGACATTGGAGCGCGTCTTCGTAAACAGGTTGCTTGCAAACAGGGCAGGGCACCGTGTGCTCTTGCTGATCATAGAATTCGTCTTCATCCATTGTTGGCGAACCAAAATATAACTAAACGTTCGATTTCAAACTTCGAGTCACGGAGGACTCACAAAGTGCATTCTCTCAAAAGTACTGCCATCGCTGTTGTGTTATTGGCCGTTTCAATCGGACTTTATCAGGTTTCATCTACCCCAGACACCACTTCTGGTACGGATTTAACAACACAACTTGACCAACATCCGCAACTGACGACCGGTCAGCCTAGCGTGTCTCAGCCGTACTCCAACGGCAACCAGTTTCAGCAACAAATGGGCACGAATCATCTGGCGCAACCGTTGCAACAGCTGAACCAAAAACCGTTTCCCCAGTTCCAGCAAACAGGATCTGTGTCCAACGGCAACAACGCTAGGTTTGCATCGTCGCAAATGCCCGTCATGAACAACCAAATACCAGCGCCCAACTCGCGCTATACTCAGCAAATGGCACCGCCACAAAGAACGACGCCGCAACTGGCTCCGCCTGTGCTTGGCCACCCTCAGTATCGCAATCCAGCGCCGTTGCAAACGGCTAATGCTCCTTCGGCAAATGTGCAGGGGCTCACAGCTCCCAGCTTTGAGGATTTAAAACAAAAGTTTGAGCAAAACAGCAATGCCAACACAATTTCCGCAGCAGGAAATCAGCTTGCCAATGACCTTGCTGCCAACCTCAAGCCTGCGGAAAACCAATTGAATCAGCTCAAGCAATCGCTTCCTGATCTTTCCCAAGCCAAATCGGCAATGGTTCAGGCCATTGATCAGACACGCGACGAAGGCTTGATGAACGCACTTAAGTCAGAGTTCAGCGGCGACAACGATGCGGTGCCAGCACTGTCGAGCGCCAAAGAATCTCAAGAGATTTCAATCAAAGCACCAACGGATTCGACTTTTGACGCCGGTCCATCGATAGAAAAGCCAACCCCGTTAAAAATAGCAGCGGGCGGAAATGAGTTCATGCCCAACCTAGAAGCCGAGATGCAAGAACTCAAAGCCGATTCAGAATTCACTGCGACTCCAATTGGCTCGTCCAACGATTCTATCAACAGCCTCGCCTCTGGCCATCGCAGCGACGTCGCCGAACTTCAAGTTCAACAAGCAAACATGGCCCCTGATTCGCTTTCTCCGAAAGCGCCTTCGATGAATCTCGATGCCGCGTGGAAGGAAGTCGATCGTCTCGTAGCAGACAAGAAATTCCGTGCTGCATTAGGCTTACTGACACGCTACTACCGTCAGTCCGATCTTTCTGCTGATCAAAGCAAACGACTTCACGAGTGGCTTGACGCGTTGGCAGGAAAAGTAATTTACTCTTCGGAACATCATTTTCAAGAGAAACCCTACATCATTCGCAGCGGAGAGACTTTGAACCAGATCGCTGGTCGCTGGAACGTACCAGCTCAAGTGGTTTACAACGTCAACCGTCAGCAAATCGGCGACAGCGCCACCATCGTTGCCGGAACGGAACTAAAAGTCATCAACGGCCCCTTCCACGCCGAAGTCGATCTAAGCAGCAAGACACTGACTCTGTTTTTGAAGAACCTGTATGCGGGACGTTTTCCGATTCGTGTCGGCACTTCGGGTAACGCCAGTCCAGGCCAGTTTCGCGTGGTTGCGAAATCAGCACAAGGACATACTTGGCGTGATTCTGATGGAAACGACTTCCCTCCAGAGTCATCTGAAAACGGCTACGGCCCTTATTGGGTTGGCCTCACCGGAAGCCTGTGCCTGCATGCCGTCGACGACGATACACCAGAGGCGCACGCAGGATGTATTGGACTCCAAGAAAAAGACGCGCGCGATATCTTTGGCATCCTGATCAACGGATCCGAACTGAAGATTGTCAAGTAATCTTATCGGCACCAATCCGTTTAGCTGTCACCCGATTTGCAGTCGCTCAATTTGCTTTACAATTCATGCCTTCAAGCGAAAGCTAATGATTGAACGGTTTGGATTGAGGCGAGGCATGCGATATTTCTGCCAATTGTTGATAGGATTGCTATTGATGTGGCTGCTAACAGGCAGCTCCGGCAACAGTTGGGCTCAACAACTGCCCGGCGCCGAACGTATCATGGCGTCGTACACCAAGTCGGAAGTCCGGATTGCGATGCGCGACGGCACAACGCTGTTCACCGCTGTCTACGCGCCGATCGATCAGTCTCAAAATTACCCGATCCTGATCAACCGCACTCCATACAGTTGCCAGCCGTATGGCGAAGATCGATTCAATCCGAGGATCGGTCCATCCGCCCTAATGGAGGATGAAAAATATATTTTCGTCCATCAAGACGTGCGCGGTCGGTGGATGTCCGAAGGTAAATTTGACAACATGCGGCCTCACATAGACGGTCCTAACCCTGCCAGCAATCCGATTGATGAAAGCTCCGATACCTGGGACACAATCGAATGGCTGCTGAAGAACGTCAAAAACAATGACGGTAAAGTCGGTATCTGGGGGATTTCGTATCCGGGATTCTACAGTGCAGCCGCGCTCGCTGAACACCATCCGGCCTTGGTCTGTTCATCCCCCCAAGCTCCCATCTCGGATTTCTTCTTCGATGACTTCCACCACAATGGCGCTTATCTTCTCAGCTACTTCCTCGCCACCAATACCTTTGGCTACCAGCACAACGGACCTTCTAATTGGAAGTGGTACACCGAAATCAATCCGCCGACGCGCGATGCGTGGAAGTTTTACATGGATCTCATTCCACTAGATAAGGCAAAAGACTTTCTCGCCGAAGGCAATGAATTTTGGGACATGTTGGTCGAACACCCAAACTACGACAGCTATTGGCAGAAACGGAGTATCCTTCCACATTTGAAGAACGTTAAAACCAACGTCCTGACCGTTGGCGGCCTGTTTGATGCCGAAGATCTTTATGGGCCGTTGAACATCTATTCGAAAATCGAGGCCAACAATCCAGATATCTTCAATGCAGTTGTAATGGGGCCGTGGAGTCACGGGGACTGGGCTCAGCGCGGCGATCACGAGCAGCGTGTCGGAAAAATTCCCTTCGGATCCAACATCGCTCTAACCTACCAGCGAGAAATTGAGGCTCCGTTCTTTCGTCATTTTTTGAAGGGGGATCCAAACCGACCAAAATTCGAAGCCATCATGTTTGACACCGGCACCAAACAATGGAAAACGTTCCAAACATGGCCGCCTGAAAAAGCTACCGCCGAAACCCTCTTCTTCACTACCGACGGGCAACTGCTAAAATCGCCACCTGCGGAGTCTGACAATCTGTCCTTCGTCAGCGACCCGGCCAACCCTGTTCCCTATCGGAAGCGCAGTGATATCCAGTTTCGCTTTACGCCGCGCCCCTACATGGCTGAAGACCAACGATTTGCATCGATGCGCGATGATGTGCTGACATTTCAAAGCCCGCCGTTGAAGTCGGCGATGACCGTAGTAGGAAAAATCAACAGTCATCTGCAGGTTTGCACGTCTCAGTCCGACGCGGACTGGATCGTGAAACTGATCGATGTTTATCCTGAGGACCATCCGCCTATTGAGGGACCAGGGAAAGCTATCGACGCTGGTGGCTTTCAACAGATGGTTCGTAGTGAGGTGATACGCGGTAGGTTCCGAAATAGTTTTGAAAAACCTGAGCCGTTTGAGCCAGGTAAAGTGGAAACCGTAAATCTGACACTTCAAGACATTAACCACACCTTCAAGCCCGGCCATCGTATCATGGTCCAAGTGCAAAGCACTTGGTTTCCTCTGATCGACCGCAATCCGCAGAAGTATGTCGACAACATCTTTAAAGCAACCGAAGAAGATTATGTATCGGCGGAACACAAAGTCTGGTGTGGCACAGACAAGGGATCATCAATTCAAATCAATGTTCTGGCGCCGTAAGGCTGAACCGACACATAAAGTAGCCGATCTCGCAAGAGATTGGACACACTACAAAAATTCGCCCCGCTACACAGAAACCGCTTCTTGATCGGCAGCGATGTGTTTGGTGGCATCTGTTTGCAGGTCCAACGTCATTCGTGCCGACCAACAACCCTTCGAATCGCCCCGCACTATCCAGTGAGGCACAACGCAAACAGCTTGATGGACGGCCTCAAAACCTGACTCCGATTGGCTAACCGACTGGACCGGGTATGTGAACACGTCCGTTGGCTGGTCGAACGACAAAACGACATCAACCCCCAGCCATCCATCGGTCAAATTAAGCTGGTCCGTTTGCTTAAGATCTAACAGCGTCTCCATTGGCCCTAGTTTTTCGCCATCGCCGTCTGAGAAATAACGATCGTCTTGGCGATCTGGAATGCCTGCAAAATTAAAATCCAACCCAAAATGCATTGCACGATCTTGTGGCAATCCTTCAATTAGATAGGCAATCTCGATTTGGGAGGATCCAGCAGTCTGCGTAACGCCTTTGGTTATCTTCAGCGGCACTCCCCAAGCGTTGCCATCCCGGACCAGCATCACTTGGATGCGGTTCGGATTGCGACGTATCTTCGCCGAGTACTCGCCAGAAGCAAAATCACCACGCTCCATCGCGTGGCTGCCCATCAACGAATCTGCTGAAACATCTTCATCCCAGAAATGATCGACTAAGCTATTGCGAAGCTGAACATCGTATTGCAATCGTTCATCGAGCCCCTCTTGTTTGAAGATCACTTGATCGTGAATGCTGGCGGCCTCGTCTGAATTTTCGTTTTCTCCCTGCAGCACTTTTGCGTGATAGAGTTCTTGCCGCCGCTGCATCGCAGCGCCAAGGTTATGGCCGATGGTCATCAAATCCAGTTCGTAGATTTGTCCACCTTGTGAGGGCGCGATCCAAGTCGAAAGCTGCTCGTTTGCCAAGCGTACTTCCTGACGCCCATCAAAACAATAATCGTCGGTGGCGGCTTCGATCCACTCACTCTCGCTACGCAACGCAGACTGCAATACGCGTTCGGCGATCAATAAATGGTGATAGACGGCGTTTCTCAGATGCGGCAGATACACGCCGCCAAACGCCCCGTGCCAATAACTGCAATTGCACTGGCCGCGATACAGGTGATCACGCGCCGCATCGATGACTTGTTGACTGCAGGTTTTTTCGCTGGCGGCAGAAAAGAGCAAATTGCTGACGTACATCATGCGCGCGTACATCTGATTAGTCTCGGGATACTTAACTTTGAAGTTCCGCCAGAAACCTCCCGCCATGAATTGTTGTATCCGTTTCCACTGTGGATGGGATTCTAGTTCGTGCACCAAATCATCGTGCTGAATCTGTTTGGAAACCGGCTGCGCCCATTCGGTCATCTCGCGGTAACTGGCATCGGGCAAATAGATTTTACCTTTCGGGGCAGTCGTTGTGACGGCATGCTTGAGAGTCGTCGTGTGCAGCCACTCTTTGTTGTCCGTCAATGCCTGAAAGAACTTCTTCAGCCAACCTTCTTCGTAGACATGTTTCTTAGTATTGGGCCAAGTGCCAAATTTCTCTCCGTCGTCGCCAAACACCAGAACCGAACCGGGGCTTTTCTCCGCCCACTGCCGACAATGCTCGATCGTTTCTTGGGGCTCGGAAAATGGAATCAAATATCGCAAGTGTTCGCTGCCAGGGAACACGCTCACGATGCGCCCCTGATCTTCAACGATGTAGTATCCAGAAAGCTGTTCCTCATCCACGCTGGCGCGTCGAAAGTGATAGTCATCTAGAATGGTGTAGTTGATTCCTGCATCGGCGATCGAAGAAGCCAAGCACGATTCCCAGACGCGTTCTGGAATCCACATTCCTTCCACTTCGTTGCATACGCGCGCTTTGAGCCACGTGGAAAATTCTGAAATCTGCCCGACTCGATCGCGCTGCGGAATCATCGTCAGAATCGGTTCGTAGAACGCACCGCCAATGATTTCAATCCTACCTGCTTCGACCAATTGCGAGACTCGGTTCAAGTACTCGGGATGGTTCGTCTGCAGCCACTGCATCAGCGGTCCGCTGGTGTGCAGCGAGATACTCAAATCGGTAAACGGTTCAAAGACGTCCAAAAACGGCAGGTAGCTATCTTGGTAAGCCGCTTCAAAGACTCCATCGAAGTTACCGATGGGTTGGTGGTTGTGAAGCACCAGACAAAGCTGAATGTGTGAGCTGTTCATAGTTCAGAACCGAATAGCGCGCTTGAGATGTATGTATGACTAAGACCAAGCCTTAGTTTTACCCGCGTTATTGCCGGCCCAAAAGATACATTGAGTAGGAGAATCAAAAAACTTTCAATCCAACCTAATCCCCATCCCAAACGACCTGCAAACTCTACCAACGATTAGAAACCTCGATGGAGCGCACTTTAACGAGAACTAATGATGACCGCCGGAAGGCGATCGCAGTCCTTACTCCCCTACCGGCGCCGCGTGAGAGGCAGGATACGTGCATGCGCTCAGGACGTTCTCAGATACTCCGCCGCCAGTTCCGGTGGCACTGGATTGACCCAAACATCAGTACCCAATTCAAAACCCGCTGCACGCGTGGTGCGGGGCAGAATTTCAACATACCAGTGATCGTCTACCGCTTCTTCAAACGGTGCGATTCGTAAAAGCATATTGTAAGACGGATTGTCGAGCCTCTCTTCAAGCCGTCCTGTCATCGTGCGACACAGCAGCCCCAGTTCATTTCTTTGCTTCGAGTCCAAGTCAAGAAATGACACGTCTCGCCGGTTTGGCACTATCCAAGTCTGGTATGAGAACCGGCTGGCGAAGGGACACAGCACCGTAAAATCCTCTGTTCGACTGATGATACGAAGATCTTCTTTTAGCTCCCATGCGACAATCGACTCAACCAGTGATTTGTTTTTACTCTGCAAACAATCTCGGTTTCGCTGCACTCGACCAGCCATGCTACTGGTCACAAGGGGAGTTCCCATTAGCTGAATGTGAACGTGCTCTATGGATGCACCGGCTTGCGAACCGTAGTTCATAAACAACATCGCATGTCGCGCTATGCCACCAGACCGCATCAAGGCAATTCTATCTTGAGACGCCTGCCAGAAAACATGCGTCTCGTCATCATCAAGTTTCGAAAGCGAGCTAACGTGCCGAGGCGAAGGGATAAGCAATTCTTGG
The DNA here is from genome assembly GCA_964503675.1 of uncultured Pirellulaceae bacterium. Lineage (GTDB taxonomy): Bacteria > Planctomycetota > Planctomycetia > Pirellulales > Pirellulaceae > Mariniblastus. The sequence goes on along the minus strand of CAZDBE010000062.1, from coordinate 3,208 downwards.
AGCCCCGGGAGAGACGACGCAGTAAATGGACCACGACACGGATCAGAAGTATGTCCGTTGGTTCCAACGTCGACAGATCCGAAGGAAGCATACTTGTTCGGCACCACACGTGAGACCCAATCAGTGGCTGTAGCACCACTTGTCGACAGCGCTGTGCCAGTTGAGTCATAGAGGGCCGACGCCGCCGGCGTTTCCGATTCATTGCCACCACAAAAAGGGCAAACGCTTCGTTTGCTAACCTTCTCCACCGGCTGTAACTCCACCGGGCGATGTGCCCGATTCGGAGCAATCAGCGTCCACTGACCGGAAACAGGATCGAATCGCAAATCTGACATGAAGGCCTAAAGGAGAGGGTGGGCACTGACCTTCACAATTTAAACACGACGCGCACAATTCGCAATGAAAAAAATCAACTCGAGACTTCTCACCGCCGCCAACTCTTACTGTTATCGGCCATACATTCGACAGAAGTGTCTTATATCAACAAGTTGGACATTAGCCGCTGTTACTGCGCTTCTTGGCAATCGTTTGCTCGTACAGTTGCTGGTATTCCTTAGCACTAGCGGCCCATGACCAATCGTGCTGCATGCCGGCGGCGACCAATTCACGCCACCTTTCTTTGTCGTGGCAATAGACATCGACCGCACGGTTGATCGTGGCCTCAAGCGATAGTGCGTCGAATTCTTCAAACACAAATCCATTGGCCGGTTTGCTTTGGACCGAGCTCTCGTGGGAATCGTCGGCATCAATGATTGTGTCGGCAAGTCCGCCCGTGTTGCGAACGACAGGCACCGTGCCATAGGCCATGCTGTACATCTGATTCAGACCACAAGGCTCATATTGGCTGGGCATGAGAAACAGATCTGAACCGGCTTCGATTTGATGGGCTAGTTCGTTGGAAAACCCCAAACGCAAACCCAGCTTGTTTGGATGTGTCTGATACTGACTGGTCAGGATCGTGTGATAGTCTGGGTCGCCGGTCCCCAACACTACCCACTGAACATCGCGCTCATCAAGCCAACGCTTCATGACTTGCAGGATCATCGACCATCCCTTCTGTGACGCAAGACGCCCCACAATTCCAATGAGTGGTTTGTTGGCGTCTTCCTCAAGTCCAAACAACTTTTGTAGATGCAGCTTGCAGATGGCCTTGCCATGTGGCCAGTTGTCGACCGAAAAATTTGCCGGGATCAACGTGTCGGTTTCTGGATTCCAAACACTTGTGTCGATGCCGTTGAGAATGCCCGAGAGACAATCCGACCGCTCGACCAGCACACCCTCTAAGCCGCAGCCTTGTTCGGCCGATTGGATTTCTTTGGCGTAGGTGGGACTGACCGTATTGATTGCGTCGGCAAACACGATACCAGTTTTGAGCAAATTTAGCTGATTCCAGTATTCCATTTCCGATTGATTGAAGTGTTTCCAGTCCAAGCCTGTCAGCGACATCTGTTCTGCCGGAAAAACTCCCTGATAGGCGAGGTTGTGAATCGTGATCAACGATGCGATTTTCTCATAGAGTGGATTTGAGTTGTACTCCTCTTTTAACAGCGCCGGGATCAGACCTGTCTGCCAGTCGTTGGCGTGAATGATATCGGGCTTCAGGTCTAACAACCGCACCGCTTCTAGGACGCTGCGGCTGAAGAACACGAACCGCTCACAGTTATCCGGGTAGTCGCCTCCCTTTTCTCCGTACAGCGCTTTCCTGTCAAAGTATTCGTCTTGAGCCACCACATAAACCTGAACCGCGCTCTCAGGAAGAGTCGTGCGAAGCAATCTTCCCTCGGTGACCTTGCTCCCAAGCGGAATTTCAACCTTGATGCCCGTTTCGAGAAGTTCAAAGTCTCCGTAGACAACCGCGCGGTAGCCGGGAAGAAAGACACTGACCTGATGGCCCAACGCCGATAATTGTTGGGGGAGAGCACCACAGACATCCGCCAGGCCACCCGTTTTAGCAAAAGGGACGACCTCACTGCTGGCGACGACGATGTTCATAGATGGGCTCTCAGTGGTACGTTTGGTGGGTCAGCGATCAGCAACTCGGTCTATTATGCCTTCCGCATGGACTTTCATCCAGTCTCGGGCCTATATCCAACCTCTTAATCGCCCTGTATCAATCGAATAGAGCATTGCTTGCCTTAAAGCATCGCCTCAACAGCGGCCACTATCTCACGTTTAAGGAAAGACGAACTGCAATTGTTCAGATTCAGCAGCGGTCCACCAAACCAGCGCGCGGTCTCATGAAACTCTTGACCATTCCCCGAATACAACAACAAAGAATATTCTTCGGCTGCGATTGGATGTTGCTCCAACTCCCGGGCCGAGGCCAGCTGATGGATAACAATCTCCCAACTTTCGGTCCCCGGGAAAAAAGGACCATCCGAAGTCTTGGCCAATCCATCATTAACCTGCCTTGCCACATCGAGTTTCTCGGGACCGCCGACCAACCACAACACCTTGCGTGACCCAGAGCTGATCCGGTCCCACAGGGCCTTGAGCGTCACATTAGATTGAGGATGCACCATGTCGGGTGCAACTTCGACGGCACCTTGCAGTACGAACCGTCGAAACGACATACGTGGATGGGGAATAGTCAGATGATCTGTTTCATCCACCTGATCACCAAACAACAAAATATCCAAGTCGACCGTTCGCGCTGTCCAGCGCCCTGATCTTTCACGCCCAAGGTCTGTTTCTATCTTGCGTGTTATTTCAAACAGCCGTTTAGCATCAAGACTGGTCTCCAATGAAATGACGCTGTTGAGATACTCAGAAGCTGACAAGGAGCCATCTGATTGATCGGCATTGGATTCTCCGGTGATAGCTGTTTCACCTAGGACGGCCTTCGTTCTAACAGGCTGCGAGTACTTGAGCCGCTCGATTTCTGGATGCCGCCCAAGCAAATGCAGTGCCTGTTCGAACCACGATCGCAGATCGCCCGTGTTGCTGCCAAAACCGACCAGACATCGCACCATCGACGCGCTCCTCAGAAACGAAAAAACGACGGCTGAGCATCATGCCAGCCGTCGCTTGCGTTAGATAAAACATCCAACTGTGACACCACGGAACCCCATCCTGCGATCCGCTTAAACGACCCTTCCAAATCCTGAAACAAGGACGGCCGTTTTCCGGTGTGCAGCAATTCCTTTGCTTGAACCTTGGGTTTTCGGCTTTAATACTCACCCTGCGTGGTCAATGAAGGAGCCGAAAC
>CAZDBE010000061.1:0-21521 GCA_964503675.1 uncultured Pirellulaceae bacterium | reverse complement strand
ATTTGGGTCACTACGAACGATTCACCAACAGCCCACTGACCCGCAAGTCTAATTACACCACCGGGCAGATTTATCTGAGTGTGATTGAGAAGGAGCGCCGTGGTGAATTTTTGGGGAAGACAGTTCAGGTCATTCCGCATATCACCAACGAAATCAAACATTGCATCAAAGGCATTGGCGGCGACGATGTTGACGTGGTCATCACTGAGATTGGTGGCACGGTTGGTGATATTGAAAGCCAGCCGTTTCTCGAAGCGATTCGTCAGTTTGCCCAAGAGCACGGCAAAGAGAATTGCATGTTTATCCACCTGACGTTGGTGCCATACCTAAAAGTGGCCGGTGAACTGAAAACCAAACCAACGCAACACTCCGTCGGCCAGCTACGCCAGATCGGTATTCAGCCGGATCTATTAATTTGCCGTACGGATCGAGAATTACCAAACGAAGAACGTGAGAAGATCGCGCTGTTCTGTAATCTTCCCAAAGAGAGTGTGATTGAAGAGCGCGACAAAGATTTTTCGATTTACGAAGTGCCGATCAGTCTATTAGACGATCGCCTAGACGAGCTGTGTGCCAAGCGATTGGGATTGCCATCGGGGACTCCCGACATTGACGATTGGCGTGACTTACTGTTCCGGCTGCGGAATCCAGAAACAGAAATCAGCATTGCGGTCGTCGGAAAATATGCCGAACACAAAGATGCCTATAAATCGATTTACGAGTCGATCGATCACGCAGGCATGCAGCACCACGCACAGATCCGCATCGGTCGAATTCAGAGCGAGGATGTGGAGCGCGAGGGCCCAGAACGCATGCTGGCCGGGTACGACGGGATTCTTGTCCCTGGAGGATTTGGAGAACGTGGTATCGAGGGAAAAGTCGAAGCGGTTCGTTGGGCGCGAGAGAAGAATATTCCGTTCTTGGGGATCTGCTTGGGCATGCAGTGTGCCGTCATCGAATTTGCTCGCAATGTTGTAGGGCTGGACGGAGCCAATTCGACGGAGTTCGACAAAAACTCCAAGCATCCGGTGATTGCACTTTTAGATGAACAACAAAACGTCACCGAAAAAGGCGGTACGATGCGGTTGGGGGCTCAGATTTCCCAGCTCAAACCGGAAACGAAATCAATGGAGTGCTACGAAGCTGACGAAGTCAACGAGCGTCATCGCCATCGCTATGAGTTTAATAACTCCTATCGACAACAACTCGAAGCCAATGGTTTGGTGATTGCCGCCACCAGCAAGGATGACTCGCTGGTAGAGATCGTTGAGGTTAAAGATCATCCATGGTTTGTCGCGGTTCAGTACCATCCAGAATTCAAGTCCAAGCCGACCTGTGCTCATCCTTTGTTCTCCGGATTCGTCCACGCGGCGACAGGTAAGAAGAAAAAAGAGCCTTTTCCCGAAGCGGCCCCCATTCAATAGTTATACTGACCAGCGGATTTACTGTTGGTTGCACCATCAAAATAAATAAGAAATGCAGGACCATGAGCGACGAACCAAAAATCATTGTTGACGAAGACTGGAAAGACCAAGTTCAGAAGGAGAAAGAGCAGTTACGCGAGCAAGAGAGCGCGACGCCGGCTGCTGAAGGTGCGCCTCCAACCGGACCCGGAGGGCAAGAAATTCCTCCAGCGTCGATGTCGTTTTTGATCTCAATGCTCAGCTCTCAAGTCATGATGGCGTTGGGGTTTCTCCCCGATCCATCCGGGCAACAGCCGCCAGTTGATCTGGGGATGGCCAAGCATTTTATTGACTTGCTGGGCGTGTTGGAGGAGAAAACTGAGGGTAATCTGAATGAAGAGGAAAAACAGATGCTGACCGAAAGTCTGCATCAGTTCCGAATGGCATTCATGCAAATGACTTCTCAAACTGCCGAGGCCCCCGCAGGCGAAGGCGCTTCAGATGGCCCAACGATTGAGTTGCCGTAATTGTTGGCCGTATGAAGCGATGGCTGGCTATCAGATCGGCTTGCCCCAACCCAACCTTATATGAACCCCTTCTCGATTTCCGTCAGGTTTTAGAAGATCCGAATGAACAAACGTAAGCGACGACGAAGTTCGAAACGAAGAAAGCGGAAGTCCGCCAAGGGATTCGGTAAGTCTAGCTCCGAAGGTGGTAATAGCAGCTTCATTGCTTTGGTGGCTGGTATGACCACCACGTTGGTTTTAGGGATGTGGGTGTATAGCTTCTTTTTTCTGGAAGCTCCTGTGGTTCGCGCGGATTCAGGAAAGAAAACTCCGTCTGCGCCGTTGGCCAGTAAGTTCGACGTCTTTCTCAAGACGGCAACGCCGGAGCAATTGGTCACGCGATTGACCGAGCAGCGGGATGAAATCAAAAAGACGACCAATCCAACAACGCGTGTCTATCTTTTGCAACAGCAAAATCAGGTGGCCGAGCGTATTGCAGATTCCGATGCCGCGAGCGAAGTCAAAGAATTTGCAACCCGAACCTTGTTGCGAAATCGAAAGTCGCTTTATGGACTCCATGCCCTTGGAAGTATCCCTTCGCAGACCAGTTCCGACAATTTTAAAGCGTGTTTTGAAAAGTATCTTAACGACACAAATCCGGAAGTTTACCGTGAGGCCCACATTTGTAGGCTGACCTACGTATTGTTCGAGGTGATTGGCGGACGGATGGAGTTGGAGAAATTTACAACGGCGCTTGAAGAAACGCTGCAGCGATTTCCCAACGATGACACAGTACTTGGATCGATGCGTCAGCAGTTTGATGCATGTATTGAGAATGATGTTGAGACTGCTAAACGGTTGGGCGAGGATTTACTGCGATCTAGACCTGATAAAGATCATCCTGCCTTCGAACTGTATTCGTATTTTTCGAACCGCTACTATCTGATTAAGGCAAACTACAAAGACTTGTATGTGAACCGCTATGCAAACGGAAAAGCGGGTCAGAGGGAGTTGGAGAAACAGTCCGTTGAGTTGTTGGAGCACGATGATTGTGGGCGTTTGGTCGTGATGGACGTAAATAAAGTGGCAAACTGGTTTGAAGGCCAACGCGATACGAAACCTGCCAGAAATATCTACCAGACGATGATAGATTGTGGTAGCGGCCGGACCGGAGATAAGGTGGGGGATCTGCTGAAAGTCCTCGGCCACAATGGGATTGGTCGCCTAGATCAAATTGGCCAACCGCTGTCACTGGCCGGAGTTGATCATTTATCGAAACCACTCGATGAACAGATTTTCAAGAACCGAGTCGTCATGATACTGTTCTTCTCGCCCGACGCTGACCCACGATCGAGCAAGTATATGAGCGAGTTTAGCCATCATGCGGTCCAGTTTTTCAACAACTCGGCTCCTATCAAATCCATCGCGGTTCCGGTAAAGCCGTCGAGAGATTTCGCTGACACGAATCTGAAGAGGCAGGATTCGGCGGTAACTCTTTGCACTTGGAGCGGCTCAAAGAGACCCGCGTTGTTGGAGCGGTTCCCCGTCACTCAGGTGCCATATTTGCTGATGCTAAACCACGAAGGAGTGGTTGCAAGCTTGAATGTTCCGTACGATGAATTTGTGCAAGAAGCCGGCTTGTTGCTGGACAAGAGATAGAATCGAATCGGTCAATCCTGCTGTGCTTTTTCGCCTGATTTCTTATGGCTGGGCATCATCAGTTCCGACTTCAAACTGGCGGCATCGCTTCTCAGGATCGCGTCTTGAGGAATGGCATGCTGTTGTTGCGCAACACTTGTACGGCACAACTGTTTGACGGCATCGATGAACCGGGCCAACAAACGGCTTTGATAGCGATAGGGGTTCCAGCAAAGCGCTACGTTGCGAGACGGCTGATTCTCGCTCATGCTTCGGTAGACAACCTTACCGTCCAAGTCGATCGCCGAGGCCATTTTGGGGACGAAGGAAATTCCGTGGTCTAAAGCGACCAAGTGCTGAACGGTCGTTAATTGATCGATACGCGATGTCGCAACGGGCTGGAAATTGTTGCCGTTACAAAATGACTCGATGGAGTCTACCAAGCAATGGGTGTCACGGAGTAGAACAAACGGTTCGTCCTTGAGATCGTCACCAACGAGGCGGGTCTTTTTGCAAAGCGGGTTGTTCGAAGAAAGGGCCAGCATCAATTCTTCTTTGAACATGGACTCGATCGTCAGGTATTTTGCACTCGCTGGCAAAGCCAATATCCCCACATCAACGTCGCCGTTAGAGCATCGCTTGAGCAGGTCTTCGGTCTTATCCTCGCTGATGATGAAGTTCGCTTTCGAAAATTGACCTTTCAAGCTTTTGAGGATCGCGGGGACAAGATAAGGTGCGATTGTTGGAATTGCGGAGATACAAATTCGCCCTGTTTCGCCATCGTCGGTAATCTGCTTCTTTGCATCGTCCGCCAGTTGAAGGATTCTATCAGCTTGAACATGAAGCAATTGCCCTGCGGGCGTTAGGCGGATCGACCTTCCCTGACGCTCAAACAGAGGCTGCCCCAATTCCTTTTCCAGTTTGCCAATCTGTTGGCTGAGCGCGGGTTGCGACACAGAACAATCGCGCGCGGCTTTGGTAAAGCTACGATGTTCTACAATTTTGCTGAAATACCGTAGCTGACCAAGATCCATTTCTGCCTCGAGAATAGAGGGCGTGTTTCAAAATAAGCTGCATCGATTGGTGTGCAATCGCGGAGTGCATCACTAGAACTTCAACCATGCACTTGGGGTGTACTGCCCCTGAGAGAAAAGAAATACTTGGGCAAACGTCCATCAAGTCCGCGCTGCGACGGCACTTGTTTTCTCCAACCCCTTTGCTGCATTATGGAGAATAGTATCGGCCAATGCAAATTTTTATTCTGACACCTAGGGCAGTCTAGGCATTTGCAGGGGCTTCAGATTGTAAACATCGTTGGGCGCACGAAAAAAGCCGCTGAACTTCAAGCATTCAGCGGCGTTTGGGATTTTAGGCAGTTCTTTGAAAAGGGTTCCGGCGATTCTGCGGAAACTCTGACTTTATAGACTTGTGAAATCGTCGAAGTTAAACGCGACACCTTGTTGCGGAAAGATCGAGTAGAGCGTCGCCGTCAGATAGAGGTTGACCTGATCTGAGAACCGACGAACAGGCGTACGAGGAATCAAAATAATGTCGGAATCTCGTAGCCAGATCTCATCCGAAGGATGCGGACGTTTTCCTAGGACTGCACCTGCCAAATCAAGCTTGGTGGCTGTCAAACGCCAGTTTTGATCGCGTCGAAAAACAATGATCTGGCGTAGATTTCCACCGACCAGTTCTCCTCCCGCGAGTGCGATGGCTTGCATCGCCGTAGTCGGCCCCGTCAGCTCAAATTGGCCAGGCTGGTCGACCTGTCCGACGACGTAGATGAATCGAGGTGCCCGTTCGGTTAGAATTGGCGTAACAGAGATGCCTGCAAGTTTCGTGCGATAGCGAGCATTGACCTCTCTCTCAATTTCGTCCAAAGAAAGGCCGATAGCTGGAACACTGCCGATCAATGGCAGCTGCACGGTGCCGTCTGGAGAGACGGTTGCTGCTCTTGACTGACCGCCTGTACCAGCACGAGCATCAACCGAATTTAGCAAATCCTGCAGGGGCGTATCGCCTTGGATTACCTGAACTACGATCGACGGATTTTGAAAGTACTTGGAGTATCGTTCGTTTAGTTCGCGCTGAAGGTCATCGATTGTCTTACCTGCGACGCGCACCTGACCGATTAGAGTTAGGGAGACAGCCCCGTCGTTTTGGATGGCAATTGTCGGTACGTTGATACTGGAGTCGATCGCAGATGAAATCGAGATCGTGTCGCCAACGTAGAACCGATAAGCTTCTGGGGATTTCTCACGTGTCAGAATGTAGACAAATTCGAGTTGGTCAGCCACACGCAAGCGGTACTCAGAAACGTGTGGTGTCCGATGTGGCCCGATGTATTCACCGTAGGCAAATGCCTCCCAAGGAATCATTTGAGCGTCGCGCCAACTTGGCTCAGCTCCGAGTGTGTGATGGGTGTGTTCATTGACACCTGCAAAATGTTTCACCGCGTTAGATCGGTACGGCTTGTTAGTGCCTTCAAAACCAGCTTCATAGTTTGCGGTGACAACTTCCGGTTGACCAGCATGTCCGCAGGAGCAACCACCTTCACCATTGCAATTTGAGCAAGCGTTGTCGTATCCTTGACAGAGCCGAATGTTGTTGTCACGGATGATTTTACCGTCTTGAAGAAACTCACCTGTGTCATTGAATACGGCTTGGCTGACTACCGATGAGGTGCCGCCCGAACTTGTGGCTTGTTCGCTGCTTGCCTGAATAACATGATTGGAAACAGGGATGTCTGATGGAGATCCATCCAGTACAGCGAAGCAACCGATTCCTGTAGCGAGCAGGGCTGCGCTAGACAAGAGAAGTTGTTTGAAATGGGGTTTATTCATGGCATCCGTGCCTTCGAAAAATTCAGACGTTGAAGTCAATACTGAGAGTAAACTATTTTGATTCGTGGTTTCAGGTCCATCGATGTGGCTTAAAACAAGCTTTTCAAGCGTTGGCTGATAGTGGGCTTGTTTGCGTTTCTCGGTGGAGTTGGCTGAAGTGTCTTTTGTTGTGGTGCACCTTGCCGAAGTTCCAGTGGCGTCCCTTGGTTGAACTGCGCTGTCTCAACCCACCGAATGGTATTGTCAGACATGCCGGTGCTGTTTTGTTGGGATGAAATTAGGAACTCCTTTTGCGCTAACTGAGCTAGTTGGTCTTGGCCGCTGCGCTGATGAACGACAGCAAGATTCTTCCAAGCTTGAGGGAGCTGTTGAATTTGAAGACTTCTTTTGAGCATGTCTTGCGATTCTTGCAACCGGCCGCTGTTGGCCATCAATACACCAAGCTCGTTGGCAGACCGGAAGTTTGATCCGTCGGAAGCTATCGCAGCCTGGTGAAATACAATCGCCTTGGCGATGTCGAGCTTAGATGCGTTGGTTCCAAACTTGGCTTGGACCGTATGCAGTTTTCCTAAGCAGTACAGTGCCTCAGCCGCAACGGCGTTCTGGCCGCTGGAGACTCGAAGCTGAGAGCTGGCAAACGCGAAGTAGCGTTGCATCGCCTCGATGGCAGTCATGTTGGATGCTTCGGTCGCTGAAATGAGCTTCGTGGAGTGGCCTTCAACAACCGCATCGACATTAAGACCGATTTGCGTTTCTGTATCCGAAACGATAAAGTCTTCGGCCTCTTTCAGAGCAATGATGGCATCCCGCAACGCTTGAGTATAAGCGGTGCCACCTGCTTGGGTGTCGTGAGCTTGTGCTAGAATTCGCAAAGAAGAGTAGAACTCTTGCCGAGCGGCAAATGCTGCTCCTCGTCGTGATAGAGACTTTCCGTACTCAATGTTGTGGACTGCCTTGTGCGCAACCGAATCAGGTAACCCGATCACGGTCGGCAAGGATTCGTTGGGTTGGCTAAATTGTGGCTCTACTGACATTACCGATTGCATCGGTTGCTCTCTAGACGGGATTACGTTGACAACCGACGGGGCATTTTCAGGCTCAAAGTTCCCCACCGTTGAGACTGGATCAGCCTCGTTGATTTGTGTCGAGCTGATTGTGTCCAAACTCAAAGATTCATCAATGTCAGGGGTCGGCAACGTTTCGTTGCCTGATGTCTCGATCACAACGGACTCACTGACGGGTGTACTTTCAGCTATGAATGGGTTTGTTCTCCATCCGCGAGGACGCATGGAATCCTCTGTTCCTTTTAGGATACGGGCTTTGGTGTTTTCGAATGTTGCAGTCGGTTGAGCATCTGTCTTGGGCTCATCATTCTGAGCAAGCGGATCGATGCTGGAGGTGGTGGTTTCAACAACTTCTTCAGTAACTTCGACGATCGCCCCAGCGATATCGTCTAGTTGGTAGCGTTCTTTGGATGCTTCGCTATCAAGCGAGATGGGCCCGTCCAGCTCAAGTACTGTCAGACTGTCATCAATCGCATTGATTGGATTGACGGTCGGAACTTTAGCCTCGACCGCATCGTCATTTACCAACTCAAGTGGTGAATCAAAGGTCTCTACAACAGAAGCTGCTTCAACTGGCTGAGTTTCAGCGGTGTCGTTATTTAGCAGTGACGCGTTGGTCTGCTGATAAGACTCGGTTGAAGTCATTTCATCACGGACCATTTCGACTCGATTGACACTCGCTGGACTCGAGATGGCTTCAACAACGGGAGTTGATTTCACAAGGTTCTTTTCAGAAACGGTCTCCGACGAGCCAAATGGATCCAATTCAGAAACGGAGGTCCGCGCTTGGTTGTCCGAACCTTGGAATTGAGAAATTAATAGCGCAAGGACACCAATCCCTATAACAAGATAGACTGCCGGACGGCTAATAAGCTGATGCATTGAAAAACCTCGATAAACTGACTTCTCATTAGAGAAAAACCGGAAACCCGGTAAGTACGGTATCGACGCTCGATGCTGGCGATTTGATTCTGAATGTAACGATTATCTAGATTTGACCAATTATTCTGGCCAACTAGCGGTAGCCTAAACACCGATTTCGGATCGCATTCCGCGCATACTGCCCAAGTTCAATCTCTTTCTTCAACCGGGAAACCGCGTTTTCGAAATAGGGCACTGGGATCGACGTCTCGACCTCGGAATTCCCGGAATGCTTCTACTGGGTCAACCGTATCCCCAACAGCTAGGACTTTTGACAAAAGCTTGGACGTCGTGGAGCTATCAAAGAAGCCTGCCGTTTCGAATGCCTCAGCCGCATCAGCGGTCAGCGCTTCGGCCCATAGATAACTGTAGTAGCCAGCCGAATAAAAGTCGCTGGAGAAGACATGGCTGAAGTGAGGCGTCCGATGTCGCATTACGATTTGCTTGGGCATTCCCATTTTAGCAAGCGTTTGTTTTTCGAATTGTGCAGGATCAATCGCCACATCGCCAGCTAGGTGCAACTCCATATCGACAATAGCGCTGGCTAAATATTCCGCCGTGGCAAATCCCTGATTGAAGGTGGCTGTTTTTTCAATCTTCTCAATCAGCGCGTCAGGAATCGGCTTGCCAGTTCGGTGATGCCGCGCAAATCGGGAAAGTACCTCCGGAGTCGACAACCAGCTTTCAAACAGCTGCGAAGGAAACTCGACGAAATCCGTCGCCACCGACGTCCCCGATTGCGAGGGATACTTACACTGACTGCATAGTCCATGCAGCGCGTGACCAAATTCGTGAAATAGTGTCACCGCATCATCCCAAGAGATCAATACAGGAGCTCCCGGTTTACCTTTGAGGAAGTTTGAGTTGTTGGAAACGAGTGGTAAAACTGTCGAGTCGATGTTTGCTTGATTGCGATATTCCGTCATCCATGCCCCGCTATGTTTTCCTTCTCGCACGAATGGGTCGAAATACCACAGACCAATCAGCGCACTTTCTTTTTTCACTTCCCAGACTCTGACGTCAGTGTGAAAGACCTCGACTGTCTCGGTTTCGTCGAATTCTAATCCGAACATCTCGCTAGCGGCCCACATCATGCCTTCACGCAATTTCTCTAGTTGGAGGTAAGGTTTCACTTCGGTCAGATCAAGATCATATTTTTGCTTCCGAACTTTCTCGGCGTAGTATCGGTAGTCCCATGGCTCGATTTGAAATTGGCCCCCATCAGAATCGACAATCGCTTGCATGTCTTTGACTTCTTGACGGACTCCATTGAGCGCCCCTTGCCAGACACGATCCATCAATTGCATTGCCTGTTCGGGCGTTTTGGCCATTTGAGGTTCAAGACGCCAATGAGCATGAGTCGGGTAGCCCAGTAGCTTCGCGCGTTTGGCTCGCAATCGCAGAATGGCAGAGACGGTCTCGTTGTTGTCAAGTTCGCCCCCGTTGTCGCAACGGTTGTAAAAAGTTCGCCAAGCTTGCTCGCGCAAACTACGGTCATCTACGTACGTTAGCACCGGTTCGATGGCCGAACGCGTATTGGCGATGCTCCATCTCTCTTTTGCGGAGCCATCGGGCAGCTCTAACGAGGCAATCATTTCCTCTGGGAGTCCCTGCAATTTTGCCCTGTCATTGATCGTGATCGATTGTTGTTCAGCCTTAAGCACATTTTGGCTGAAACGCGTAAACAAGCTGGCAAGTCCCGTGTTGATGAGCGAAAGTTCTTTCTTTCGGTCCGCGTCGAGCAGTGCTCCTTGGCGAACAAAACTCTTGTAGGTCTTCTCCAGCAAGCGGTTTTCGGCGTCACTCAATCCAACTTTGGCATCGCTGGACTCATAGACGGCGCGCACTCGCTCAAAAAGAGGAGCGTTCTGCATCACGGCGTCATGCTGAGCCGATAGTAGCGGTTCAATCTGCGCTTCGATATCCGCCATCGGTCCAACGTTCAAATTACCAGTATGCACATGGTATATCGATTCCAGACGTTCCAGAGCTTGGCCAGATTTTTCCATGGCAACAATCGTATTGGCAAACGAGGGCGATTCGGTCTGGTCAACGATCGCTTGCAGGTCCGCATTTTCTAGTTCGATCGCGGTTTTGAATGCTGCTTCAAACTGCTTTGAATCGACCGAATTCCATGGAGGAGTGCCTCCATAAGGCCCGTCCCACATAGATAGTAAAGCGAGGTTCGATGCGGTGTGGTTGGTATCGGTGGAAGAAGTTTTCAAGAGAGCGTCCGCAGAGTTAATGGAGTCGATAACGGTCGCTTAATCTTGGGCCATTTTTGTCAGCAACACAACCGTCCGCACATTCTTACTGCAGATTCAGTTCTTGGACATAGGACATGATCGCATACCAAAGCAGTCGTGTTCAAATCGCTTAACTTAAAGATCGCCCGCCGGTTGCTCGCGAGGTTCGGGTGACTGAGGCAGGGAGGGACTGTCCCCGCTTAGCAAATGATTGATCGCCGCTTTGAGTTTTGCTTGATCGTTTGAACTGGCGCCCGTTTTCACAAATGCGACCTTACCTTCGGCGTCGATCAAAACCGTTAATGGTAAGCTCTCCAAAGAAAACTGTTTTCCAATCGCGCCCGAATCGAGTGCAACTGGAAATTCAAGATTCCTAGACGACATGAAATGGCGAACGGTTTCAGTTCCCTCCTCCTGATTGAACGTTAGAAATGCGACTTTGTCTTTTGGGCATGCGTTGACAGTCTCAATGATGCCCGGCAAAGCCTGCACGCATGGACCGCACCACGTGGCCCAAAAATCAAGCACGACTACCCTGCCCTTGAGTGAGCTGAGTGTGACTTTCTCCCCATCGATCATTTTGGCAGTAAACGACTTTGGGGTGGTCCCAATTAAAGGAGACGAGTCGCCGAACAACATTTGGCTGCTTCCACCCGGACCACCAGTTTCCATCTTGGGTTCTGGTGCCAGTTCTGCCACCCAATCCGCGTAGGGAACATCCGTTGCTTCTTTCGCGTAGCTACCCATTCTCAATTCGTAGATTTGATCAATCGGCACTTTGCATTCTCCTAGCGTCGTTGACTGCCCAGATAGCACGTCATCCTTCCAGGCCTCTAGTCTCGCCGTCATCCGGCGATTGCCGCTCATCAGAATTTGGACCTGCTGCTCGCTATTCTCTCCTTCACTACTCTTACCTTTGGCTTTCTCGCCTGACTCTGGCTTCGCGTTTGCATCGTCGTCATTTTTCGCTCGCTTTGCGAGGTTGTCTGCGTGTAGCCACACGATACTTTCCACCACATCGCGCGGAAACCGCTGGTCCTCTTGATTGGCTCGAAATCTAACTGACTGCTTGTCCATTGCCAGTAGGTCGCCACGCAGCATATCGCCGTTGGTGGCACATACGATTTGGCCTGGCGGGTTCAGGCGTTTTAACCTCGGCACCGTTAGCATCAGCGCTTTTCGCTGGGGATCAACGAGGGTGCTGTTGCCGGTCGCTGTTTGGCCAAGTTTGAAGTTCGAGAACGTGCAGCGAATGTTTTGAGAGTACAGATCATTGATCTTGAATTTCAAGCCGCGTCCTTGGCTTTGCCCCATTCGAACTTTTGATGTCCACGCTCTTTTCCCGTTTAGTAAAACTGAGATTTTACCAAGCCGGTATTCTATTGAGACATGAGCTTTCGAGTCCGCGGCCGCAATTTGATTTTGACCGGGATCAACTTGACCGGATCCGCTGGCGAAAATTGACTGACCATAAATTACGATGTTAAACTTCTTCCCGCCTTCAGGTTCCGCTAAATCTCCGGTTAAAGCTTGGCATTCCACAACTCCGTACTGGTCCTTTCGCCATGAAAGATCAAATTCGACTTTACCCGTGGCCAGTAATTGAGGGTGACCAAATTCAGCTTTACGAATGACCGATATTCTTTCACTATTACTTTTGAATTTCCCTTTCGACTTCTTTCCAACCATCCAGTCCGGGTCATCAGCCGCGATCGATTCGGTAACGATGACGCTGCGGAAATCGACAGCCTTCACTAAGGCTTGATCAATTAGATCGTTTTCCACAAATGCTTGAATCTGAATCGTTTTTTCGTCCATCGCCTCAATGCGACAGGGAACGATGTCACGATTGGTTAAATAAAGCGTATCGCCAAACGTTTCACTGTGGTTAGGAGGAACTTTTTTTCGTTTCTTCAACACGATACGTGCGTCGCCACTGTTGAATGGTACGGCCGCCGTCGCTCCAGGCGCTCGCCAACGCACGACGTCGCCCGGGGTGCCATTGCCCTGTTCTAGGCGTCCACGGATTTCACCGACGCGTGTGTAAAGCCGGTGGTCCATCTCCCCTCTCTTCGTTTCCACCGGTTTCTTGTCTCCGGATTCATCCGAGGCGAACTTCAGTGTTGAAAGCCCTTCGAGCGACAGCGTCACCGGATCGGTCGTGTAATTCGTCTTGATCGTTGCCTTCCCACCAGAGATCGTTTTTAGTTGACCGCTGACGAGCATCCCGTCAGCGAATCGGATTTCCGTTTCCCCTGCGATTTGATCGACGCTAGTGTTGATCAGAAACGCGCCGCAGAAATCCTCGGCCGCGACTTCTGAAACCTCTTCATCTGTTTTGGTCTCTGATTGTTGGGCGATAGGACTGAATTCCCAGCGTTTGCCATCGAATGATTTTAGCAGGGCATTGGTAGTTGATTCGTTCAATTGTTGAATGGATGGTCGAGTGGCATCGAAGTCGGCGGTCGAGTTTCGCAAAGCCAGCGCGGGAATCGATAAATCGCCCGATTTGTTCTCAATGAAGATGCCGGGTGAACTTTTCTTTCTGGGCTTGCCAAGTTTCGCCTGCGCCAGTTGCCTTCCCTTTTCGTCGTGAATGACTATTTGATGCTTCACTCGATTCCAATGAATCAACAATTTCAGACGCTTTGCCGTTTCATCGACTGATTCTAGGACGGTTTCGAAATCGTCGCCAAAGCTCAGTACGATCGCACCGTCCCACGATTCCAGTCTGGGGAGATCGCCAATCTTTCGTGCGTTTTCAGGTACACCAAAGCCAAACGAGAAATCAAGGCTTTTCTTCCAGCCAACTTCCAACTCGATGAGAACCGAATCAGGCAGTTCACTTTTGAAGAACAGGTGAATGTTCTTTCGCCCACTTTGCAACACTCCCTGTTCGGTAACCGACCAGTACTTTTTCTCGCCTCGATGTGCGTCCCACTTTTCTAGATCAAATCGACCGTTGATCAAACTACCCGAGTTCTTCAGATTAAGAATGGTTGCGATTCGTGCCCGATCGATTGCCACTTCTCCAAATCGCCGCGATTGCATAACGAGTGTTTTGTCGTTGAGTTCGAGGATTTGTCCCGTCATGCTCATCCCGTCAATCAGTTGAACGATGAAAGGTTGCGCTGATTCTGGATCGGAAAGTGGAATTAGAAATTCAGCTCTTCGAAGCAAACTTGCGTCGATTTCGATTGGCTCTCCGAATAACTTACCTGCTTGCCAGCTCAGTTTGTTGTCGGCAAACGATTTGATTTCTCCCGGGATGGAATCGCCTGACCGCCAGACGAGTTTCGCCGAGGGTGAGTTTTTATCTTTGATGGATTGGGCCAACGTGTTTGGGGAGGTGGGAATGGCGAGTATCCAAAGGCAGATAGCAAGGAATAGCCCTTGCAATACTCTCACCTGATTTATGCTTCCCCTCACCCCCCGACCCCCTCTCCCCACAAATTCGGGCGCCGCTTGATCGTGATGGTTTGTTTCACTTTTCGAATTTGCGAGGCGAGGGGGAGTTCGGTATTTGGTGTGCGCGCAGGGATCAATTTCGATCGGTGGGTAGCCGAATGTCTTCTGTTGGTGATTCTTCATATCGGCCTAACGCTCGTAGATAGGAAGAAAGCGGTAGTTAAGCGCCAGAGCTAACAGCGACATACTGGTTGAATAGTTGGGACCGTGACCGCTGGTGCCAATCTGACCGGAGTCTCTCTGAAGATTTCTCAGTTCAGCAATTGTGTTGCGGTTCCATTTCTGCCACGTGTCGTAGTCGGCCTGAAAGTATGCTTGAGCTTTATAGTAACGCTCATAATATGGCCAGCTCTGGTTGGCGCCCTCGAGGTGTTCTTCGAGAAACTTTCGAGTGCCGTTGAACTCCGGCCATGCTTTGCGTTTGCCGATCGAAAATACAAGACAAGCAATCGCGGTTCGCGCGCCAGTATTTCCGAGCCCACCCAACCCGCTGTAACCGACGCTACCGCTTTTGGGTTCAGTCATCGATTTCATGTAATTCAATGCCCCGTCAATCGATTCGTCAGGCACCGCGATCCCAGCGTTTCGGGCGGCCAACAGTCCCATCAGCACTGCCCCGACAACGGA
Organism: uncultured Pirellulaceae bacterium; assembly: GCA_964503675.1. Classification (GTDB taxonomy): domain Bacteria; phylum Planctomycetota; class Planctomycetia; order Pirellulales; family Pirellulaceae; genus Mariniblastus. Next base: position 6,802 of record CAZDBE010000061.1, on the reverse strand, counting down.
GGTGTCTGCGGTATTATCTTTCGGTCCGTATCTCCAGCCTTTGGTCGGATTCTTTTTCTGCGAGGTAACAGCCAAACGGACGGCCAATTCCAATGCCTCACCGATGGAGCGTTGTTTTGTTCGGTTCTTTGATTGCCCTTCCCAGAGCATCGTTTCATCGACCGCTCCGTAGGCCTCCGAGAGTGCCAACATAGAGAACCCGTGGACGTACATGTTGCCGGGAATGTAACCCGATTTTTTGTTCTGATGAAGAATGATGTAGCGCACCGCACCCCGAATGTTACGCGCGTATTTTCCAAAATTTGGATCTTCGCCGGTGGAAAGAAATGCCATCGTTGCCAGTGCACAGATGCCACACGATTCATCGCCGTGGAAAGATTGCCCCTTGTTCCAACTGCCATCTTCTTTTTGACCGTCGGCAAGGAACCGGATACCCTTACTGTAGATCGCAACAACTTCGGCAGGCACTCCGGTGCCCTCGCGTAATTCAAGCAGTTCAAGGGAATCGATTTGAGCGACAGACGGGTTGGAGGGAATAGCTAAAGCGACAACCCAAGCCAAACTCCAGAAGAAAATCCTTCGTTTTGAAAACGTGATCAAGTTCATTTGCCAAAGACCCTTTCCACAAAGTTAGTCACACTCTCGACGACGTCATCCACAGCGTTGTCTAGGTCTACTAGAAAATTGGTTGTTTCTTCCCAGTCTGACCCAAGGTCATCCTGATCTTCACCCTGTTGGTTCTGCATCTCAATCATCTGGCCAATTTGTTTGGCGGGAGTCATCACGCTTTTCCATTTCTGCAACTGAGCCTTTGAGAGAATCTTTTTCAGTTTTGACTTGCTGGCTTTGGTTGCGTAGTAGTAAAGAACATATTGTTCATACATTGGAATGTTGATTGTTTTCGCCTTCAGCATCTGAGGCGTTATCAGGTCGGAGAGTTCTGCCGTCTTCTCATCGGACATCCGCAATTCAAAAGCAAGCACTTCGATAGCTGCCGCAACATTTTTCTCTCGCCTGATCTTATCCCGTTTGGCTTGATGGTCCATCAATTTTTGATGCTGCTCTTCGCCCAGCGATGCCCTCAATGCAGTCTTCCAAAACTTGGAGTCCGTCGGAACTTTACTTTGAAAGGGATTCATCATGTTGCCGACAAGCTGCATGGTTTGCATGTCGATGTCATCGGCATCGGTATAGACTTCAGGCTCAACCTCTTCTTCCTCCTGATCTTCGTCGTCATCACCGTTGCCAAAGTTAATGCCGAACTGCTGCAGCCCTTTGGTCTTCCACTTTTCGAAAGCCTTTTTGGCTGCGCCTTTTGAAGCAATCTTCAACTTCTTCAGTTGTCGCTCGTCAAGCTCGCAGACCTCAATCGCCTCCTCGACCGCAACCGCAAAGTCTTGGTGCAGCAAGAACTTTTTGGCACCATATACCTTGGCCGACGTAGTTCCCCAGTTACCCAATGCGTTGGCGGCGGCAGGTTCATCGTCATCGTCGAGATCGTCTTCCTCGATTTCTACCATCTCTGCTTCAGCAACCTCCTGTGCCTGAGAGACGGCAGCCCTATCAAATCCCAAGCCACCAAATGACATCACAGTCAAAATGACAAACAGATTTTTCAGAAACAAACGAGACATCTCAATTCCAGTTGTTGAGTAAAGTTCCAAAGTCGAATTTCACGTGACAAACCCGACGCGTGAGCGAGGCTGCGGCAATTCGGTTGAAAATCGAATCTACGAAGCTTCGGCCTGCAACCGAAGACGTTATTTCCCGTTGCGCCTGCCTCGCCCACGCTTCGGGTTAGGATTGTCGAATGGCTACTGCTTGTTGCCCTCCAATACCTCGAAATAACGATCCAAGCCCGCCCGAAACTCTTCCGGCAGATCACGACCGGATTTTCCTGTCGCCTGATTCGTCTCGCGATCTTGAACCTTGGCCTTTTTCTCTTTCGATTGCCCCAATAAAGCCAACGCCGATGCGCTCGTCGCAGCGCCACTACGACTGCCGGCGCCGGGATCGCCACCACCGCCTCCTCCACCACTGCCGGCGCGTTTGGCCATCAGCAGCCACTCGATCGCCTCGGTCTCGGCGGCAATCGCTTCCGGTCCCGTATCGAGTGAATCCAATATTTCCTCCGCATCGTTCATCGCGTTCGCGGCGTTGGTCAGCTGAGCAATCTCCTTTTTGAAATCTTGTTCACCGTCGGGCAAGTCAATGATGTCCTCAATAACCGTATCGGTGCGGTCGGTAAGGCCTTGTTGAGTCACCGTGAACGCCTTCGCGGCTTCCCGATGTTTCTCTTTTTTCATTTGAGGTTTCGCTTGCTGCGTAGCGCGAGTTTCGTCCCGCAGGGCGACTTCTTCAGTCAGGATTTTCATTACCTCTAAAACAATCGATGGTGGCAAACTGCCAGCCTTGGAGCCCGGTCAGGCCCCGCTCTTTCAGCCGGGGCCTACTAACTGTTCGGCCCAGCGGTCGAACGTGTCGGCCAACATCTCCGCGTGAGCGATTGAGGTTCCCGGTTCGTTGGCCGTCATCCGATCGGCGACCGTCTGCGTTTGCTTCACGATCTCCAGCTTTCGCATTTCCGCCAGCACCGTTTTGAATTTTGCTTGCTGCATCCGATTCGCATAAGCCTCTAAATCGTCTTCGATCGTTTGCAGCGTTTTACTGTGAGCCTGCTGCCGTTTGGCCAGCAGTTTAGTTCTGTCAATCGTCGCCTGTTTCAGCGCCCGTTGACTCTCACCGAATCCGGAGAGCGTTGATTGATTCACATCTTTGGCAACCACTAACTCACGTCGCGACATCGCCTTGAGACGTTTGACAAAAGTGCTGCCTTCCAGATCTCCGATTAACTTCTGCAGTTTCTCGGCCACCTTTTGAAATTCAGCCAACAGATCCTGCTGCGTATCAGTCGCCTCCCGCATCTTGCTTTCGGCGGGACATGAGGCTGCCGCATCGTCATCGTCTTCAGGAAGCGCTGCGACCGTCACGCTAGGTAGCCGAAATGGTGCCGGTTTGGACGGTCCTCCCGGCGGTTTCTTTTTCTTGTCTTCAGGATTCATATTCGATTCTTGCATCGAGATAGAAGGAACCTTTGACTCTTCCTTCTTTTGCTCGGCGTCGCCGTCAGTTTCTGAAGAACCTTTCTTGCCGGGGTTTTCAGGAGCGTCAGACACCGAAGCGTTAGGGGAATCACCAGGCTTCGACTTACCGGGGGTAGCTTTACCTTCCTCGCCGTTTTCCGGTTTTGAATTGCTCTGCGAAGGCTCGGCCTCATCGGAAGGCTCGGCATCGGTCTGTTTACCGCCTGCCTTGGGTTGCCCCTGCCCTGCCTCGGCTTTGGAGGCCTGCTTCAGCAGATCGGCGACCGACGGCATGCGATTCTCTTCGATGTCCTTAAGCGATTGGATCATCTCGGCCAGTTTCTCCAAATGATCAACACCAAACTGATCGTTGCGTGCCGCCTCTTTCACAAGTGATGCACCGGCGGTGGTTAGAGCTGACATGCGACGGGCTTGCGCTTCTTCGGCGGTGGCCTGAGTCTGAATCTTCCGTCGCGTTTCAGGACGATCAAGTTCTGCCGCGTCCATGTTTCGAATCTGCAGATTTCGTTTGTACAGTTGTTGTTCCTGTTCATACGTTTCGAGCGACTGTTTGAACCAGTCATCCAAACGGCGCGTCATCCAGATCGCATGTTCGTCTTCACTTAAGACAAACACTTTATAAACCGGCGAGTAAGCTCGTTCACGTCCCGGGAGGTAGTCTTCGGCGTATAACCGTAAGTCGATTGTTTGAGGTTCGATCCCTTCGCGCTCTGGCGAGAATGTTGCAGTTACCGAATCTAGGGCTCCTGCTTCAGGGTTGCCCGCGAAAACTACTTTCTCACCAGCGGCAGCAGTGGCAGCAGATGTTTCAGCCGGCGTGCCGGACCATTCCATGCCAATGGTGCGAACGCCGTAGTCATCTTCCGCATCGACCTCAAACGTCAGAACGTCTTTGACCATGATCACACGTTGTTGCTGCATGTCGCGACAGGTCAGTGTTGGGGCCTCGTCTTCGGTACACCTCAATTTCAGATTCATTGGTGTTTTGGCCGACAGTCCCAATTCGTCGCGCCATTGAAGCTCAAGCACTTTGGACTCTTTCAGTACGCCGGGCCGAGTGGAAATGGTGGCTCCATCGATTTGGGCTCCAGCACCATCGACCGTCGCCGTGGCTAACTCTCGTGAGGCCGTCGCAGTTAGCGACACATCGCTACCGACCAACATCGTTAAGGATCCGCCGCGAATGTCTTTGCGAACGGGTTCGGTGCGCTGCAGGTATTCGGGTAAGACGATGGTCGCAGACATGGCGGCGAGCTCCGGTCGCGGTTGCGGGTTGAGTTCAACGGTTTCCCGTACGTCACCGATGCGTACATGCACATCCGTCGGGGCGCTCAACGGCGGCAGGCGGAATTGAAAATCAGCAACGTTTTGGTTCCCCTTGGAGAAAGGTTTGACCGATGATTCAAAACGATGGCCACCAACCAACACCGCCCCAGTTTTAGGACGCCAACGGTTTCCGTCTGCCAGTCGCGCATCCAATTGGGTCTCTTCGGCCAGTGGTACGACCATCGCTTCGGGCAACGGCTCGATTCTGGTGAATGTAAATCGGTCGACATCGCTCCAAGGCATCAGCCAGCGTTGGAACACATTGCTGCCCACCGCTGGCAGGATCACGATCGCCAACAACGCTAACACGAGCGGAACGGCGGCAACTATTGCCCACTGGATATGTTTCGGATGCGGCACGGCATCGGTGAAATCACGTTCGGCTGTTTCGCGGTCGGCTTGTGCCAATGCCGCCCGGCATAGCGATTCGCTAGTGCCTTCGAACGAGCGGTTGCCCACCAGTTCGATAATTCCCAACAGGTAATCGCCCAGCCTCGGGTGTTTGGTTTTCAGCATGCGAGCAACCTGCTCCAGCCGCCGCGATTTCCAAACCCAACGATGGAACATCCAAGGCAGCCACAATGCCCAACCGATCGATCCGACGATCAGTATGGCCGCACGCGTAAAAGCCGTCGTGTCATAAAATCGGTCCAACACGAATACGGCAAGGTAAGAGACCAGCAATCCAAATACGGCCGCGCAGGCTGCTTCGATCAGTTTGACTGTCCAGATCTTCCGCTGGTACCGCTGCAGTTTGCTCCGCATGCGGTCCGGGATTTTCAACGCTGGTTTATTGAGTGCTTCACTCATGCCGTCACCTATTGAAAAGTCTGTTACCAACGTAGCTACGCTCGCCAGAGCGTGGGACCACCGTCTGGCGACGGTAGCTACGTGTTTCTTATTTACACCACTCCTACTAATTTTCGTCCTACCCAGAACACGCCCAACATGCCGATCATGGCCCCTGCCCAAATCGGAGACGCCCATAATCGGATGCGGCGAATCTGAGCTTCTGGTTCTGGCAGTTCTTTGATTGTATCAACTAATTCAGCAGTTTGATTTGCAGTCACCATCTTACCACGCGTGATCGCTGCAATCTCTCTTAAGGAAGCCAAATTTGCCGGCCGTCCAATTTTTTCGCGTTTCAACCCCTGCACGTTGATGCTGGTTGCAAGACTCGTTCCGGTTTCTTTACAGGTTAACGTAGCAAGATGGTCGCCTGTTTCATCGGGTACAAAAAATCCAGTGAACAAACCCCACTGACCATCTCCCGATTCGGGTGATAGCTTGACGGTTTGTGTGTTGCCTGATGGTGCCACAATTTGAACGTTTACGTTTCCGTTTTGTAAAGGTTCACCGGTGATCGACATCACGTTTGCATTGAGTGAAAGCGTCTGGCCTGTGCGCGGTCTGTCGGGAGAATAGAACAGCCGCGCTGACTCGCCGCCGGCCATGTTCCTTTGGTAAGCCATCCATCGCGCAACCTGTCCCCAGAATCGATAGTGATACTTGTCCTCAACACCTTCGCGCCAACGCCATGCTCCATCGGTTCCCATGAACAGGATCTTTCCCGCGCCCCAAGTCTTGGTTGCCAGCAGCGCAATGCGCCCGTTCTGATTTGACTCGCGCGCGTGAACGGCCAGCACCTGTGAACCAACTTTGGCTCGCAGTACCGGCGCGTACCACTGAAATCCGGGAAGACTACGCCACACCGAACGATTGGCTTGCGGAGAATCGGCCAGCCGCGTCAATAGGCTCGCACTGCCGGCTTCCGTTAGTTGAAACTGGGCCGGGATGGTGCTGCCCCAGCCGCGCGGTTGATTGCTATCGAAAAGGATGGGAAAGAGTTCTTTTAGTTCCGTTTCGACCAAGGAGAGTTGCTTGCCACGAAATCCTGGCATCAAGATTAGCCCCGTCGCCTGTTTCTCAACCATGCCTTTGATATTGCGGCAGTCCTCCAAAGTTAGCTGGCCGTCGCCGACGCCTACGTCACCGAGAAAAATGACATCGAAACGCGATAGTTCATCCAGCGTTTGAGGAAACTCTTCGATGTAGTCTTTGCCACCGCCAACCGATTCGAGGTCTGGATGGTATAGCAAACACGCCACGTCAACGCCCGGATCACGCGCAAGCGCGTTTCTCAAATAGCGATACTCCCAGCGCGGGTACGAATCGACGACCAAAACTTTCAGTGATTCCTTACGAATGGCGATCGGTGCCGAAAGTGTATTGTTCGCCAGCACGCACTCGCCTTCGGCCGGCGGCACCTCCATCGTCAACGTGTACTGTCCGACCTTTTTAGGATTCCAGACAAACGCTTTTTGCAGCACGCCATTGGCGGACTTCTCTTATTAGAGCAGCGGTTGCGGCTA
>CAZDBE010000060.1:1424-21578 GCA_964503675.1 uncultured Pirellulaceae bacterium | reverse complement strand
GGCCAACCAGATCAACGGGTTCATCGTTTATATCGTATGGGCGATTGAAGCTGGTGTTATTTTTTTCCGAAGCCCTTTTCGTGCCGCAAGTCAGTCGCGCGAGCCGTACAGCGACTCGCTACAACAATGGGCTTCAGAGAACGAGCAAATCATGGTGTTGCCGGTCACCGACGACGAAATGGTTGCCAAAATTCAGGCAGCATCCACCGTCGATCAGTTGTTGGAGATTCCAATTCCGAAATCGGATGAGGCGACCAAATTTGCAGTGTACAATGTCAGCAGTATTCCCGGTCAGGAAATGGAGGATGCCTACCTGTCAGTATTTTTGATGGATCTGGTCGTTGGCTCCAAAGGCGAAGTAGAACAAAAACTGACGCCGCTGGTTCAAAACGCCGTCCTTACTTCTGCTCAACGTCATCAGTTGGCTGAAAACGCGGACCTGCTCAAAGAAGCGATGGAAGATTATCGCCAAGCAGTCCAACAGGATTTTGAGACCGAAGCAGCGGACGGGGAAGTTGAAACCGAAGACGTTTAAAAGAACTGCCGTTTCCTTGAAATTCGAAGACAGAAATAACCTTTGGTTGCCCTACAACCAGATGAAGGTGTCTGCTTGCCCGATCAAGGTCGCAAGCACCGACGGCGTTCGGCTGACATTGGCCAATGGAGAAGTGCTGATCGACGGGATCGCATCTTGGTGGACGGCCTGTCATGGCTACAACCATCCGCACATCATCGATGCGATTGTGCAGCAGGTGAAATCAATGCCGCACGTGATGTTGGGCGGCATTGTTCACCAACCAGCCGTTCGTCTTTCTCGGCGGCTCGCTCGACTCACTCTTGGCGATGATGCGATGTGCTTCTTTTCCGAGAGCGGATCGGTGGCGGTCGAAGTAGCGCTTAAGATTGCGGTGCAGTACTGGCTGAATCAAGGAGAGACCGAGCGAAAACGATTCGCCTGTTTTCAAGGAGCCTATCACGGGGACACTACCGGTGCGATGAGCGTCTGCGATGCCGAAGATAGTATGCATTCTCACTTCAAGGGATATCTGATCGAACAATTTCAGGCTGCCGTTCCTGAGACCCAGTCACAACGCGCTGTTTTTTCGGCGTGGCTGGAGACTCATCATCGTGAGTTGGCAGGCATCATTATCGAACCTTTGGCGCAGATGGCTGCTGGGATGCGCATGCATTCAGCAGATGCTATTTCCTTCATTGCTGCGGAGTGCGAGAAATGGGGGCTGTTGCTGATCGCAGACGAAGTTGCGACAGGATTCGGTCGCACTGGAACGTTGTTTGCACATCAGCAAGCGGGAATCAAACCGGATATCCTGTGTGTTGGAAAAGCACTCACTGGAGGTACGCTTCCGCTGGCTGCCACGATTGCAAGTGCGAAAGTCTACCAGCAGTTTCACTCGGAACATTCCGAGCATGCTTTAATGCATGGGCCGACTTTCATGGGCAATCCATCTGCGTGTGCCGCAGCCAATGCTTCGTTGGATTTATTCGAGGAGGATGCCGCGGAAAATCGTCTGCATCAGGTTCAGCAGATCGAAAAAATTCTCGCCGATGAACTCCTACCGTTGAAAGAATGTCCCCGGGTCGTAGATGTACGAATCAAGGGAGCCATTGGCGCGGTGCAGCTTGACGAAATGATTGACGTCGACAAGGCGATGGCATTCTTCCGCGACCGGGGAACCTTTGTGCGGCCGTTGCGCGACGTGGTCTATCTTGCTCCAAGTTTTGTGATAGGAGAGCCGGATTTGCGGGGCATTTGCACCGCCATGTTGGAATTTGTAGGCGAGCACTGACTCGGTTGAATGCCGCGATTCGATAGCCAGCTACTAACTTCTCTGGAGAACCGTTTTAGTTTTCAAGGGTCCTCCAACTCACCCTCATTCTGCTAGCACGTCGCGGGCGATGGAATTGTCATAGTTACGTTGGTTTAAGAGTTTGATAGGCTCTGGCCAGTTGGGATGAACGATTGATCCCAGTTCTCGCAGCCGCGACTAGAAAATTTGGTCGGATGCTTCAATTCCGCTACTCGATTTTGAGAGTGGTTTCTCTCTCTCGCAAGGATATTCACGGATGGGATTCTGCGAATTTCGATTCTTCATTTTTTTTATAATTGTCTTCGCGACCTACTGGTGCCTCCCTCGCAATATTCTTCGCAAAAGCTGGTTGTTGCTCTGCAGCTACGGGTTCTATGCAGCTTGGGATTGGCGATTTCTTTCTCTGATTCTCGTCTCCACATTAGTCGACTATGCCGTGGCGATTGGGATCAGCAACACGGCCCGCGTTTCGGTGCGACGTTGGCTACTGGCGATTAGTCTCGCAACCAACTTAGGGCTGTTGATATTCTTCAAGTACTTTGGTTTTTTTGTTGAATCGGCGCAGGATCTATTGATGTTGCTTGGACTGCCATTCAACACGCAGACATTGAATATCGTGCTACCAGTTGGCATCAGTTTTTACACATTCCAAACACTCAGCTACACGATCGATGTTTATCGAGGCCAACTGAAGCCCACCAGAAAAATTGTCGACTTTGCCTTGTTTGTCAGTTTCTTTCCCCAGTTAGTTGCTGGTCCAATTGTTCGAGCTAGGAATTTCCTGCCTCAATTGGATCTGATCAATCAATGGCGGTGGCCTCGCATGCAGTTGGGAATGCAATATTTCATTTTTGGGTTGTTCAAGAAACTGGCAATTGCCGACCGTTTGGCCTGCTACTCGGATCCTATTTTTTCGGACGTTGGAGCTTTTGGAACCTCCACTCTATGGTTGGGCGCAATCGCATTCACAATCCAGCTCTACTGTGATTTCTCTGGCTACTCGGACATGGCGATTGGAACGGCCAACATGTTAGGTTTCCGACTGACGAAGAATTTCGAAATGCCTTTGGCGGCAGAGAATATTTCTGCCTTCTGGCGGCGTTGGCATATATCTCTTTCTTCGTGGGTTCGGGACTATATCTACATTCCGCTGGGAGGAAGCCGCAACGGTTCTTGGAAAACGAATCGAAATCTGATTGTTACACTCACTCTGGTGGGCCTGTGGCACGGTGCGGCTTGGACATTTGTGGTTTTCGGACTACTTCAAGGCCTCATGCTTGTCGGGCATCGCTACTTCAGACAGTTCTGTCGTAGAAAAACACGGTTACGGTATTGCTTGGAGTCGAGTTTGGGAACAAGTCTGCGAGCCATGCTGACTTTCATTTGCGTCTGTTCAACGTTGGTGTTTTTTCGTGCCAGTTCTGTGTCCGATGCCCTTTTGATGCTACAGCGCATGTTCGTCCCTTCCGAAGGTTTCGGGGTGCCAGTAAACGAGCGCGGATTCTGGATGGCTTTACTGATCGTTATTGTGGCCCATCAACTTGGCAAACACCGCCGATATTTCGTCCACTTGTTTGACCGCGTACCTACGCCGATACGAGGATTGGCGTTTGCTGGAATTTTCACACTGGCGTTGATTCTGTCACCAGAGATTGACCAAGCATTCATTTATTTTCAGTTTTGAACGATGATGAACAATAATCAACCGCCCAAAACCGCTCGCCAGCGACTGCGCTACTGCCGTCGAGCGGATGTTGTATGGGCAATCGCATTCTTTGTTATCTTGCAATTCGGATTGGCCGGAGCAGTTGAATTTGGCATCGTGAAACTGGATGACGCGACGACGTTTGCGACCAAAGCAAGACTGCTAGAGGAGAAACTCAAGCAATCAAAAGATCGCCCATTTGTAACGTTGGCCTTCGGCAGCTCTCGAATGATGAACGGACTGGATGCCGGCCGCTTAGTTGGTCCCACTCGCAAGGAGTCAGGTCGGGCTTGGATCACTTACAACTTTGGAATCTCCGGTTGCGGAAACATCTATTCGTTTCTGGCCCTTGAAAAATTAATCAACAATGGTATCCGCCCGGATCTTGTTCTGATTGAGATGTACCCCACATTTTTGACTGAAGGCTCTGAACGGGCTTGGTTTACGGCCAACGAAATGCGTTCGAAGAATTTTACCGACACCCACCGATATGGAATCGCTGATGTGTCGCGTCCGCTGTATCAGAAATGGCTGGTTCCTTCGCATACCTATCGTTTCAATATCCTTAACCGGTTCGCTCCAAAACTTGTTCCGATGAGGCTTAGAGAAAATTGGGCTCGCCGCGCGGATGAGTTTGGTTGGATCGCAGTCGATAAACCGCTTGGACGAGCGAAAATGGAAGAACAGGTCGAAAACTTCGCCACCGACTCAAAGCGGTTTCGGTTGGGCGGTCATTCTTGCCAAGCTTTACGAGACTCAATTGCGCTGTGTCAGGCTAACGGCATCGAGTGTGGAATCGTCTGGATGCCGGAGCCTAAAGGAATTCGAAAGGTCTACTCCAGTGAGATGACGGATCAAGTTAACGCATTTGTGGAAAAACTAAGGTCTGACTTCAGTATGCTTTTTGTGAATGCTCGGGATTGGATTGCGGACGAAGGGTTCTACGACGGATGCCACTTGAATCGCAACGGAGCGACGGAGTTTACGGCTAAACTCTCATCCGAAGCGGTCACGCCACTACTTGAGTCGCGTGATCGCCGATATTCAAACGCCCGAAGAAAACTTGGGAAACTATAGTAACGTTCGAACAGTGCGTTGCAGAACGTCTTGTTAGCGACTTGCGGGGAAAGAATCGACCTGCAAGATTCAAACAAGCTCTTGGTGGGATCTAATTGATTCGTTGTTGAACAACTTCCGCTTTAGCAATGAATGCCATCAAGAGCGGGTCGAAAAGGGCGCGGCGCGTTTGCCTGGCCCAAGATATATTGCTTACAAATACTCTGCTCCGATGTCTTAGAGGTTGGCATGCAATAAAGCCTATGACCTCGAAAAAGCCGAACGAATCTCTTCAGGAATCGGCCTGAGCGTAGTCGTTTTATAATCGACGAATACCCAATTCGTTTCCGCGTCAGCCAATCGCTTCTGATCCGATGACCGAATGATTTGGTATTTTCGAATCGAAGAGACCTTCGTAAATTCCTTGACCCACGTTTTAACTGTGACGTGATCGCCCAATAACGCTGGCAAACGGTACTTGATATTGTGCGAACGAACAATGAAGCTGGCGCCGTGTGCGCGAAAACGATCGGCAGACCATCCCACTGACTGGCTATGTGAGTGGGCCGCGCGCAAGGTCCAACGAAGATACTCGAGATTGTTCACGTGGTTCATCGCATCGATTTCAGACGCGATGACTTCGTGGTGGTACTCGAAAACAACACTGTCGGCCATAAAGTCTTCGTTCATGGAAGATATTTAGCACTACTTGATGTCGTGATTGGTGCCGTCTTCATCAATGCCCGCGGCTTCATCATCGTAAAGTTCGTCATCGTCAGCACCATCCGCGGCTTCGGCTGCGTCCAAGCGATCCTGTTTGTCCACCGACACCACTTTGCCTTGGTAGCTGAGCATTTCTTCGATGCGTGCCAACTTGCTTTTGAAGAACGGGAACCAGATCGTTGGATAAAGACCTATCACGCGGTCCATCTTAAAGATGGGTTTGTTCATCCTTGTCTTCAGTGACAGCGAACCGACGCCACACAGGAACAGCTCAAGATAATCAAGCGGCTCATTCTCAGTTTTCAAACCGATCAACTCGAATCGTTCACCCTTGCCGCCGACGCGGTTGACGGTCAGGCCCGATTCGTCGATCTTAACTTTCAGGTGAGTTCGACTCCAAAGAAAGTTGCCGAACCAGATAACACCAAACACCAGCGCCATCACAATCCATGCTCCCGTGTTCACTTCGGGGGCCAGCTGGCCCAACTGGCCTGCGGCCCATGAGAATGGGCTGATGATTTGGGCTAGTTCGAGAACAACAGGGATTCCGACAAACGTTCCGAGTAAGCCGACCAGCATGATGAACTTATTTTTGGGAAGATTGAAGCGGAACGCGACGTACCACAATATCATGATCGATAGCCCGATCCAAAACATCATATGCGTATCGAACCATTGGAGATACGAAAACAGGGCCATCAACAAAAACAACAGAGCCGGATAGCCAGCCAGAATACCTGGCAGGTGATCGTAAAGAACGATGGGCTTGAGCTTCTGGGGCGATTCAGCCATGAATGAGCATTCCTTGATTCAAAAGTACTTGTGATACGGTCCGTCCGCCGCCGTATGTCAAAAGAGCATTCGTTGGTCGAGCTGTAATATTGTCGAAATTCCCGCTTTTACTTCGACTGCACGCGTTTCGTTAATTTCCAAGCCGGCAACCAGTACTGGCCGCCGCGTTTGGCGCTGAAGTCAACTAGCATGCGTTGTTCCATATCTGCCAGATGGCCTGCTCCATAGAAGATGCCGATGCTGGTCTTGCCCGCTTCGATTTCTCGCCGAAGAATCTCCATACACTTGGCGTTACGATGGTCGATAATCGTCGAACCGTTCTTGCCCTCGAAGATGATCATCCCCGACTCCATGTCGTGAATCTGCTTGGCCATAGCGCGACGGATTCGCATTGTTTTGTTCTTGGAAAACATCGCCATCAGCATGGAGAATGACTGGTCACCTTTGCCAGAGGCCTGCATCGCCAAACCTTGACCAATCGCGCGAAATGCGTATCCACCAATGCTCTCTTCGTTCTCCTTCATGCTTTCGGCGAACTCGTCGGGGCTCATGTCCGCATGAACGAAATTGCTTTTTGTGTAATCGATATGGTCCAGTTGGAACTGCAATCCTGTAGCGACTTGCATGCCCTTTTGCATGGCCGCGATCGGGTTGATAATCCCTCCTTCGGCGTCTTTGTCTCGTCCGCCCTTGGGAACAATCGTCCCTTCAGGTGCCACCAGTTCGTACAACAGTGCGTCGTACTCCTCAAATCGTTCGTTCAGTTTTTCATAGTATTCTTTTTCGCCAATATGAACCGCGCCGATCAAGTCGACCTTCACTTTTTCGCCAGCGCTATTTCGGGTCTCGTAACGTGTCACAGAAGTGTCAAGCGAAACGGGGCGTCCCTTTCGGTCTTCTCGGATGCGCATAAAGTGAGGCGCCCCGTCACGTTTCCAAGACTGATCTGCGACGTCAGAAGACTCTTCTTTTGTTTCAGCGGTCGCGTCGGCTTCTTCGAGTTTCTCTTTTGTCGTGTCGGAATCATCCGAGTCCGCTGGAACAGCATCCGCAGGTGGAATCTGAGCAGTGGCGGCATCTTGAGCCAAAAGAGGAAAGTTGAACCAGAAAGCGAGTGTAATAGTAAGCGTCAGCCAACTCGTCAGAGCGATCGACCGGGAAAGTGTATCTTTGAGCATGAAATCAAATCTGGGAAGGAAGCCGGAAACATCAGGGATACAGCAGTCCGTGACAGTACAAATTGCCGCAGCTTTTAGTACCTCCATCGACTGGTGTATGTTTCAGTATAGCTTTTTCCTAACTCGATGACGAGTATTTCGAGTGCGAGGAGCAGGGGCGCCCGAGGGTGCCTAACCGTGAGGTTCGATGTCCCTACCGTTGCTAAAAGCCTTAGAGCCGTCACACATGAGAATAACAGATGAAGGCCGACGAGCGAGTGCTTTGACGAATTCGGCACCGAAGAGTCTAAGAGCGTCGCATTTGAAGCCCGCCTGAGCGACGTCATAAACTTGACATTTTGTATCGGGGTGCGCGTGATGAATCCGCAAACCTTGCTGGCGGCTGTTGCCGTCTGGACTCTGTGAGATCACAAATTCACTGCGATGGTCTAGAATCCAGCGCGCTTTAGGGTACTCCAGCACGTTGCCGATCCGTGAACGAGCCTTCACCTTCAGATAGTTGGCTGCCTCACGCGCTTTCCAAGTAAAGTTGACCGCTGGAAGAGACTTCGAACTATTGGTGCCAACTTTCCATTTCATGTCGCAGACGTCCGGCGTAAGGTCTAACTTTCTCTGCAACTGCCAGGCGGCGAGGCTTTTTGAAATGTGACGACGGAAAACGAATTTTCCTTTCAGATCCGCATCCGTTGTAGCTCTGACGTTGGTAGAAAGAACCAGTGAGTTAAAAGCTGGCACCACGGGCAGTCCACAGATAGCGGAACGGCGATAATGTGTCGCGACGACGTTGACGTAAAAGCCAGCGGATCGAATCGACTCAGGCTCAAGCCCATTGGGCAGCAATGGAAGCAGTTGTCGGGGCTCGATTTGGAAACTTACCAGAACGCTGTGACTATAGGTCAGCGATAACGCAGGCCTTGAAGATGATGCGGAATCTGGACCGCTAGGTTCTTGACGAACCAAGCGCCTTTGACTCAATCGCGACCTAGAACCAGTGGAAGTGGTGACGGTGGCCATGTTCAACCTCATTTTGTTTTGTTTAGTGCTTCAGTACCTATCAATCAAAATCGGAATGGGGAAGGACTACAAAAAAGGAAGTTCAAGAAGAAAGCTGGCCTATTCTCAAGGAAGATAGAATAAGGGAGGGGAATCGGATTACGGGTCTACGTTCGATTGCGAATCGTCTGCAGCGGCCAACCACTCTTGGATTGACTCAACTGCTGCCTCTCGATTCTTGAAGCAAAAGATAGACTTATTATCCATATACATTCTACCACTTGCTTCGGACATTCCAAATTTATTGGGAGCTTTTTCTTGCATGTTAAGTATTAGTTGAAAGGCAAAATCGCCCAGTGTCACCTCCACGGGTCCCTTAGTTTCGGCTTGCGGTAGCCTCACTAACACTTCGTCAGACAAAACAAAGGGTCTAAGTTGGCTAATGGCGTCAACCACGCCGGAATCATCATTTTCCAACGTAGCTTGATCGTCTTCGTCGGCTGAAGAAAATATTTTACAAAGCGACTCGATCGCTGCCTGTTTGTGCGGATATTGCGGTTGGTTGAGAACGTCGGCAAGGTCGTCGGCGAACGCTTTAAGGTGATAGTTACTTATGATTTTTAGTTTGGCGAGTGTCATTGGGGTGGTCTGAAGTTCAGATTTCAACCACGCCGTAAGTAGCTTAAGGAAAGCCAGTTTGTGTTCGCTTTGTTGGACAGTTATCGGCGATAATGAAAGGAAGTTCGATTCAAACGCGCTCGCGAAGAGTTCTTCGACAACTCCGCTGCCTGCCAATCGTGAAGCTTGGTCGGCGCGAGACTGCATCGATCTGCGGTACATCTCCGCCGCATAAACCTCGACTGAACTAGTCACCGATTGGTCGTCGAAAGACTTGGTTTTGTCACCGTCGTGAGAAATTTCTGAGGCGTTACGGTTGAGGTTGATTTCCCGCAAAACTTCTGCGGATTTTGGATTGCTGTGGATTGCCACTAGCAACGACCGAGCTTCACGGGACGTGCCTGCTAGGCGGGAGAAAGAATTCCAGTGTTGAAATTCGGAAACATCACCTGATCTTGGAGGCACGGCAAGGAAGCGTTTGGCTCGTTCCTCCAAATCCGTTTCAAGGATCTTTTTCAAAACGTCATTGGCCCGATAACGCACTTCTTGGTCGAGCGAAGTTTGCGCCGATCTGAGTTGTGGTATCGCCGCGGAACCGGCCTCCAGAAGTTGTTCGCTTGACCGCTGCCTGAAGAGAAAGTCGTCACTGCCGAGGCCCTCGATCATTTTCTCAATCGCAACAGCGGATGGCAACGCCTGCGGAGCCTGCGCGACAACAAGACTCGATTGTATCACCACGAAGAAAACGAACGCGCGCGAAATGATGTTTGAGATGATTGCTCTTCCATGGGGCGGTGTCAGATTACGGTGGTACGAAATAATCTGAGTCGGCTGTTGCATGCTGTTTGGCCGGGTTTTCATTAGGTGGATCCTCCGGCTATCATTGTAGCAGTTTGAAAATTCTGATTCACCAGTGAACCGCATGAACACTTGGACGATTTTATTTGACATTGACGGCACGTTGACGACTTCTTCGGGCGCTGGCGCGGGGGCCATGGAGGCCACGGTAGAGCAACTGTTTGGTATCAACCAGATTCCCGACATTTCGATGCATGGACGTACCGATAACAGCATCCTTCACGAGTTGTTCGCCGCAATCGATGTAGAACATGACGGTACCTTTGATCAATTCACCCAGCAGTACTGCTTGAATCTGCCGCGTTCTTTGAAAGATCGGAATGCAAGACTTCTTCCGGGGGTTGAAAACCTATTAGAGCAATTGGCCGGTTTGGAGTACGTCGAACTTGGCTTGCTAACTGGAAATATAAAGCAGGCGGCTGAAATAAAGCTCCAGAACGTCGGGATCGACCACTACTTTTCTTTCGGAGGCTATGGCGATCTTCATGCTGATCGAAATGATGTTGCCGTGGAGGCCGTGCAAAAAGCTCGAAAAGCCCTTGGCGATCGTTTCAGCAATGAATACGTGTGGGTGATTGGCGACACGGCCAACGATATCCGCTGTGCTCGCCACGTGGGAGCCAAAGTGATTGCGGTTGAAACCGGGGGTGGATGTACAGAATCGCTCAGGACGGCTGATCCAGACCTGCAGATACCCGATCTGACCGACGTCAAGGCGTGGTTTAATCAGTTAGAGTCGCGGGCGTGAGTCTCAAGTGTCGTTTGTGAATAACCTTACAAACACTCGGACTACCGAAAAAAATCGTCTTCCGGCAGTCGCCATTATGTGCCATCGATGAGAAAGAATCCTCCTTTATTTTGAGATTCGATCTACTCTCCTCAATCTCGGTGCGGGTGCGCATAAATTGCGCGAATGAAATTATGGCTAGGACTGGTCCACTATCGGCCAATAGCGTTGCTCGCGTTGCGACTTCTAATAGTTTCAGCGAATGACCTAGATACAAACAGTTGTTTTATCGTCCCAATCCGGTCGGGAACATTCGCTCCTTTAAACCCCGGATGTCAGCCGTTAAAGTCGTTAAAACTGACATGAAAGTCTTGAAAATCTATTTTCTTCTGAATAGACTGGGCTCGAAGTTTGACTTTGACTAGCTTTTGATTTCTCTGTTAATGGGTTGTTAACGCCTCGCTTCAAGCCCTATCTACCTTTTCCAGATTCTAACTTTTAAGAGCGTTAGCAAGCAGACATGTTTTGAAAGCGGGGCAGCCAATTGGCTCGACGCGCTTACGGTTTTTTACTGCACAACAGGAGTTGGCGAAAATGAGTGCAAACGCACAGCTTACGCTCACACAAATTCTCAGCGCGATTTTTCGCCACAAGTTCAAGTCCGTGCTGGTCTTTCTCTTAGTGATGGTGATGACTCTGGCCGCGTATGTGATCTGGCCTCGTACGTACGGTTCCGAAGGCCGGCTTTATGTTCAGCGTGGAGGCAATTCCCAAGGTATATCTCCGATCGTTACCAACAGCGGCGTTATGGTTCAGGACTCTCACGAAACGGAAATTCGTTCGGTCATGGAAATCATCAAGAGCCGTGCAGTTGCGGAGAAAGTGGTCGATGAAATTGGCGTAGAAGAGATACTTAAATCGCCCCTTGACGCTTGGATCCCTGAAATTTCTCTTCCTAGTTTCCTTAAATCCGCTGGTAGTAAGGTGAAGGGTATTTCTAGTGACGACTACAAAACGTTAAAGCGTCGCGAACTTGCGGTGATCAAGTTAAACAAGAGTCTTGTTGTCTTTTCCGAAAAACAGACTTCAGTGATTTCAGTATTCGCTAAGGGTAGCTCACCTGAACTCGCGAAACGTCTGGTCCAGAGCGTCTTCGATGAGACACGGCGAATTTACATGAGCGTCCATTCGGTCGTGGGATCGACGGAGTTTTTTGAAGAGCAAGTTGTAGACGCTGAGGTTCGATTCACCGAGGCTCTCAAAGCGCAGGAAGCTTTTCGCAACGAGGAGGGCATTCTCTCAGTTGGAGCGGCTCGTGAGACGTTAGATACGATCGTTTCGCAGCTGGAGCAGCAGATCATCACAGCCGAGGTGGAAGCCGATTCGGCGAGAAAGAAGGCTGAGACGCTAAGTAAAGATTTCAAGACAGTTAAACAGAGTGTAGCAGTTCCAACAGAAGGGGTTGAACGTGAGTCTTTCGAGCGTGCTCAGGAATTGCTGTTCAATGCTGAAGACCAGTTGGCTGCATTGAGGCTGCAGTTATCAAAAGACCACCCACGTGTCAAGCAACAAGAAGAGCGTTTGCGCGTCCTGCGGGTTTCCACGGCGAAGCTAAAGCAGTCCAGCCGAGTTGAATCTGAAATGCAACTGAACCCGACCTACGAGGGCATAAAGTTGGCTTTGTCTAGGTCGGAAGCTGATTTGGAGGGCGCGAAAGCTCGCCTCAAGAGCCTGAATACAAAGTATGCCAGACAGCGGAAGCGTCAGAAGGAGATGAACGCATTGGAAGTTCGTTCTCAACAGCTGTCCAACAATGTCAATACAGCTCGCCAAGAATGGGAGCTGTTCAAGAACAAGGGCATCGAAGCGATGGCTTCGGGGAAGCTCAACGAAAGTCAACTTTCATCGGTTGTTGTGATCCAAGCTCCTAACTGGGTTGTTAAGCCGATCAGCCCTAAAGCGAGCATGTTTCTGCCGCTGGGTGCTGTGATGGGTGTCATGGCGGGATTAGGCGTTGCGTTATTTTTCGAACGCAATCATCTGAGCGCGTCGTTGAATGAGGGCGAGGTAGAACAGATCCTTGAAATGCCAGTACTGGTAACTCTTCCTCGCGTCTACTCTAGCCGAAACATGGTGAACTGATGATTGAAAGTATAATGAACCGTGATCAACAAGACCGTCTAAGAGCCAAACGTATGGGCATCGCGCCCAGTGCAAGCTTGAGACGGCATTTCGTCGCCTTGGCTCGCCAAGTTAAACGCTGGGGGGCTGACAAACTTCAAGCGAACAGGCCTCTTGCAATTGGTGTCACGTCGCTGAACGTTGCTGCTGGCAAAAGCACCGTAAGTTACAACCTCAGCGCCGCGCTGTGTTCGATCGCTCGTACGCGCACGCTACTTGTGGAATCTGATTTTGGACAACACTACATAACTCGCCGACTTGGCCAGGCACGTTCTGCTGGACTGAGCGAGTTGCTGATTAATGTTGCCGAAATGGAAGAAGTGGTTCATGAGACCCCAATCACAGACCTTCAGGTAATGGGGTGTGGACAAAAAAGTGACGAGGAAGCACTTGAACTTCCTTTTGATTTTCTCCCCGAGCTTTTAACTGAAAAGATGCCTGAGTACGGTTATGTTATTTTTGACTTGCCCGTCTCAAATCATCTGACAGCCTGCCATGCGATATCTCCCTATCTCGACGGTCTTATCTTGATCATCGAGGCCAACCAAATTGACCATCGTCAAATCGACCGATTCCGGAAGAATGCCGCCAATTTAGGTGTTGAGATTATCGGTATGGTTATTAACAAATCTTAGACGTATCTCTCTCACACTATTAACTAACAACTTGAACTGCAACCCCGGCAGTAGACAGATCAAAACATGATTATTAGAACTCGACGACGGAACGAGTCGCTCCTTGGGCGATTGGTCCAAGCCATTCGACCTGTGCAGGTTTCCGGTTACCCTCTGGTAAAACCTCAAGAACAGTTTGAAACGGAAATCGCACGGGAAACTGAGCGGTCTAACCGAAGAAACGAGGCGAGGGAGTTTGCCTTGATTACGTTTGATTTCTCGGATCGCCAAGCGGATGACCGAAAGATCATCCAGCTCGCGCAGGATCTAACTCGGCGGTTGAGAATCTCCGACACGATCGGTTGGTTCAATCTTCGGCTCGCCGTGTTGTTGCCGGAAACCGAGCAGTCTGGCGCGGTTGCTGTGGCAAACGATTTAGCCAAAATTGCCTCTCATCATGGAATCAACGTCGAGACAACAGTTTCGATTTATCCGTGGGATGATCGCTTGACCAAGATTTCTCAAGAATTGCGGGATGAAGTCAACTTCATGGAAAGGCGCGACTACGACGATGATGACCATTTTAGAAATGGTGGCGGAAGAATTCTGAGGGAGGATCACTCACATTCAAGCAGCGGACCGCACATCAGCTCACATCGATCGGGAACTACGCTTGACGACGCGGACGAGCAATCGGACGGTGGAATGATGGCGTCGATTGGATGGACATCCGGCGCCACTGCATTGGCCACGGCACCTAGGGTCACCAAACTGAAGCCACTGCATTACGGCACTGGCCATTCAATCATGTTTCGCAGTGAGACGACTCCGGTTTGGAAAAGAGCCATTGATATTGTTGGGTCGGGAGTTGGGATTCTAGTTTTGTCGCCACTGTTTATTGGCGCCGCGATCGCAATCAAACTCAGTGCACCAGGGCCTGTTTTCTTCCGGCAAATGAGGGAAGGCAAGGACGGAAAGCCATTTGGTATTCTGAAATTCCGAACCATGGTAATTGATGCAGAAGCCAAACAGGAGGAACTGAGAGAGCAAAGCGAGCAGGACGGTCCAGCCTTCAAACTGAAAGATGATCCACGCGTTACTAAAGTGGGTAAATATTTGCGGAAGTCTTGTATCGACGAATTGCCACAATTGTTTAATGTTCTGGTTGGCCAAATGTCGCTCGTTGGACCGCGTCCCCTACCTATTGGTGAATCCGAGCAATGCAGGGCATGGCAACGTCAACGTCTATCGGTATTGCCGGGCTGCACTTGTATCTGGCAGGCTCGCGGCGGCCGTGACATCAAGTTCTCTAAATGGATGCGGATGGATCTTGAGTACATCCACAAACGAAGTTTCCTCTATGACCTGAGACTGATTCTCGAAACGGTTTATATTGCCGTCCTGCACAGAGGCTCGGTCTAACAAAGAATGGGTTTCGGCAAACATAGTCAGAACTCACTCCCATTCCTCAATCCCAGATTTCATCCAAACATTGTCTCCCCGACCTTTATATATCCAACCTGCCGGACAATGTTCAAATGCTCTTCTTCAACACTTTGAGATTGAGAGTTTTATCGACTGAACCAAAAGAGTTGGGGAGATAATATTATGGCGTCCGTCGATTACCGCCCTGTGAATTTACAAGTTAAGTCGTATTCCAAGGGACCGCTGCACCGAATTTTCTCCGCCCCTCTTTCGACCGTCGTCGGGTTGGTACTGATCACGATTGTTGCGTTTCTAAACGCTGCTGACCTGTCAGTCGATAAAGACAAGGTCGGCTTGGACGTGCAGGTCATGGTGAAGTTGGCCGGCATTGGTCTTGCGGCTGTTTACGGAGGCGTCGGGTTTCTGACGGATCGGAGAGTGCGTGACCTTGCGCAGTCTTTCCCTGTGTTTTGGGTCGTGATCATCATTGCGATGTATTTTGTATCGGCCCCATTTTCGATGGACCCCAAGGTCTCTTTGGCGTCTACGCTTTCGATGGTGGCTGTTCTGTTGATGACTCTGCGCGCTTTGGTGCAGATTGGTATCATGCCGGTAATTAATGCAATTTTCGTTGGGCTGGGATTGTTCAATGTTCTCTCGTGGCTGGTGTTCTTCGTATGGCCGGAGGTTGGTGTTCTAAAGGAGCCGCTGCCTGACGGGAAATTCGCCTATCGGATGAGCGGTCTGGCTCACTCGAATGTTCTGGGACAGTACGCAGGACTGACGGTGGTGCTGGGGACAATTATGGCTGTTACCTACCAGAAAAAATCTTCAGTTCGGTTTGGACTTATCGCGATCGCCGCAGGCGCATTGGTGTGTTCCCTCTCTAGAACTTCAGTTGTCGCGACTGTTGTTGCGTTAGCGGTTGCCTACCGACGCGTGTTTTTTAAACCTGAGTATCTAAGATACTATGTCGTGGCGACGATGGTTGGAATCTTCGCGCTGATGATGATTAGTACGCAAGTCGACCTAGGCGCCAAGCTCGAAGAAAAGATGGCGATGATTTCCAAGTCGGGTGATGCCGACGAGCTAACCAGTGCGACTGGGCGATCAGAAATTTGGGCTTACGCGATCAAGCTGATTTCTGAACGACCGTTAATCGGTTACGGAGCGGCGACTTCGAAGCATTATTTGGCACGTTACTCGTCGTATACCCACAATATGATTCTGAACGTGGCGTTCTCTACTGGAATCATTGGCGGATTTGCCTGCTTGATGATGGTTTTGGGCAGGATTCGGGCGATGTTTTATATCTCGCACCCGTTAGCCGACGGAATCCTCGTTTTTATTATTGTCAACGGACTCTTTGAGAACGTGATATTCGCGATCCTCGCGGGGATGCCGACCATGGTGTGGATAATGTCTCTTTCATGGCCGCTGCTTAAAGATGATCCTTTAGTGGATTCCACGACCGGTGAGTTGAAGGAAACTGCTTTGCCAGAAGGCAATTTGAGGTTCTCCCGATGAGTTCACTCCAGCAAACGCAACCGTTGGTGGGAATGACCAATGAAGAGAGTACCGTAGATGCGTCTACCGATCTTATCGATGCGCACGTTGTCATTCTCAACAACTATCTGCGCCGCCACCACGTTGTTGCTTACAAGGAGATAGCGCGTCGAGTACGCAAACTGACAATTTTGTTGTCGGTCGATATGGAGCCCGATCGACATTGGGAGGCGCAGTGGGATGGTCTGGATGTGATTGTTCAGAAGAGCAAGATGTTCACTACTAAATGGCGACATTCGTCAGGATTCAGCGAAGACAACTTTATTCACTTCCCCATCGACACTGGAAAACAACTGAAAGCCCTCAACCCAGACGTGATTCTTTCCTATGAGATGGGGATGCGTACACTGTTGTGTAGTTTCTACCGCATGTTTCGCACCAACTGCCGGTTGGTTATGGTGGGCAATATGTCCGAACGCATCGAGAGAGAACGTGGTATCTTTCGTAAGACCCTTCGTCAGGCTATATTGCGCGGGGTTGATTTTTTCTCATACAACGGTCCAAGTTGTAAACGGTATTTGCAAAGCCTCGGGGTCAAGGAAGACAAGCTTTTTCACTTTCCCTATTGCATCGATCCTGAGGCCGTCTCGAGTTCGTCCAAATCGCAGAGTGTAAACTCAGTTCGGACGTTGCTTTATTGCGGTGTGATGAGTTCTAGAAAAGGGATTTTGCAGTTTGCTAACGCCGTTCGGGTATGGTGCGAGAAAAATCCCAGTGACAACGTGAGGCTGAATATTGCTGGGCCCGGCGAACTGCGAGATGCCATCGCGAAATTATCGTCGGAGAGTTTCGAGATAAATTTTCTCGGGAACTGCAATCAAGAAGAGCTACGTCTGGCTTACCAGAGCGCTGACATTTGCGTCTTCCCGACGTTGGCCGACGAATGGGGGCTTGTGCCGATTGAAGCGATGGCATCCGGGCTGCCAGTGCTAGGCAGCATTCATGCTCAATCTGTTGAAGCTTGCGTGGTTGAGGGCGAGAATGGCTGGGTTTTCGATCCCGATTCAAACGAATCAATTGAGGCAGCGTTCGAAAGATGTATGAAAGCCAGTCCAGAAAAACTGGCGACAATGAATATCGCCGCAAAGGACGCGGTAGCACACATTTCACCGGCTTTTTCAGCAAATGAGGCCTGTCGAATGATTTCGATGATTGCTTCTAGTATTGTGCGAAAATAAACTAAGAGCATCGAAAACAGATGTCTTTTCAATAACGCCCTTCCTCTCTCAAGTTATCACTTTCTAGCGGTCCCTGTTTTGAAGAATAAGAAACCACTTGCCAGTATATCGTTGGACCTAGACAACAAATGGGCCTACCTCAAAACGGCTGGCAATCCGAAGTGGGAATCTTTCCCTAGCTACTTTGATATTTGTGTACCTCGATTTATCGATTTTCTTGAGCAGAGGAACATGAACATCACCGTTTTTGTCGTTGGGCAAGATGCGGTACTAGAAAAAAATCACGATGCTATCCGAATGATCTCAGATGCAGGGCACGAGATCGCCAACCACTCGTTTCACCATGAACCGTGGTTGCACTTATACACTCCGGAGCAGCTGAAGGAAGAGTTCGACACAACAGAGAACGCCATCCAGAAAATCACCGGTCAGAAGCCCGTCGGTTTTCGTGGTCCTGGGTTCAGCCTTTCGGATGAGGTACTACGCACGCTCATGCGGCGCGGCTACAGATATGATTGCTCAACATTTCCTACCTACTTAGGACCTTTGGCCAGACTGTACTTTTTTCTCCGATCGGGATTGTCCAACGAAGAGAAAGAGGATCGTAAAGAGTTGTTTGGCAAGGTCCGCGACGGCTTGCAGTCCAACATGCCTTTTGAATGGCATTGGCGAGGTCGTCGTTTGGTTGAGGTTCCCGTCACGACCATGCCATTGTTTAAGGCGCCGATTCACGGCAGCTATATCTTGTACTTGGGCAAGTTTTCGGTGACGCTTGCCAAGCTCTATTTTTGGATGGCGTTGAAGATGTGCAAGTTTGCTGGCGTCGAGCCTTCTATCTTGTTGCATCCGTTGGACTTTATGGGGCAGGAAGACGACGCCGACCTTGCTTTCTTCCCTGCGATGGATCAACCAGCACAAAAGAAGATTGACTTGATGTCAGATTGTTTGGAGATGTTGTCCAACAATTTTGAGGTAGTTAATATGCTTGACTACGTTGAAGAAGCTGACAAGTTTTTGATGCCGATTCGATCGATCAACAAAGCGCCTGTGGGAGCCGAGGAAGAATTGGCTCGAAGCCAAAGCTAGGCATGTCGATTCGCCCAGTATCTTCGGCCGATTTTCAGACGATCGCCGATATCTACAACTACTACGTTGAGCGTACGGTCGTTTCGTTTGAGGAAGCATCTGTCTCAGCGGCCGAGATCGAGCAACGAGTCGAACGCGTGAGAGGCCGTGGGCTGCCTTGGCTGGTGGCCGAAGACAGGCAAGCTAACTTAGTCGGCTATGCCTACGCCGGCCCTTGGAAAGCACGTAGCGCCTACCGGTTTGCTGTAGAACTCACGGTCTATCTAGATCGCCAATACGTCGCGCAGGGCTGGGGAACGAGGCTCTACAGCGCAATTTTGAACGCATTGAAGGACACGCCGACCAAGACCGTCGTTGCCGGGATCACGCTTCCTAACCCAGCCAGCGTAGCGATCCACGAGAAATTTGGTCTGAAGAAGGTTGCCCATTTCAAAAACGTGGGTTTCAAGTTCGATCGATGGCTGGATGTGGGATACTGGCAGGCTGATATCGATGACGTTGTCACCCAGTGGCGTTGACGACCGACGATTAGGAACCTCAGAGAGCCCAATGTCAAAACTCTCCCGGACGTAAGCGCCCTGCAGAAGCGGGTCTTCTAGTTCCATTTCCTTTATCAAGCGACCATTACCAACGAAAGCGTGTGCGTGTCGGTAATGGTAGCATGATTGAATCGTAGACGCGACTTAGCGCGACGCAGTGAACGTCTCTTTCGAAACTGGACGCTTGGCAGTTCGATTCTTGGGAATACGGAACGTGTAGATTTCCGTTGGGGACTCTCGGATGAAGTCATTGTCGGATGCCACTACGAGTAACCTGTCGCCGTTCGGGAAGTCTGGTCCAAAGGCAAGCCCTTCAATTTTTTCAGGCATCCCCTGCCCTGCCAGATTCCATTTCGGATCTAACAGGTCGATAAACACCCTTTTGTTAACTCCCTTCGTCGCCTTCGGTAGTTGGTTCGGAGGAAGCTTCTCAAGGCCACGAATGTCAGTCGCCTCAGAAATTGAAATCAGCATCAGTTTTTTGCATTGAGCCTTCGCGCCGGCCTTGCCGTCACGTTCGATCGTGATGAAACGATCCTCGTCGTATGCCAAGATCTCGTTCAGCTTGTTTGAACGATTCTCTAACGGGTAGAGATATTCAGTGCAAAAGGCCCCCGATGTCTCGAAGACTGGCATGCGGCAGTTGACCCCGGACGGGAAGTCACTCGGATTTTCACGAAACGAATCTTGCAGCAGAGGGCTCTGTATCAAACCAAAGAGGTGCTTACGATCGGCCGAAATGGCTAGCCCTTCCATGCCACGATTAGACGACCGGCCCGACACGTTGTGCGGAGTTTCTGTTGCAAAAGAAACACCTGGTGTGGCTGCTGTGAGATGGCCTGGCATTTTTATCTCTCGCACCATCTGCCCGTTTGGCCGGAACTCGATCAATCGGGGCCCATACTCGTCGGAGATGAACAGGTTGCCATTGCTGCCAACACGTACGCCCTCTGGGTCGAGTCGCCGTGTCTGGTTCTCTGTGGCTTCGAATGCAGAAGCTAATCCAGTGAATACAGTGCCTCTTTTGTCTTTCAACAAAACCGTGCTGATCAGTTCAGTATTCACTCGCGATTGACCGTTGGCCGT
>CAZDBE010000060.1:0-1324 GCA_964503675.1 uncultured Pirellulaceae bacterium | reverse complement strand
TTGGCCGTGATTCGTATTTGGTGAATACGACATTTCCAGTTCACTGCACCATCCAATGGCCCGCGGTCCGGCAAGCACCAGTAGAGATCTCCCTTGCCGGTCCAAGTAATCGCAGAAATTCCTCCGAGCATGTCGTTGGTGAATTTCATGTCCGGTGTAATTTCGTCCTCATAGGTTCCCGGCTCAGGCGTTAAAGTCTCGTGCAAACCTGAAAGGTCCAGCGACTCACCGGAAATTGATCCGACACCGAACAAACTTACCTCGTTTCCGAACGAGTCTTGTACCGGAACAGCATGGGCTTCGGTCCCAAAAGCAAAGGCAACAACTGCGAATAAAGTGACCAGTATCAATCCTTGACGTGTAACCATGTTTTTTATGTTACTCCTGTGAGTGCACGTAAATAGCGCGTGAATCCAAATGTTTAAGATCGACAGATCGTACAAATTTTGCAAGAAGATCCTGTTAAGGTCCTGTTAAGAATTGGTTGGGCGGGAGCTAAAAGTCCCCGTTGACCTCACCACCGGCGCGAGTGCAAAGTCCGGCGAAGGTCTTAGCGTCAATCGAATCGTTAATAAAATGAGTTGATCCGTCCGCCATCGCAAAATTGGCGCCACCGGGGTGGAACGAATAAGCTTCGCTTACATTAATGGCGTTTATCATCTTTGGGCCGTTTTTATCTAAACCATCAGGAGTTGAACCGTTAATGCTGAATCCACAGTCTGGATCGGCCCAGCCCGTACCATCGACCGCTACGAATTGGCCATCAAGCTCTGCCACTTTGTCGTCGTTCCTTCTATAGATTGCGTAATCTTCAGATGTCATTCTCCTGCCGGCAACGTGGATCTCTGGCTGCCCTGCACACTCAGCGACGTAAAGGGTATTGCTGGTGCCATCTCTTACCCGAGAGATTGGATTCTTCACGAATTTGGCAAGCAACCCAAGCCGCGCATTCTCGCCGGGGTCGGCTATTTCGAGGACGTCGGTGTAGACTTTCTCTTTGACTTCGTTGATCGATCCGTAATCTCCGGCGGCTGCTCCGACGGAATGAAATGGATCGGAGTCATCCGGATTTGGTGTAGAAGGGCATTTGTAAATCGCCAACGGTGTGGCGGCTACCGCGCTGTTCTGGCCTGAGTCAAACCAAGCCGAGTTGAAATCGAATTCACTACTCAAATTACCTTGTTCGATAAACGGGAGAAGCAACGTCGTCCAACTTTGAAAAGCAGTTTCAGCTCCTCTGGGATTCGCCGTCTGATCTGATGGAATCCGTTGATCGTCTGGTGCCAGACGGCTAGGCGGGAACGCTTGGTGGGCGCTTTCGTAG
>CAZDBE010000059.1:4902-21640 GCA_964503675.1 uncultured Pirellulaceae bacterium | reverse complement strand
CCGTCCCGGAGGGTGGTGTCGAAAATTTTGATCTGTCTCTTGTCGCTCATTGCTTTTCTGACGGAATTCTGACGAAATTAAGGTTGAAAACGGGTGCCCATAATCTAGCTGAAGACGGGAATCTTGAAAACGAGAAACTTGCCCGATTGCCGGACAGCCTTGCTGTCCACGAGGTTCACCTGGCCGCCTATTCTGCAGAATCGATCAAGCAGCGGTGATACAGCGCGCTGTTTCAAGACTTTCGCCATTTGGCTCAGTTCAAAGGAGCGGGCTTTTTGGTTATATTTCCTCCTGAGAACTGGTCGCCTTTTAAAAGGCGCCTTTTTCCATGCCCCCTTCGTCTAGCGGCCCAGGACAGCGGACTTTCCGTCCGAAGACAGAGGTTCGAATCCTTTAGGGGGTGTTTTGGGTTTTGTGAGCTGCTAGTCAGATCGATGGTACCCTAGTTGGCGATGGTTTTCAGTTTGGCAATATTGTTTTCATGCGGCTATAATGATCTCGGATGAGGTTGAGCGAATCGTGTTAACGTCGCGCCGACACGTTGTGGGTAACCCGACATCACAGCGAAGGAGTAGAAGATAACGATGGTGAAATGTTTGAAATCAATCGTCCGTCTCGCTTTTTTCTTTCCGGCAGCTCTGACGCTCCTAGAACAGACTTCGTTACACGCACAACAAGCGGGAAGCGTCTTGTTTGTACGTGGGGCCGATCGAAGTGGTGGTGCGACTGAGGGCAGCGGAGTGTCTGACCCTTTCAACATCCGTGGCTATACTGAACAGTTAGTTGACATTCGAGATCCTGCAGGGCCAGTCTTTACCAACAATTCGACCGGCGGCGGCAATCACAGTTGGTTTGAACTGGCCAGCTTGTTGACTGCCAACGGCTATAGCGTTGAGCAAACGACTGAGTCCGTTGAAGCAGGTGCGGGGGCCACGAGCCCGACCAATGGCGTTGCCGTTACCTTCGGTAGTGGCTTTCAATCAGCAACGTTTGCCGATTTGAACTCCAACAATGGAATTACTCAGTCGCGCACGCTGGCTGATTACGACGTCGTGGTGTTCGGCTCGAACAATGCTGTTTACTTTCCGAGCCAAATCGACGCAGTAGATGCTTACATCAGAGGTGGAGGTGGTGCTATTTTTATTAGCGACGCCAACTTTGGAAGCGTCCGAGGTGACGCTCAGAAATCTGATCAGCAATTTCTTGATCGTTTCGGTGTCTTAGTCAACGAAGACAGGGGCACTTACCAACTCAATCGTGGCGATGGCTCGGGAAGTTTTACAGAGTTCCGCAGTCCAGACAGCTCGATACTTGCCGGCGTCGATGATTTCGATGGAGAAGGAGTTTCACCGTTTACCCTGCCCTCTGATCTCAGCACGCTGCCAGCGGATGTCACTGCTGAGATCATTGCTGGCGTGCCGGCGGGACAAACCATCAGGGGCCCCGGCAATAACACACGTCCGGCAACTACTTCCGACGCAGCCCTGCTCGCTTTGGAAGCTGGCAATGGTCGAATTATTGGCCACTTCGACCGCAACACTTTCTTCAACCTTAACGGGGCAGGCACCAACATCAATCGGTTCGACAACGCTCAACTGGCGCTGAACATTTTTGAGTTTGCCGCCGGACCTACACTTCTGGGAGATGTCGACATGAACGGAGTAGTAGACTTCGCTGATATTCCAGCATTCATTGTCGTTTTGCAAGGCGGCACCTTTAAGGCCGAAGCAGATTGCGATGAGGACGGAGATGTCGACTTCGACGATATTCCAGAGTTCGTCGTCATCTTGCAAGGACAATAGACCCGGATGCAATAGTACCAGCGCCTGCTTCTCGCTCGGTTCTTGCCGGATTGTCAACCTGAGTGTGGTTACTTGCTGGTTTTGGCCATTGCTTACCATGATTCATTCAGGGCGGCTTGGACAGCATTGGCGGCTTCGCTCGCAACTTCCGTCGCCCCTAAACCGTTGGAACTTAGTTGTTGCAACTGGTTTTCGTCGATAGTTCCTGTCTCGATGCGCTCCCGTCGCCTACGGGCGTTTGTTGTGGAAATTCAACTTTAACGCGAAACCACAAACCTATTGGGCGGCGGTGAGCAAGGTTTGTGAAGGTACTTCTCATCGAAAAAGGCGTTATAACCGAAACACGGTCAGAAGACCCAAAACCCAGAAAATCTATTACGATCAACCGACAAAAAAAATTTAAGGTAGATTACTCGTTTTAGGCTTTTAGAAACAGGTAGCAACCCGCATCGAGCCGTTGCTACCGCTCCAAACCCTCCCTCCAAGGACCCCATGCCCTCTTCATCTCGAACAATCGTATCTGTTGCAGCACTCCTGCTCTTAACCAGCGTCTTCTTGGTCGCTGGGACTATCGATTTGGCCAATCTGTTGGACTATGAGAACCAAACGGTGCCCGCCTACATCAACCGTGACAACACCGCCGGCAATTCCATTGACAACGAAACGGCGACTTTGGGCCGTGTTTTATTTTATGACAAACAACTTTCCTCCAATGACTCTGTCTCTTGCGCGAGCTGTCATCAACAAGCGTTTGCTTTTTCTGACACGGACGTGGTCAGCCAAGGTGTCAATGGAGTGACCGGCCGGCATTCAATGCGTTTGATTAATAGTCGTTTTAGTGATGAGGTTCGGTTTTTCTGGGATGAGCGTGCCGCAACGTTAGAAGAGCAAACAACACAGCCGATTCAAGACCATGGTGAAATGGGCTTTAGCGGAACAAACGGAGATCCGGATTTCGATGACCTGATCGTCAAGATGCAAGCCACACCATATTACAAAACACTTTTCTTTAAGGCTTTTGGAGACGATGCGATTTCTGAAGCTCGCATGCAGTTGGCTTTAGCGCAGTTCATTCGGAGCATTCAGTCATTTGACTCCAAATTTGATGTCGGGATTTCTCAAGTCAACGGAAACGTTAATGCAAATTTTCCAAACTTCTCTGCCCAAGAAAATCTCGGTAAACGCTTGTTCAACCAGGCGCCTCAGTTTGGAGCCAATGGAGTTCGTGTTGGGGGTGGGCTGGGGTGTGCAGCATGCCACGAAGGCGCCGAGTTTAGTATCGACCCACTGCAACAAAACAATGGCGTGATCACTGTCGCCAACTCTCCTGGAGCCGTCGACTTAACGAACACAAGATCGCCGACTCTGCGAGACTTGTTTTCTCCTGCTGGAACGCTCAACGGCCCGATGATGCATGACGGGTCGATGGCAACGTTTGACGCGGTGATGGATCACTACAACGACATAACCTTTGATCCCGCGGTCAACCCAACGCTTGCAATACGTTTGAGAGGTGGCCCTCAAGGCCAAGGACAGAAATTGATGATGACGCAGAACGAGCGCGATGCACTTACGGCATTCGTTCAAACGTTGTCTGGTACCGATGTTTACACCAACGAGCTTTGGTCAGACCCGTTTGAGGCGGACGGTACTTTGATCGTGATCGGAGTCGTAGGGGATGTTGACCAAAACGGCTCTGTGAACTTTTCTGATATCTCGCCATTTATCGATCTACTAATCGGCGGTGAGTACCAAGAAGAAGCGGATCTCAATCTAGACGGTTTGGTCACCTTTACAGATATCCCTCTATTTGTCGACTTACTCATCTCACAGTAACGAAGCTCTATCCCTTGTCCGATATGCTTTGAGCAAAATAGGATTCAAAGTAGCGCTGCATGCTACAAACGATTACTCCGATTGGGTATCATTGAATCAGTTGGCATCTCCTACTAATAACGTATAACGCTGGCTGCGCCGTGCCACGAAGGCACGCTTCACGTCGATTGATCGAAATTTGACTGATGAAGTATCGTCTTTGATCACGCTCGAGAGGCAGGTTTTTCCTGCTTGAGAAACTGTGGGGGATTGGCTAACTCCTGCGAATGGCTGCGAGAGATCTATGACAGAAACAGAATCGGGCTGGAACAATCTTGACCCGGCCAGTGTTACCGCCAATCGGGTTGTCTACTGCATCATGTCCGTCTGCTTTGTCTTGGCATCGGTGGTTGGCGGCCTCGTCGCTATCGGGGCGGGAATGCTGGCTCAGTGGTACTGGCTGCTGCTGGTAGTTTTGGTGCTCACGAATCTAGTCGCTTTATTGCTGGCAATTTTTTGGCCAGCAATCGAGCACCGGCACGTAAAGTGGTCTGCTGGCCCGGTGGGGGTGGAAATAAAAAGGGGCGTTTTTTGGAAGCATCGAATTGCTATTCCGTGGGCACGCGTGCAACATGCAGATGTGTCTCAAGGGCCGTTGGCGCGGCAATTCGCGCTAGGGAACCTGACGATCCATACTGCCGGAACCAAGCACGCCTCCATTGAGATCGAGGGGCTCAACCATACGGTTGCGATTGAATTACGGGATGAAGTGATTCGCCAACGAAAGGTTGGCGATGTCGTCTGAATTGCCCTCTGATGATATCGTTGATGCAGAAGTAGTTGATGCAGTGGACGTCGAGACGAGTGTGGATTCGGTAACTCCGGTCAACGCCTACGCGTCGCAAAAAGCGCCACCAGTCTCGGAGGCGGAAGACAGATATCTGCATCCCTTATCAGTGATTTTTTCGCTGACGGATTTGATCAAACAAAATGTGATCGCTGCGGTCTTGGGAATCTTTGGTGCTGCCAACGGCGATCTGGTCTACGTGGGAATTGCACTGCTTTTCTTCGTGCCTACTTTTATCTTCGCACTGATTCGTTATTTCACTATCCGCTACCGAATTTCAGATGGTGAACTGGTCGTCCAAGAAGGCCTCTTCTTTCGGCGTGTGCGCACAGTGCCTGTTGAGCGCATTCAGAACATCGATATGGTTCAAGGAATCTTGCACCGGATGCTAGACCTTGCCGAAGTACGTGTTGAAACGGCCAGCGGCACGAAGCCAGAAGCCGTGTTGAAAGTGTTGTCGCTGGAGGAGATGGAACGTTTACGGGCGGGCGTACGAATTCATAAACAAACCTCGCTGGCGGCCGGCGACGCCAATGTCCAAGGTGAGGTTTTGCCGGTTGGTGAGTCAAATGAATTAGTTCATCAGGCTGTGCAACCGACTACTGCCGAGCTATTGTTAAAAATACCTCTTTCTTGGTTAGCCAAGGCTGGGTTTGCCAGCAATCGAGGGTTTGTGCTAGTGGGTTTGATGATGGGATTCTATTTCCAGTTCGCTCAAGGAAATCCTGGCGACATTGATGCGGGAGACTTGGGCGATTGGAATTTTATACTCGGTGATGGCGGGCCTCTGAGCAAGGCGGGCCTGATCGCAGGAGGACTTCTCGTCGGATTGTTGCTGTTGAGATTCTTGGGTGTTGGATGGTACATCCTTCGTTTCTTCGGGTATGAGCTTCGCCTAGCGGGAGATGATTTTAAGATTGGTTGCGGACTGCTAACGAAGGTTTCAGCGACGGTGCCTCGGAAAAGAGTTCAGTTCATTAGCGTGCATCGCGGTTTATTCATGCGCTGGATGAAGCTTGCATCGGTGAGGATAGAAACCGCTGGTGGCGCAGCTGACAACAGTGAGAACGCAACGACGACTGTTTCTCGACGCTGGTTTATTCCTGTGCTGCCCGAGTCAACAGTTAAAGAGATCATTGCCGAGCTGCGACCGGGCATCGATCTGAACATGGAAAGCTATGAGTGGATACCACTGGCGAGACGAGCTCAGGCTCGATTCATCCGAATTGCTTGTGCGGTGTCGTGCGTGTTAGTTGCCATCGCGTACCTCGCGCTCGGATGGAAGCTGGCCATCGCTGCATTAATCTCTTTTCCTGTTCTAGTTCTTTATGCGATCAAGAAGAGTCAGTCGGTGAAGTATGCTAGGACTGACTTCGGAGTCGTTTACAGAAGCGGAGTTCTTGGAAAGAAAACAAGTTTTTCCTTCTTCGAGAAGATACAGGCGGCGTCGTTGCGACAGACTCCTTTTGACCGCCGTTGGCAGATGGCGACGCTTTCAGTAGATACTGCCGCCGCAGGACCGGCTGAGCACCTGATCGATATCAAGTACTTGGATCAAGAGATTGCAAAAGAAGAGTACGAGCAGATCGTTGCGATGGCAGCGGCTAGTTAGTAAACGATCGTTGGTCGCTCAGTGGCTGTGAGTTTTTCACAATTCGGTTGCATTAAGTTCGATGCACCGGCTTTAGCCAGAAATTGACTGGGACCATTCCGCCTAAAGGCGGTACAACGAACGGGGTCTACAAAAATTCACGGCCTCTCACAAACCCGACGCATCAAGCCCAGCAAGAAAACTCTAACCTTCAGGATATTCCACTGGGATTTCTTTTCGGATCTTCTCGAGATATTTCTTAAATTCTTTGTCACGGCGTTCGTTGACAATCTTCTTCTTGATCTCTTCCTGCGTTTCCTCAAATGGCGTGTGGTACGCATTGACGCGTTCTATTACTCGCACTACCAGAAACGAATCTTTGGTTTCAATTATCTCGCTCAATCTTCCTTGCGGCAGCGTGAAGATTAACTCGTCGACTTTCTTTGAGACCAACGAGCCGCGGTTGGTCCAGTCATGCTGCCCGCCCTTGGATGCTTTGAAACCATGTGATTCCTTTTTCGCTATCGCTTGAAAGTTTCCGCCATGAACAAGTCTTTGGTAGATGTCATCCATTTTGTCTTTGGCGGCGAAACGGCCTCCCGCTTTTGAGAACTTTACCTCAATCTTCTCCCAACGGCATTTCGCAATGTGTGCGTAGGATTCGTAAGCGTCGTGATACGCCTGGAGCAATTCTCGATGAGTCACGTCTTCGTTTACGTTGACTTGCTCTGCCAACAGGTAGCGGCCAACTTGATCCTTGGCCCAGGAGCGACGCATTTGGCGAATGGAGGATCCCTGAGCTCGTAGATTGCCGTCAAACTGAGCGGTAGAGCTAATGCCGCTGTTCTTCATCATGTCCGGCAGCGCTTGTTCGTTGAACGTTTTTTCGGCTTGAGAGATAACGTCTTCTATGTCTGCTCCCTCGGGGAGCGTACTGGTTGTGGATAGGAACAACATTTTCTGATCTACGTATTTGGGCAATAAACGCTTGATCAAGTTACCGCGTTGCTGAACTTTGGCAGCCTCCGGGGCTCCCTTCATGTGTTTTTCAATTAACTGGTTGACCTCAAAAAGCATGTCGCCAACAAAAATAGGATCGCCTCCTACAATCGCGACCACACGACTTGGCTCGAATGACTCACCCACGACACCGTAGTTCTTGGCTTCCCCCGGATGATAGTAGTTTTCACCAACGACACCTTGTGCGGGAATTCCCTGATACGAGTTAAATGCGGTGCTGCTGTCTGCGACGCGGTAGCCTTGGTTGGGTTGGTCGGACGACGGAGCAGCGCTGAGTTGCTTGATTCGACTTCGGAGCTTCTTAATGTTTTGACCGGGTACAAACGAACTTCCAAGTGGCTCTTGGTAGGTCGCCTGTTGGACCGAGGACTGGAAATCAGAGTTGAAATCGCCGGCGGGTTTGAGCGGTCTTGCCACTGGTGTGGTAGCCAATTGCTTCGGTTGTTCTATGGCAGGAGTAGAATTCGGAAGTGGACTCAGTGGGCTACTCTTTTTGAGTGTTGAAGAGACCGTGCTTTGCGGCTCCGTCTGGGTGAACTTTGCAGGGGCTGGGCTTGAGCTAGAATTTGTTTTGCTGACCGCCAAAGGTTTAAGAGGAGCGACTTGCTTTTCCGGCTGAATTGTTTGACGCACTAACGGCTTAGTTGCCTGGGGCGCGGTGGCAGGAGCTGAGAAATCGATGGTAACCGCACCATTGCTAGTTTTTGCTGTGCCATTGTCTGCAGCGGGGGCGTGCCAAGCGGACGCTGTTTTCAGCAGATCAGCCTTCACTGCAGGGTCGACCTGAAGCTGACTGAAGTCGATCCGTTGTACAGGCTTGGACGTCTTGCGGCTGAGTGATTTCCAGATCTCGGTTTGGTCTGGAGTTGTTGTCTTGTTGGAAGCTGATAACTTCGCATCTTGCTCGGCAGCCGATTGAGCTGGCGTAGAGAAATACGGGTCAGACGTCTGTTTTTTATTGGATTTGGTTGTAAATTGCGTGTCAGGCAATTGTGCGTTCACGGAGGGTGCCGAGATTGCTCCAAGTGACAATGCGATGGTTACAGCGAAGATCGTTTTCATCACGCCAGATCCAGATTTTTTTGAGGTGTCTGTCAGTTTACGGGGGCCCGTGGAAGCCAAAGTAATACGTCTTCGGGCGACAGACTGTAGAAGACTCAGGAAGACAGCTGCAATAGCGATTTCACGAGTGCCAGCATCTTCTCGGGTTTGATGACGGTCGACTTTAGGGTCACCATCGCAGTTTGGTCATCAATAATGCGAATCATTGGGCGCAGCTTGTTCAACTGAGCCATGCGGGACCGGTCACGGAATCGGAATGTTAAATATTTATCTTGGCGATAGATGGACATAATTTGCCATGTCGCCGCCTCGAGCTTGACTTCAGAAAGGCTTAACAATCTCTTAACAGGTGGCGGCAGTGGTCCAAACCGGTCAATCAACTCGTCTTTCAGTTCGTTGATCTGACCAAATTTTTCCAGTCGTGTCAGACGCCGATAGATATCTATCTTCTGCCGGCGATCGGGCACATAGTCCTCAGGTAGAAACGCGGCGATCGGTAGATCGACCTCAACGCCAATCGACATTTTCTCGGGCATGTGCTTCAACTGCCGCACGGCCTTTTCAAGTAACTGACAATAAAGCTCGTAACCGATCGTGGAGATGTGGCCGGATTGCTGAGTGCCCAGCAGATTGCCTGCCCCACGGATTTCAAGGTCGCGCATGGAAATAGCAAATCCTGCCCCCATCTGGCTGAAGGTCTCGATCGCCTGTAGTCGTTTGGCTGCTGTCGGGTTGAGGTGTTTTCGCGGGTCGATCAACAGATAGCAGTACGCTTTATGCTTGTATCGTCCCACGCGCCCGCGCAGCTGATGGAGGTCCGACAAACCGTAGTTTTCTGCTTGGTCGATGAAGATCGTGTTGGCGTTGGGAATGTCGAGCCCACTTTCAACAATGGTCGTAGCTAAAAGGATATCAAATTTTCCGGCAATGAAATCAGACATTACGACTTCTAAATCGTTCATATCCATCTGACCATGACCGATCTTGACTGTGGCCTCTGGAACCAAATCGTTTAGTTTCTGTTTGACGACATGGATGTCTTTGACGCGGTTGTGAACGAAAAAAATCTGTCCGCCCCGGTTCAGCTCCCGTAGAACGGAGGTGCGAATGATTTCATTGTTGTAACGTGTGACTTTCGTCTGAACGGGCGAACGGTCCTCAGGAGCCGTCTCAAGGTTCGAAATGTCGCGCACTCCCACCAGCGACATGTGCAGGGTGCGTGGAATTGGCGTCGCGGAGAGCGTTAGAACATCGACCGAACTGCGGAGGTTTTTCAAGCGCTCTTTGTGCTGAACGCCAAACCGCTGCTCCTCATCGATCACACACAGGCCAAGGTTTTTGAACTGAACATCCTTGGACACTAATCGATGCGTGCCAATCACGATGTCGACTTCACCCGTTTTCAGTTTCTCAATTGTGCTCTTGAGTTCTTTCGTCGAGCAAAACCGGGACAGTTTTCCAATCTCTACTGGAAATTCCGCCATGCGTTCGCGAAAGCTCTTGTAGTGTTGTTCCGCAAGAACAGTGGTCGGCACCAGTATGCCAACTTGAAATCCATTGTCGACGGCTTTAAAAGCAGCTCGCATGGCGACTTCGGTTTTTCCAAACCCGACGTCCCCGCACAACAGGCGGTCCATCGGCCGCTCACGCTCCATGTCGTCTTTAATCGATTCAATCGCGGTCAATTGATCTGCCGTTTCATGATAGGGGAACGACTGCTCAAACGTGTGCTGCCATTCTGAGTCTGGTCCGCAGGCCATCCCGGGCTGCAGTTCGCGTTTTGCCTGAAGTTCGATCATCTCAGCGGCCAGATCCGTGATCGCGTCTTCGACGGCCAACTTCTGTTTGGCCCAAGTCTTGTTGCCGATCTTGGCCAGCACCGGTTGGCGTTTGGTGCCGCCTATGTACTTTTGCACTAGATCGATCTTTGACGCCGGCACGTACATCTTTGTGCCGCCGTAGAACTCAAGTTCTAGGTGCTCGGTCAACTGCCCGTCCTTCTCGAGCATCTTGAGGCCACGAAAGCGCCCGATGCCGTGCGACAGGTGGACGATTAAATTTCCTACTTGCAGGTCCGTAAAGGAATCGATGGCCTTGCCCAGCCGCCGGCCACTTTTACGGCGAAGGTCGGTACGGCAGAAAATTTGGTCGCAACCGATGATGGCGTTGGAGCC
Organism: uncultured Pirellulaceae bacterium; assembly: GCA_964503675.1. Classification (GTDB taxonomy): domain Bacteria; phylum Planctomycetota; class Planctomycetia; order Pirellulales; family Pirellulaceae; genus Mariniblastus. Next base: position 11,329 of record CAZDBE010000059.1, on the reverse strand, counting down.
GACGGTTCCATTTATACGGAAACCGTCGTGTACACAGCCGAGTCCGATTTGGATGCGCGCGGAATCATCTGCGTTAAGAATCTCGGTGACACGTGAGATTTCGCCTTCCACACTAGCCACTACATAAACGTCAAACTCGTTGCCTGCCGCGTCACGCGTTAAACGATCGACCTGTAATTTGACCTCCCCAATATCACCACTGAACTGCTCAATCGACTCCACTGGCAGAGAAAACTTGTTGTCGAAAGCACCCGGAGCAAGCTTGGATGCAGTCGCGTTGGCAAACGGGGCCAACGACTTCCGGACCTCGTCCCACTGAAAAATCGTCTCTGAGTCAGGACTTCGTTCGCGGTAGCGCTGCGCGTGTTTCTCAAGCTGCTCGGGTTCACAGAACAATACCACGGTGTCCGCTGGCAAGAAATCGGCCAAATGACCATCCTGCAGGCTGGAATTGTCGAGTACTGTGATTTCAACTTGATTGATATCGGTAATGCTGCGCTGCGTTCCGGGATCAAACTGTCGAAGGGATTCCACCTCGTCATCAAACAGTTCAATTCGCACCGGTCCGGCCCAATCTGGTGCGAAGACGTCTACGATGCCGCCTCGACTGGAGAACTCCCCCGGTAATTCAACCGCGCTTGTTTCGTGAAAACCTTGTTCGGTCAGCCAAGTGGTCAGATCGTCGACATCGAGTGTTTGTTCTGCTTTGATACGACGGCTTTGACCATCCAGCGAAGCGCGCGACGGCAGCGGCTGAAGCAATGAGGGCACCGACGCTACGATGATTGGGTTTGCGTCGCCTGCGGCAAGTGATTTTACCAGTCGAAGCCGGTCTCCGAATTCGTGATCAACGGTAACGTTGGATTCGTTATAGGTTAAGCACGCGGGCAGCCGTTCAATCGATCCGTCATGAAACGTTGGTAGATCGTCGATCAAACGGTCTTGTGTTTTGCCATCGCCGGTGATGATCAGGATGTTTGGCGTTTGTTTAAGAATGCTACTAACGAGAAGCGCGCAGGAGGAACCCCAGACTGAATCAAACGTAACGGGTTTGCGCTGTTGGAGCGCCTCAGCACATTTGCGAAAGTCCGTATCAGCCGCGAGTTGAGTGGGAAGTTGCCTCAGGTAATCGGTAACCTGATTAACTTCCGAGACCGCCTGAACTTTATTCATTGCGGCAGATTTTAGCCGATCGAAGACGAATGCCTAGTGGTTGGTCAACAGTCGAGGCTAGTGCCGGAGGTTGAGTTCTTGATAGGACTAGGCAGCCATAAGAAGAAAGCTGGACAAAACATTAGGCCGCTTCTTTAATGTTGCCGCGTCTGAGCTTTGCATTGTTATCGGCTTGCCAAAAGTCGCCAGTGGTGACGTCTAGGGCGGTTAGCCACTGATCACCGTAGCAATAGGTGTCGATGACGTTCAGGTGATCGAAGATCAGCATTTCGCCATCGCCCTGAGGCGTATGTCCTACGACTGCAGTTTTACCGCTGAAGTGGGGCGGCGGGATGTGTTCTTTGACGTGCTCCCAGAACAACATTTCGTCAGGTTGCTCCTCCAAGGGAAGATCCGGCACGTAGTTGGCGTGCACAAAAAAGTGGGAATCTGTCTCATGGAACCGCACGCAGTGACTGAGAAATGTCAGATGGTGCTGAGGAATATTCTGAACTCGTCCGCCGTAGCTGGCGACGGTGGCGTTGCCGCCGTGGGTCATCCAAAAATTCATGTCGTCGCCACGATTTTGGAGCGCCTTGAACATCATCAGTTCGTGGTTGCCAATCAAAGGAACCAAACGGGTCGATGAGACCAATTCTGTCATCATTTCCAGCACGCGTGAGGATTCCATTCCACGATCCACGTAATCGCCCAACGCAACGAGGGTGTCAGTCGAAGTGGGCTCGATCGCATCCAGCAATGCCTGCAAAGCTGTAGCGCAACCGTGGATATCGCCAATCGCTATTGTCCGGTCCATAGGTGCTTGTTAGAAGAAAAGTGACTTGAGTTGTACGGTATTCTACTTAGCCGCCCAATGCGGGCAATAGCGGCTCAGAGAGTTGAATGGGTTGACTGGTCAATATCGAGTACTGATTTTGTGTGTGCGAGCGTGACGGTAGCAACTTCCGACGCATTGTCCAAGGTATCTGCAGATATTTCTTTCCCGCGAAAGGGACAATTCGATTTCTATTGGAATCAAAGGCGAAAGCGAATGTGGTCAATTTGGGGGGGCGATGACCAGTAATTGAGCATGGATTTCAGACTCTGTGCCTTAGGCTTAAATAAGTATGAATTCGGATAAGTATTATTCCGGTTAACTATCCGACAGCGACGCCGCGCTTGGCTAGATCGCGCAGTAGCTGGGCGGCGGAACTAAATAGAACTGCATCAAAGCCCGCTTCCAACGCTGCTTGCACGTTTTCTTGCTTGTCGTCGGTGAAGAAGATCTCGCTAGGCAATACCCCAGCTTTCTCGACTGCAACTTCGTAGATTCTTGGGTCCGGTTTCATACTTTTGGCTTCAAAACTGGTCACACAGACAGGGAAAAGTTGCCCCAGTGCCGTGAACCGACTCATTGCAAATTCCCAGTGCGCCTCACAGGTGTTCGAGAGGATTCCCATCCTGATCTTTAACTGAGCCAGTTGACTGACGACGGGGATCGCTGGCTCGTTGAGCCAAAAAATATCTCCGCAGGCGACTAGAAAATCCTCCAGATTGCAATTCGTTCCGATTAGTTCACAGAACTCCGTGTGGAACTGGACGCTGTTAAGCTCTCCTGTTTCGTACCGGTTCTCTAAGCCGTTGTCGAAGAGGTGCTGCTGCACGAGGGTGCTGGACGTTTGGGCAACAGCGGCGACCTGATCAACCATACGTTGATGGGAAAAGTTAAGCAGAACGTTTCCAAGGTCAAAATAGACGAATTTTATCGCTGACATGAGTCGCTTAACTGCCTGTTGGTTGGTGACTTTTCAAAATGTCGACAAACTGTTTGCCGTTGGGATTCTTCGGAAATGCTCGCGTGGATCTCCGATCTACACACTTAATACTTCTTCGGATGGAAGACCGCTATAATAAACGCTGTTCCTCAAGACGACTTAACTTAACGAATCTTTCAATTAAATAATCACTATGTCGATTGCTACTGAGACCAAAGCGACCAACCTGAAGCAGCTGATCGAGAGCGGCTGGGAATCCAAAACGGTTAAGAAAGAGATCCGCGATAATTTCCTCGCTCGGCTAGCCGCTGGCGACGAACTTTATCCGGGCATTGTCGGCTACGAAGACACCGTCATCCCAGAAGTCAATATCGCCCTTCTGTCCGGCCACGACATGCTTTATCTGGGAGAAAAGGGGCAAGCGAAAAGCCGGATGATGCGCGGGTTGGCTGAGTTTCTCGATGAAGAGGTGCCATACCTAGATATTCCCGACTGTCCGTTTCACGAGGATCCGTTGAATCCCATCTCGGGTGTCGCGAAAAAGTTCTTGAACGAACACTCCGATGCCGACACACCGATCGCTTGGTGGCATCGGGACGAGCGCTATGCCGAGCGACTGGCGCCGGGGACAAAATTTGCGGATATCATTGGTGAAATTGATCCCGCCAAACTGACTGGCGGCGTCAGCATGAGTGCCGAAGAGGCACTTTCCTTTGGGTTGATTCCACGCATGCACCGCGGCATCTTCGCAATGAACGAACTGCCTGAATTGGACGACCTTGTCCAAGTCGGATTGTTCAACATCCTAGAAGAACGCGATGTGCTGATCCGCGGTTTTCCGGTTCGTTTCGAAATCGATGTGATGGTGCTGTTCTCCGCCAACCCGTCGACATACAACCGCAGCGGCAAAGTTATCCCGCAGCTCAAGGATCGCATCGGCAGCATGATTCAGACTCACTACCCGCTGAGCCGTGACGCGGGCATTGAGATCATGGAGCAAGAGGCGAGCATAGATCTGGAAGGTGACTTTCCGGTAAGAGTGCCTTACTTCATGCGTGAGATCTGCGAACAGATCACCATCGAGGCGAGAAAATCAAAATACGTTGACCAGCAGTCAGGCGTCAGTGCCAGATTTTCTTTGGCCAACTATCGGACGATGGTTGCCAGCGCCCGACAAAGGGCCGTCATTCACAAAGAGAAACCAGCGGTTGTGCGCATCAGCGACCTGTCGCATTTGTATACTTCGTCACTTGGCAAGCTAGAGCTGGATCTGATGGGCAGCCACCAAATGTCCGAACGACAGGTCCTTGATAGTTTGATCGCTCAATCGATTGAAGTTGTGTTCAAGGAATATGTGTCAGAGCATGGTTTGGACGAGATTGCTGAGATCTTTGCCAAGGGCGTCAAGATTGAAGTCGGCGATTTGATTCCGTCAAGTCAGTATGCCGAACGACTCAAACGTGTTCCGCCAGCGTGGGAGAAGGCGTTTGAAGTCAATGCATCTTCTGATGATGCGGTACGTGCCTCGTGCGTTGAGTTTGTTTTGTCTGGGTTATACGCGATGGACAAAATCTCGCGCGGTCAAGAGCACGGTCAATCGTCGTACGAGATCTAGGCTCGTAGGATGGGCTTCTAACCAGTCATCCTTAAACCTGACGGGTTGGAAGCCTATCCTACTCTCGTTCGATCACGTCAATCGACAATATTGAAGATATTCATGAACGACAAAAGCAAATCACAGAACAAGGTCGGCGGCGTGCTGCACACGTACACCAAGTACGATCCAGTGAAATTCCCCAGCCCGACACAACCGCCGCCGGACATTGTCTCGCCGCTGATGGATCAAATGATGTCATGGGGTAGTGCGCGACAGCTGACCGAAGAAGAACTGGCCAACGCGATTCGGTTAGACCCGGAGCAATTCAAGAACCTCGGTCCCAGCCTCGATATGATCAAGGCGATACTGGAAGATCGGAAACGTAAGATCCTTGAGACTTACGAAACGAAAACGGTTCAATTCACAGCCAAGAAAGTCTTTCGTAAGAAAGCAAAAGGGTTTGATGGCATTCCCAAGGATATGCGAGCTGCCTACAAGGAGGCGGTCGCGCGTGAGCAATTGTACGACTTAGAAAACCTCTGGTACGGGGCGGGAGATGACGGTTCGGATTTGGCCCGGCACTTGATGGGGCTGATGGGAAAACTCGGCGACAAGTATCAAATTGATGAATTGGCGTCAAAATGGCACTTCACTGGTCATGAGTCGATGACGATTCCACAGGCGTTGGAGATTAAGGAAGAGCTGGAGCAAATAGAAGAGCTGCTGGAGCAAGTTGAACAAGCTTCGGAGTCCGCGCAAATCGCGATTCTGGATATGGATCAGCTTGGCGAATTCATGGATGACGAAACCATGCACTCGCTGGAGGAAATGAAGAAGCAGATCGATGAGTATGTCGAGCAGATCGCGGCGCAACAGGGCCTAAATAAAAAGGATGGCAAATACGAATTGACGCCGCAGGCCGTTCGAACCTTTCAAGGGAAACTGTTGACTCGGATTTTCAGTCATTTGAAAGAATCAAATTCTGGTCGGCATCAAGCCAACATTCAGGGAGAGGGCGCGGTTGAGCTTCAACAAACCAAGCCGTATGAATTTGGCGACTCAATTACTCAGATGGACATTCCACAAACGTTTATCAATGCGTTGATTCGCGACTGTTCGCAGAAACCGATTAGACTCAAGAGTGAAGACATTGAAATTCATCGGACTCGAAACAATCCCAAAGCGGCGACGGTGATTGTGATGGATATGAGTGGTTCGATGCGCTACGACGGTCAGTACGTTAATGTAAAACGCATGGCGATGGCCATGGACGGGCTGATCCGCAGTGAGTACCCGGGCGACTATTTGAACTTCATCGAAATGTATACTTTTGGGAAGCTTCGTCGGCAGGGCGAGATCATTGAGCTGATGCCCAAGCCAGTCACGGTTCACGATCCATTCGTGCAACTGAAGGTGGACATGAGCCGACCTGAGGTAAGCGAACACATGGTGCATCAGCACTTCACCAACATTCAACACTCGTTAAAGCTGGCGCGGACTTTGTTGGCTACACAGAACACTCCCAACCGGCAGGTGATGTTGATCACGGACGGATTGCCGACGGCTCATTTCGAGGGATCGACTTTATACATGCTGTATCCGCCTCACCGTGTGACTGAGGATGCGACGATGCGAGAGGCGATGTTGTGTGCGCAAGAGGGGATCACGATCAACACTTTCCTTGTCCCAAGTTGGTCGCAATCGGAAGAGGACATCCGGTTCGCCCACCGACTGAGTGAGTCGACTAAGGGACGCGTATTTTTTACCGCCGGCGGCGACTTGGATCGCTTCGTGGTGTGGGACTACATTCAGGGAAAACGAGAAATCATTTAGGCGATGATTTTGAGAACTGTAGCGAGACGAGTCTAGGCTTTGCTACCTAAGGCCATCGAAGACTGAACTC
>CAZDBE010000059.1:0-4802 GCA_964503675.1 uncultured Pirellulaceae bacterium | reverse complement strand
CAGACCTTAATTAAGCGATTGTTTGGTATTCATGCACTTTGCCGAGAATTTCAAACCTTCATCCGAACACGCCCGTTGAGCCTAATCCACTTTTAGTTAGCGCCATCGTCGTGTTAATCATCCTATTTTTTATGAGAGCATCATGAAACATTTCCTGAGTCTTTTTAGTGGCTTGGCGATTGCCTTCGCTGCGACTACATCACACGCCCAAATTGATTGGGCGGCCGGAGCTCCCGGCGGAACGACAGGCGGATCGATCCGACTTGGCGCCGACCAACCCCCTACAGATGCAAGTGGAACTGGATTCAGTCTGGCAACTGGCATCGCCGCTGCTCAGATCGCACCGACGACCGGAGCCGACTACACGATCGCGGCTTGGATCCAGTCGGAACAAGGCGCCACATTTGCTCAGAACAACCGTTGGTGGTTTGGTACCGGAAATCAGGGTTTGCACCTTGGTGTTCAAAGCGGCAACGTTGCCACATCAGGTCACTGGGGTAATGACAGTGGCGGAACAACTCAGATCGCTGTCAACACGTGGGTGCACGTCACCCATGTTTACCGCGGTGGTTTCCAAGAAATTTACATCAACGGTGTTCTTGAGAGCTCTACTTCCACCGGTGCCCCGAACAATGATAGCACCGACCTACAAATCGGTTCTCGAAACGGTACTGAAGGTCCAGGTTGGGGCGGTTTCCTCGATGATGTAGCGATCTTTACATCGGCCCTATCGGATCCCGACATTGCCACTTTGGCGGCTGATAGTTCTCAAGCTGTAGCCCTTGGTGCAGCAGCTTATTACGACTTCGAAGACGACCAAACGGGAGATACGGCCGCGAACTTGGTTGATGTCGCGACAAGTGGCTTAACTGGTTCTGATGGCGTCACACCTGCCTTGCAGGCCCTGACTGGAATTGGCGATCCACCACCACCTCTACCAGATGTGGCGACTTGGGCTGCTGGAGCACCCGGCGGAACATCCGGTGGTTCGGTAGAATTTGATGGCACTCAGTTTATGCAAACAGGTATCGCTTCTGCCTTAGTTGGCGGTAACCGAGGCAATATGGGAGCAGATGCATTAGACTACGCCGTCTCAGCATGGATTTACTCAACGGCCGATGGAGACCCAGACGCCGACCCCGTTGTACCCGCCGACGGAGACGCCGATAGCGATCATTGGTGGTTCGGTACCGGTAGCCAAGGCGTTCACTTTGGTGTCTTTACTCCCACTGCTGGCGGTGTTCCGACGGGTACTGTGAGTGGATTACGACATGGTCACTGGGGTGCCGACGGCAGTGGAACAACCACGGTCCCGGCCAATGCTTGGGTGCACGCTACGTTTGTTTTCGATGCCGATGCCGGTGGTGTGGATGTTGATGGAAACACTCTTGGTACTATGTCAGTTTATCGTGACGGAGTTTTGGAGAGTACCAATACCGTAGCGGCAGCAAACAGGTCCAACACAGACCTGATTATTGGTGCTCGTAGTGGCGGACGGGAGCATTGGGTTGGTAGAGTTGACGATGTAGCGATCTTTACAAACACTATTTCGGCAGCTGACGTAACCGCTCTGTTCAATGATGCTTCTCAGGCTCCAAGTCTCGGTGCTGCTGCATACTACGACTTCGAAGACGACCAGACGGGAACTACGGCTGCGAACTTGGTTGATGTCGCTACAAGTGGCTTGACAGGCACCTCAGGTGATCCTGCACTTCAAGCGCTTGAGAGAATCACCCCGGGTGGAGCTGCACCGTTGAAGGGAGATTGTAACTTTAGCGGAACTATTACCTTCGATGACATCCCAGCGTTCATTCTGATTTTGCAAGGCGGTCAATTCGTTGGCGAAGCAGATTGTGATTGCAGCGGGAATGTTGACTTCTCAGATATCCCAGCGTTTATCACTATCTTGCAGAGTCAATAGTCGATTACGCATCTGGATGACTTCTTTCGCCGGAAGCGTAGGAAATCCTAGGTGATCGATTGGTTGAGCATGAGGGGCCATCTTTTGAGGTGGCCCCTTTTTTCGTACGATTCAGTCTGCTCCACATTTCATTGCGAACCATCACCCTAAATGAAATTGTCAAAGTCCCTCTGCTTTTCGAAATTGGCTAACTGTGAAAAAGTAAACTGCAACGAACGCGCTTCGATTGCTGAAACATGTTGATGTTGCACTGTCTATTGAACCAACTCTCAGAATCAGAATCGATATCTCAAAATTGCAAGTGAATGGCAAAAAACAGGGCCGTTGGAAATGATAGGAATGTTATTCTGGTAAAACCGGGGGTCTGGTCGCGAAAAGCTATGTTTTCACGCAACAGGCTGGCGATCATCAGAATTTTGCAATACTTTATAAGCCGCAAAATAAATCGCTATGAAGTCACTTCGAGCCATGAACTCATTTCGTTTTCTAAACACGCTTCTCACACTTCTGACAATGTCGCTATTGTTTGTCGGTTGCCAATCGGAAACCATGAAAGAATCGTCGTTCGATTCCAGCACTACGCGAGCGAAGACCGCGAAAGTCAGAATCGATAAGCTCGACGTTGGACCTGCGGGGCTGTTCCTCGAGCCTCTCGAATCGGCATCAGTTGGCGACGCAGAGATCGTGTTTGAGTCACTCTCGACGCAGGCAACTGGCATTGATTTCGTCAATCCAATTGATCAATCGCACCCTCAGAAATACCTCTACGCATCGGCCGTTGCCTGTGGCGGAGTGGCGATTGGAGACGTCGACAGTGATGGTTGGCCCGACATTTTCTTTACCAGTGGCCCAAGTAAGAATCGACTCTATCGCCAAACTGGCCCAATGAAGTTCGAAGACGTTACAGAGGCCGCTAATTTGGATTCGGGGGACGCGTGGAGTGCTGGTGCGGCGATGGTAGACATCGACAACGATGGCGATCTGGATATTTACATTTGTAATTTTGATACGCCCAACCACCTCTTCATCAACAACTGTGACGGAACCTTTGAAGAGAAGGCGAAGCAGTTTGGCATAGACTATGTTGGTGCCGGGCACACGCCAACGTTTTGCGACTATGATCTCGATGGCGATCTCGATTTCTATCTCATGACGAACTATTACGATGATCCGCTTGGCAAGCCCGACAAGCCGGTGACAGGGATCGTCGACGGCAAAGCCGCTGTCCTACCCGGTTTTGAGAAGTACTACAGTATTGTCGATGTGCGACGGGGAGCTAAACGGGGCAGCATTGCGATCGAGCATGATGCAGTGGGGCAACCAGACCGTTTGGTTCGCAATAATGGCGACGGTACCTTTACCGAGGTAAGTAAGGAAGCCGGCATCCGCGGTAATGGCAAAGGGAACTCTGCGACCTGGTGGGACTACAACGAAGACGGATGGCCTGATATGTATGTCGGCAACGACTTCAAAGACCCAGACCGACTGTACCGAAACAATGGTGACGGAACTTTTACAAACACCACCGAAGAAATGGTTCCGCATACGACGTGGAATTCCATGGGAGCCGATTTTGGGGACTTAGACGGTGATGGAGCCATGGATTTTGCGATCGCCGACATGTCTGGCACCAATCATTTCAAGCAGAAGACCGGGATGGGAGCGATGAGCGACAGCGCTGAGTTCCTGAATACCGCCGTTCCCCGTCAGTACATGCGAAATGCAGTGTACGTCAACAGCCGTGGCGGTCGCTTTATGGAAGCCGCTCACCTCTCCGGCTTGGCCGATACCGATTGGACTTGGACGGTACGCTTGGCAGACTTCGACAACGATGGGCGTGTCGATGTTTTCTTTACGAATGGAATGTCTCGCGACTTAAACCTCTCTGACAACAAAGAGATGGTGACTTTTAAGTTCGGCGAGACCAAATGGGACAGACTCATAAGAGCCAAAGCGCCGGAACTGCGTCAACAGAACCTCGCGTATCGCAACATTGGCGGATTGAAGTTTGAGGATGTCAGCAGAGACTGGGGCCTAGACCATGTCGGTATGAGTTTTGCGTCTGCAACGGCCGACTTTGATCGTGACGGAGATCTCGACTTGGTCGTGTGTAATCTGAATGAACCCGCCACCCTCTATCAAAACAATACTGTAGGAGGCAACCGAGCCGTTATTCGTTTGAAGGGCCGGCTCAATAGCTGGGGCATCGGCGCCAAAGTTACCCTCGAGACAGATTCGGGAACGCAGGTTCGCCAATTAACGCCTGTCCGCGGATTCATGGCGTCTCAAGAGCCAATTGTTCACTTCGGTTTAGGTGACCAAGAGCAGATCAGGAAGCTAACGGTGCATTGGCCCAGTGGGCACGAGCAATTGTTTAAGAACATTGACGCGAACCGGCGGCTGACGATCATTGAACCCGATGGGAAAGCCTCTGCTCCTGAGCCACCGGTCATTGAGGCAATCTTTAAAAAGAGTGCCGCGTTGTCTGAGATTCGCCACAGTGAAATCCCTTATAACGATTACGTGCGTCAGCCTTTGCTGCCCAACCGCTATTCGCAGTTGGGACCAGGGATGGCTTGGGGGGACATCGATGGTGATGGCGACGACGATTTGTGGATGGGAGGGGCGCGAACGAAGCCTGGACAAATTCACCTTAATGATGGTAAAGGCAAATTCGCCAAACTCGTTTTCTCAGCTGCTGAAGCAGACCGGGAATGCGAAGATATGGGCGGACTCTGGTTAGATGTGGACTCTGATGGAGACCTCGACTTGTATGTCGTAAGTGGTGGAGTCGAATGCAATCCTGGCACCGAGGTTCTGCGCGACCGAATCTACTTGAACGATGGGAAAGGCCAGTTCACGAAAGCTGCAGACGAGTACT
>CAZDBE010000058.1:21122-21748 GCA_964503675.1 uncultured Pirellulaceae bacterium | reverse complement strand
GCGAATTCTTTGTCCGAAATGAGCAATTCAAGGTTGCCCGAGAGAGCAAACTCCAAATAATGAAATCATAAGACGGAACTGTTGGCTTACCCAAAGCCATTTTCAATCTACAACGGAATGTACTAACGCCGAAGGCCTTTGACTTAGAGTTTTTCACAATGAAGAATTCTCGTGTCGCCGACACGATGTCAAGCTTGCCTCTCACCCACTACCCGGCGTCCCATTGCCCTACCTCAATGCAGGAAAATTTCATGAAACAAACGCTCGTATTGTGGAGTGATGAAGCGGCGAGCCGCTTGATCAAATTTGTCGTCGATTACTCAATTGACGGAGACATGCTTCATGTTCTTGATTTGACCCCTACTGAGGTCTCCATCATGGACATCGTTTCGCTAACTGTGAAAAAGAAGATTTCCGTCCATACTACCCGAGCCCAAGCTCTTCTGAGAAATCGATTCATCGATTCCGGTATGCTGGAGAAGTTGGTGGATCGCATTGCCCAAAACCACAACCTCACCGTCGTAGCTCAAAACAATTAGACACAAAACAATTAGACACAAAGCAATTAGACACAAAGCAATTACAGAGGACTTGAAAGAGCTTATTCTTTTCAAACACTGAGAAAG
>CAZDBE010000058.1:0-21112 GCA_964503675.1 uncultured Pirellulaceae bacterium | reverse complement strand
GCATTGCCCAAAGCCACAACCTCACCATTGTAACTCAGAACAATTAGATACCAAAAAAATCAGGGAAGACTGTAAAGAGCTTACTCTTTTCAGCCTCTAAAAAAGTATCTGTTTTGTAGTTTGTCATCTCGAACATGGCATTCAGCTCGCACACCCCTCGAAGTACTTCATCTTTTTAGCGTGGGTAGCTGCAACTCAGATAGAGAGAAAGTTCGGCGAATCGCAAGTCGGCAGCCTACGAACAAGCTGTCGTCGTCGAACTTCTCTCTTTTTTTATGCGCGGACTTTATCCGCAGTCCCCGATCGATCTTCGCCTCCGGTAGCCAGCCTAGCTTTGCATTGGCTATACTGCCATCTTTTACCGCTCGGCCATCGGGCTCCCGCGGACAAGATTGAAAGCGCATCAATGGAATTATCGTGGGACCAACTGATCTGCGACCAGAGATATTCGGCCTCTAGCTCTGCCGAGGGCAAGTTTAGAGGCGATCGCGCCGCGCCCACGCGCTCGGCTTTCGAAGCTGACTACGACCGGATCATCTATTCCAGCGCGTTTCGCAGGTTGGGCAAGAAGACGCAAGTCCATCCGATGGAAACTAACGCGCATATTCACAACCGGTTAACACATTCACTGGAAGTCTCCAGCGTCAGCCGCACGTTCTCAAGAAAACTGATCAACTTCCTACACAGTCGAGGTGATCTTCCGTGTCGCTGTGGCCACCAATGCGAAACAATCTGCTTTCATTCAGCCAATGATTTGTCGCACATGATGATGGCAGCGTCACTTGCGCACGACATTGGAAATCCACCGTTTGGCCATGCTGGCGAGTTCGCCATTCGCTCTTGGGCCACCGATCATCAGGACAGTCTTCTAGCTCAGCTTGACGAGCCAACGTCGGGTGACGAGCATCATTCGCTAAGCGGCCTGAAACAGGATCTGCTGCTGTTTGAAGGGAACGCCCAAGCCTTCCGGATTTGTGCGCGTCAGGACGTCGCGCGAGCGGGCTACATGAGATTGACCTATTCCACAATCGCCGCGATGGTTAAGTACCCGTGGCATTCTACCGACGCTCGCGCCATCGATAAGAAGAAGTATTGTTTCTTTTCGACAGAGCAAAAGATCGCAGACGAAGTATTCTCAACAATGGGACTATCTGACGAAGGTCAGCTTAAACGCCATCCTCTTTCGTTTCTGACCGAAGCAGCGGACGACATTTGCTACTCGGTTGTAGATATTGAAGATGCAGTTGAGATGAAAATACTTAGCCCTCAGGATGCGAAGGAACACTATTTGGCCATGTTGAATGATCTGGACGGCAAACTATACCCAGATGCGACGTTGACCCATTTACGTGCCAAAGCTGTAGGGCACCTGATCGACCAGTTTTGGCAAGTGTTTGAGAACAACTACGACGCTATCATGCGGGGGCAACGATCTGATGACCTTAGGGCCGGTTTACCAGAACATTCAGCCGCGGCTTTTCGAAAGGTGAAAGCAACTTACGAGATCATTTTCTCAACGGCAAAGAAGATTCGGATCGAAGTTGGAGCTTACGAGTTGTTGGGCCGAATTATTCGCTCATTGTCTGATGCGGTTCGAAGATACTCTCAGACTCAAGAGCTGAAGGAACTTCCATTTCCTGTCCGGAGATGTTTGGTGATGGCTTGGGAGGAGTCTTGGTTGCGTGAAAACGCAGCACGGCCCTACTGCTGGTGGCTGCACGAGGTCATGGATTTCATCTCTAGCCTCACCGACGACGAAGCCTATACGATTTCCCACGCCATCGCTGGCGTGGGGAGGATCTAAGGCCGTACCCAAAACGAATTTCGCCCGTAGAATAGAGTTTCAAACACGGGCGATGCCCAAACCAACCAGATTTACCCCAGAAGGAATTCGGTGTGTCCAAAGTACTTTCACGTGAACAAAGCAGAATAGAATTTGCTAGGGCCAAAGAATTGATGCCGGGCGGAGTCAACAGCGCCGCTAGAGCTTTTGGAGCGGTCGGAGGGGATCCAGTCGTTTTTAAAGAAGGCGACGGTGCCTATCTGACGGACATCGATGGCAACCGCTACATCGATTACATAGGTTCGTGGGGGCCAATGATTTTGGGGCACCAATTCGCCCCCGTCAAAGAAGCTGTTCACGCGGCGGTCGAAAGAGGAACCAGCTTCGGCGCTCCTACCGTCGCTGAGAACGAACTGGCGGAATTGATCATCGAGGCAGTGCCTTCGGTCGAGATGGTACGACTGGTCAACTCGGGAACTGAGGCAACCATGAGCGCAATTCGACTTGCGCGAGGTTACACCGGTCGTGACCTAATTGTGAAATTTTCAGGGAACTATCACGGTCATGTCGATTCCCTACTAGTGGCTGCCGGTAGTGCGGCCGCAACACTGGCGGTTCCTAATTCGCCCGGTGTTACTGCAGGTACCAGCAAGGACACGCTGATTCTAGAATACAATGATTCGCAGGGGCTTGAAAATGCATTTAAAGAGTACGCAGGAAAAATTGCTGCGGTCATTCTCGAGCCAGTCTGTGGAAACATGGGCTGCGTTACGCCAAGCCCAGAGTTCCTGAGATCGTTACGGGGACTCACAAAAGACGACGGAGCATTATTGATTTTCGATGAAGTCATGTGTGGATTTCGTGTTGCGTTGGGGGGAGCTCAATCGCTTTTCGGTGTGACGCCAGACCTTACCACGATGGGAAAAATTGTCGGCGGAGGCCTGCCGCTGGGAGCATTCGGTGGTAAGCGTGAGATCATGGAACACGTGCTTCCAGCAGGGAAAGTGTTCCAAGCTGGCACACTCAGCGGTAATCCCATCGCGACCGCCGCGGGGATAGCGATGTTGACCTCATTGCGTGACACACCGCCATATGAACGGCTGGAGCAGATCAGCCAGAGACTGGAGCAAGGACTAAGTGACGCTGCGTCGGCTGCGGGAATTGAGCATACAATCAATCGTGTTGGGAGCATGATGACGTTGTTCTTTCATGCCGGTCCGGTCACGGCATGGAAATCGGCCTCCAAGTGTGACACTGGGCTATTTTCCAAGTACTTTTGGGGGCTGATCGAGCGCGGAGTGTACATGCCCTGCAGCCAATTCGAAGCGCTCTTCATTTCGAATTCACATACCGAACAAGACATTGATGACACCATCGCCGCTGCTAAACAGGTTTTTGCGCAATGGTAGTTCAGACGACAGCATTAGTCTTTGCAGATGCGCTTCGCCGGACTTCACTGCCTTGTTGGCTCGGCTTGGTGATGTTGATGGGATGTGGGACATCGGTCCCCAAGGTTCCCCGTGC
Source organism: uncultured Pirellulaceae bacterium (assembly GCA_964503675.1). Lineage (GTDB taxonomy): Bacteria > Planctomycetota > Planctomycetia > Pirellulales > Pirellulaceae > Mariniblastus. Next base: position 17,805 of record CAZDBE010000058.1, on the reverse strand, counting down.
CTCGACTGGAAGTGAAACCCCACAGGCCACAAACGAGGAACGGTTAGAGAAAACATTTGAAGTAGAGTTTCTTTCGTGGAACATAGAATCTGATGGAAGCGACCCCGCCGTGATTGGTGGCCAGTTGGCCGGTATGAAGCGCTATGACATCTATGCATTCTCCGAGGTGCTTCCGGCGGCCAGCGCGACTCTAGAGTCAGCGCTTGGCGCCAAATACACGTCGGTAATTTCAAAATCTGGATTCAGTGATAGGTTGGCGATCTTTTACGACCAGTCCAAGTTCGAGGAGATCAAACGCTTTGAGATTAGTGAGATAAATTTTCGACATCGCTATCGAGCCCCGTTGGTAGTGCATCTAAAGCACAGGGCGAGTGAGGTTGAGTTCCTTGTGATGAACAACCACCTCGCACGGGGGAAAGCACCCGTCCGGCAAGAACAGGCGACCAAATTGGTCGAGTGGGCACGCACTCAGCTACTGCCAGTTGTGGCTCTAGGTGATTACAACTTCGACTACGTGTTTGAGACAAAAACGGGTAATAGAGCATTCTCGAACATGCTACATGACAACGTCTGGCAATGGGTCAGGCCGGAAGAGTGGATTGACACGAACTGGTATGACGATCCAAGAGAGCCCGACGGCGACGACGATTATCCCGGCAGCATGCTGGATTTCGCGTTTGTCTCCGGCCCGGCGAAGGCTTGGAAAAAACGTTGCCGAGTGATCGTCAGGGACGGAGATTTCCCGGACGACGAAAGCACCAGCGATCACCGACCCTTTGAGTTGTTCGTTGCGGGTAAACTGCCAGACCCGAGGCTCTCAAAGTAGAGCAAAATCAGGACAGTTTGTTTGCCTGCGAAACCCATTTCTCCTGCTCGATTCGCTTGGTGCTCTTATAACCAAGTTCCTTACTGTACTTCTCAACGTCTTCTTTGCTCCAACTTGCGATCTGCCCAAAGGTCTTAACGCCTGCCTTGTAAAGCTTCTCACGTGACATCGGTCCAACACCAACGATCTCAGTCAGGTCATCGCAGCCTTGCGGAATTGCTTTACTTTTTGTCCGCTTGGCCGCTTTGCTCGAAGAGGACCTCTTACCGGCGGCAGCTTCGCGCGATGCTAATTCCAGAACCATACTTTTATTCTCGTTTACGAGTTGGTTGATCTGGTGATTCTGAGATTCAAGTTGGCCAAGAATCCGATCCAATCTTTCGCTGTCTAAAACACCAGTTGCATTGGCCGCATTGCCAACGTCAGGCTTTTCCATATGGGCGAGTTCGCTCTTCCTAACCTGATCCTCAAGCAGCTTTATTCGTTGCTGATTGACCGCGTTAGTTTGGCTCATTTCAGTCAGACGGGCTTTCTCCTGGCTCAGCTCATTTACGGTTTGCTCCAATTTCTCTGATAGATCACGGGCAGCTTTGATCTGCTCGTTCAATTGACTAACACGCTCCTTTAACGTGGCATTCTCCTCTTTGGCGGCCGCTACCTGCTCGGTCTGGGAGGCCAACTGCAACTGAACTGAATCAAGCTTCTCCACATCGGCATGTCGACTATTAAGCTGTTTTTCCAAACCCGCGACGCGCTCTGCCAATACTGATTTTTGCTCTTGGGCATGTTGTAACTGCTCTTTTCCTTCGGCCAGTTGCAGCCTAACGTCCTCTGCGCCGACTGAATTTGACAGCGACTGCTCCAATGCAGCAACCTTTTCAATGAGCTTCGCGGTTTCTTTATTTATCGTCGCCTCACCGTCGGCGGCCTCCCTGTCACGTGCTTCGAGATTCTCCTTTAAGGAAAGGCGTTGCCGATCGAGCGACTCGAGATTCTGCTTCAGTGAATCAACCTGCAACTGTAAAGCGTTGTTCTTCCTGTCCGTCTCAATGGCGCGATCCTTCGCATCGTCTAACTGCTTTCGAGCCTCCGCCAACTGTTCTGCTATTTCGCTTTTGGAGTCCAACTGCTTGTCGAGCTGGGCAACTCGTTCGGAGAGCTGGGCATTTTGGCGAGCGGCTTCCTCTCCCGCTGTACGCGTTTGTTCCAGTTTCAAGCTAAGTTCACCACGTTCCTCACTCAATTTCGCGACGCTCGCGAGTGCTTCTTCTAGCTGCCCGTAGCTCAGAGCCCCAGCCTTTTCTTTTAAGTCATTAAACGACAGCTCCATTTGAGACTTTTCAGCAATCACTGACTCGAGTTTCGACTGCGACTCAAGCAAGTTCGCCTCGTAACTCGCCAAGGTTACTTTATGCTCCTCCTCGTTAGATTGAAGTTCAGAGACAGCACCCTCAATCTTGTCTAATGATTCCTTAGTTACCTCCAATTCGGAAGTCAATCGATCACCTTCTCTCTCTTTGGTCTCCAACTCAGACTCAAGCGTTTCAAGCTTTTGCTTCCATTGCTGCTCAAGGACCGTAACGGCTGAGACTTTCTCATGAGACAGCTCGAGCTTAGCAGTGAGTTCTTTCGCCACGCTATGTTCCTGCTCCAACTTTTTTCGAAAGCTATCGAGCTGCTGTTCTAGACTTTCGTTGGCCGACTTGCTTTCCGAGAGCCGTTCTTTCAATGTGTCAATTTCCTCGGAAGATCCTTCAGAAGAAACCTGTTCTTTGCTCTGTTTCCGCAAGTCACGAAGAGCAATCGCGACATCTGTGCGCTGCTGCTCGGCCTCAACCAGCATCGCCTCAGTCTGCTTTCTCAGTGCAAGTTCTTCTTCGAACTGAGCTTTAAGTTGCTTGAATTGACTCGAGTCAGTCGAATCGTCAGCGTCGGTGCTGTCTTCGGTAAGAGCAGCGGAAACCGACGACTCGGATGCTTCTGCCGCCAGGGCAGCCATCTGTTGGTTGGTGTCCTTGAGTTCTCTGACTTCCTCTCGCAGCGCATCTGCATCGGACAGTAGCTTCTCTTTGATAGATGCAGCGTCCTCGGCTTGTGCTTTTAGTGCAGTGACCTCTGCCTCAAGTTTCGCGACGGTCTCAGAATCACTTGATTTGTCTTCGAACTCTTTTGCGATCTTCTTTTTCTCTTCCTCAAGTGCGTCAAAATTGGCCTCCGCCGTTACGAGCTTGGACTCAAACTCGGATGCATTCTTTTCAGCAGCCTCTAGTTTTTCTTCCAATTCAGCGGCACGTTGTTGCAGCGCTTCGTTCGTCTCATTGGCCGCAAGTTGGTCATTCTTGAGATCCTGCACTTCCGACTTGAGTCGATCAAGCTGCTCGGCGGACTCACTCTCGTCAGCCAGTTTCGCATTTAGATCCTCAATCTCCGCTTTCTGTGCTCTGATTTCTGCGGCGTTCTGTTGCTGCTTCTCATATGCTTCAGTCAGTTGTTCACGAAGTTCCACAGAAGCGTCGTCGATTTTTTGAGCTGAATCTGTCGAGTCACCTGTAGCAAACAAAGCACCGAGACCCGCGGCGAGTCCCGCAGCCGCCGTTACCCCTCCGGCAACCGAAGACTGGTCGTCATTTAGGTCGATGTCTGCAATATCGGAGTCGTCAGCCACTTCGATCAGCACGTCATCAGCTCCAGCGAATGTTATTCCGCCAGCAGGGGTGGGTTCTTCATCAACATCGAAAGCTGTGATCTCTTCTGCCTTGTCTGCTAGGTCTTCGTCCGCGACGTTTTCGGCAGCTGTTTCAGCAGGAATGTCATCTTCGAGGTCGAACGAAAACTCGTCAGAATCGTCCTCCAACGCAATTGAATCTTCTGACTCAACCGACGCCCCGATGTCTAGAGATTCCGTTGATTGGAAAAGTGGTGCCTCTGCTTCATTTGCCTGAACCGACTCAACAGCTTCGTCGGCGCTAATTACGGAGCTCGCTTCGTCATCCTCAAGCACCATGTCAAAGAAGTCATCATCATCGACATCGGTCGTTTCGCTTTCAATGGTCGGATCCACATCATCATCTCCTATCGCGAGATCGTCCAACTCACCAACATTATCCACCAATTTTGCGGCACCGTTTTCTGCTGTTTCGTCCATCATGAGATCAAGGAAGTCATCATCAAGCGCTTCGCTTTCAATAGTTGGATCCACATCATCATCTTCTAGTGAAAAATCGTCCAACTCATCAACGTTTTCTTCCAGTTTCGTGGCGTCGTTCTCTGTGGTTTGGTCCAGCATGAGGTCAAGGAAATCGTCATCATTTTCATCGGGGGAGGCTACATCATTGGGCTCAGTAGCTAAAGCACTAGCGTCTGATGACGCATCACTCACAGACTCTTCCTCGAAATTGGCGATCTGTGATGATCCGCCAGTATCCATTTTCTCGCCGCTCGCATCGGAGGAGGCAGATTCGCCGGTATCTCTCTCAGAATCTGGTGTCTTCTCCTGAGCTCCGTTTTTTTGAAAGCGCGTTGTCTTTTTGAAAGAGCCACTTTTGATTCTGGGCTGGACAAGATTTTTCTTGCTCTTGCCGCCTCTTGAGAAAAGCCAGCCCAACAAGGACAGGAGTAATATCGCGCCTGCAGGCCAGTACCAATTATCGCTCAACAAACTTATCCAATCGGTACTTCTAAACGTGTTGAGCGCACGTGCTGGAGTCACCAAAAGATCTTCAGTAGATTCCGGTTCTCCAGACAGCGCAGTCTCTGGCGTTTGCTGATCCTTTAATTCGGACTTGTCGATAGGCGAAGAAAGTGATGCTGCAGATGGAATCCCCTCATTAGTGGCTGTCGACGAGTCGTTACCCTCGGTACTTGTCTTCAGATCACTGCCTTTGAGATCACTGCCTTCTGGAGGAACTTCATCAGAGGAATCTTCCGAGTTGCTAGTTGCATCAGGATTCCCAGATTCATTTTCGATCTGATTGTCGTTGCCAGCCGGAGTTAAGTCTGCAAAGGGATTCCTAGCCGCAGGTTTTGTTTCCGAGAAAGGATCAGTCTGGGAAAATGTAGTCGCGGGCGCGGATAGCAGGAGCAGCAATGTAGCCAGCAATGTGGAGATAGAAAATCTAAGAGGGAAAGACGAATTTTTGACCAGACAGTCTTGTTTAGAAATGCGACGCATAAAGATTCTCAGGTAGCGGCAAATAGTTGCGAGTTGTCTACCAGTGAACAAAACTCTATGGTTGATTCCGCGCCGTGGGCACCTTGGCCCGTGGGAACCGGTAAACTTAGTTTTGAGATCTGATTTCAAACTCTTAAGTGTCAGTCTTCTATTGTATTCACAATCTATCCAATTTTATTGTGGCTTGCAAAATACCGAAGGAAATCCGATGATTTGGCATTTGGAAGCCCTGCTGGCCCAGAAGTTTGCTGTCCGGATAATCGGAAGCGTTAGAAAATTCTGCCAGTTCTCGGTTTGAGGGCCAACCTAGCCGCTCGATAATTGCAATTTGCCCATTCCCGGGTAAAATTCGCCCTCGGGATTGATTGCCCGTTCCGCCTCAGAACGAAAAGCCATGCGAGCATGGTTTAAGCCAAGTAACATTGAATTTATCACAGGACAGAGTTTTGAAATCTGCGTTCGTTGATTCGTCTCAATTCGACCACGACAAAGTCGTAGTCGATAAAGAGGCCATTGGTAAAATCAACCCTCATCGGCATGAACTAGCCCTGCTAGACGGCATTTTGCTGATGAGTCATGACTTCGCGGTAGGCTTTAAGGACATTCAGGAAGATGCCTTCTGGGTTCGCGGTCACTTCCCCGATAAACCTATCATGCCAGGAGTTTTGGTGTGTGAATGTGCTGCTCAGCTTTCTTGCTACTTCGCCATGGATAACAAAATGGTGGACAACGGAGGCTATGTTGGGCTGGGTGGTCTAGAAGGCGTCCGTTTTCGAGGTCCTGTCGTTCCGGGCGACCGCTTGGTGGTCATGCTACGTCGCGGCAAAGTCCGCAAGAACGCCATGTTCACTGCTGAATTCCAAGGCTGGGTAAATGACACCCTTGTCGTCGACGGCCTAATTAAGGGCATCGTGCTCAACGGCTAACTGAAGTGAAGCTGGTTCACTATTGCTCAGCGCCATGTCATTAGGACACAAAAAAAAGCGGCAGATAGACTGCCGCTTTTAACGTTTTCTACATGCTTACCGCTCGTCGAAGTCAGGCCCACCCATTCCGCCAAAAGGGCTCCTTGACTTTTTACGTTTCTTCCTCTTCCCGAACTCGGCTTTCTCATCTGGCGTACGAAGCGCATGTCGTGCAAAGATACGCTGTTCGATGTCATTAGTGATCCTGAACTGCCCATCGGTTCCCATTACCAGCGACTCTCCGGGCAATGAATACTGAATCGGCTCGCCCTTTGGCAGATTAAGCCGCTCGCCGCCCATGACATCCACCATAGTTGCACCAGTTTCAAAATTGGCTTCCTCAAGGAAGTGAACTGACTGAGCAACTGGATGCATGATGGTAATTGGTTCTGAAAAATTCATCAGATCACCAATCGAAAACTCCTTCTTGCCCGCCATCTCCATACCGCTCAACTCAGGATTCTCAAGTTCGGTGACTACATTCGCTTTGGGCTCCTCAATTGGAATTTCGTCATCCCCCACTTTAGCCGTTCGTGGAGGTTTAACTGTATCAACGAAAAACTGGGGGCTCGCTCCGCCAACGGAAACAGCAACGGGTTCACTCCACTTCGTCGGACGAGCAAAACGAAGGTAATCGAACCCCAAAGGCACCTGAACTTCGGTCGGTTTATCCGATCCGTCATAGAACTCGGAGACGTAGTAGATCGGATCGCCATTCTCATCTTCTTCCTCACGCGACAGCTTCAGGCGATCTCGGACCAGTTGATCCTGCATCGTGAAGTTGATATCGGTCTTTTGGAAGATTTTTTTCTGGTCCTTCTTTTTTCCTCGTCGGCCCCTGCCGCCCATCATTTCTTCCATGCCGTCTCCCATGCCCCCCATTTCGGCAAAACCAGAATTGCGAGTGGCCTCGGGATCGGTTGCATTAGGGTCTTTCAACCACAACCTAATTCGGTATTCGTACTTCATCGGTTTGGAAGGTGAGACTCGCATGTCAAAGAACCGAACGGCTTTGTAGTCGCTTTCTGGCTCCAACGATGGATCAGCTAGATCTGCATAAGCGGTCATGTCCCTGCTTGTTCGGCCGTCTCCACGTGCTCCAAACATGCCCATCATTCCCATCTCATCCATGCCGTCCATCATGCTGCCCATTTCCATACCCATCATCATGCCGCCCATGCCACCGCCATTAGATTTAACTAGAGACCCCTTCTGTCGTCGTCCACCATTTCTCCTGAAGTTGTTGAACCTTTCGTTGTCTTCATCTTCGGCCTTCTTCTTCCCCGAGAGGGCGTCCAACGCATCTGGTTCCTTCTCTTCAACCTCTTTCTTTTTGAAGACACGAGGCTTGAGTTTTGAGTGAAGCACATACGAGCTGTAGTCCACACCTAGCAAGGCTGGGATTGCATTAGTCAAGTTACTGTCGAAGTTCTCCGGTGCAACCACTTCAGGTCCCGAGATGAAACTTCCGGGGTTCCACTCGGCCTGATCAAAGTTAATCCATTCTGAAACATCTTCCCAAGCTGATGGCTTACCATCTGCTCCAATGGTTCGCTTCTCAACCTGAAGAAATTCATATTGGGGAAGGTCACGTTTCGGATAGTATGCGACGCTATTGGAAAGTACCTTTTCCTGCTCCTTCCATAGTTTGCGATGTTCGACAAGAGCATTGACAACGACTACGTTGCGTTTGAGCGCCATGGAATTCCCTGATGAGATACCACTGTTCTTGGGACGTAATCCCTCAAACGCTTCCTGAACGCCGGGCATTCCATGCCAAGCGTCGACTTCGGCGGTAAGCTGTGGATCTTTGTCTTTTTCTCGTTCTTTCTTTTTCTTCTTTTTCGGCCGACCGCCCATCATCGCGGCCTCCATCGCATCTTCCATCCCACCCATCATCTCGTCTTCCATGCTCATAGTTCGCGAGGCTTTCTCCTCTTCAGCGTCTGGATCGATCTGGCGTATCGCCAGCGGCAACTCCAAAAGTGGATCTGAGTACTCTTTTCTGTCCTCAAGTTTCACAGCAATCGTCCCACGAATAACAGACGCCTCCAATTCCGTAACCACCGGAAGGGGAGGGTCAGCGCGAAGTTGCAGCGCTTTGGGAATCATCGACAACCCAGCGATTTTGTATCCTGAAGCATCAACTGGCTCACTTGCCTGAGAGATCCGTTCGGGAACTTGGGTGTCGCCTACGCGATAATCCTTCATCAAATCCCAGTTAGTCTCCTTGTCCATGAATATCCCTGCGTTGCTAGTCTCCGAGGCGAGGCCATCAGGCGTTTTGTCGTACTTGGTTGAACTCATCCCAAGATAGAACAGCACTCCCAACAAGACGAGCGAGATACCAAGAATCACTTTCTCTACGTTGTAGAGAAAAAAATTCTTGATGGAATTGGCATTGATTTTTGGAATTTTCATTTTGAACCTACCAGCTAACGCTACTTAAATATCTTGAAACAACGACCTACCCTCAGCAGCCCTACAGCTCTCGAATCGCTACCGAGTCAAGTGCTGCTTCCTCCGAATCTTCGTTTTCTCCCTCAGGCTCCAACCCCACCGCTTTTCGCAAATAATTCTCACGGACGGGATTGTATATCTTCACGACGCCATAAAATTCAACGTCCACGTCATAACTCAAACGGGTTTCGACTTCTGTTGGAACGAGCGCCTGCAGTTTTTGGGCCTGCATTCCCATCATCCCCCCCATCATATCGCCCCCCATCATTTCGGACATTCCCCCCATCATGTCACCCATGTCGCTCATCATGCCGGCCATGCCGTCAACATCAGCTGCCGATTTGTTTTCGGTCTTCCCACCGCGAGCCTCAATTGGAACAACTAATTCAGCGCGGTTAATACGAAGTTGTAAAACTTCAAACTCGAACGGAGAGTTTGCACAGAGTGCCAAAAACGAATTGATCCTTCGCTCATCCATCTTCATCGCAAGACGAAATGGAACTCGTTTACTGACAATCAGTTCTAGATTCTCTTCCGGCAACTCCTCTCCACCAACCACATTGCGAATTTCTTCGGCATTTACTGGTTCGAGATCAACATTAACGTAGCGCCCATGGAACGGGCTTTCATCCCCATCGATCGAGAATTCGCCACTGAGCCCTTCGTCGTCCATTGAACCAAAGTCGCCCATATCGTCCATGCTATAGTCGCCGTCCATGTAGTCGTCGTCTCCCATACCGTCGGAGGTAATCAATTTGGCACCCCCAAGTCGTTTGTCTGGCTCCATGATCTGCCCCAAGTTGGCAAGAGCCTCTCTTCCAAACGCGATATGCCTAATCTCCTTGATTACAGCCAAATCATTTGTCGTCGCGTTGCCGTTTAGTTCACGTATGACATTAAACATAGCCTCCAGCAGCCAAACGTCCTGCTGTAACATATGCACCTGCAACAACGTAGGATCAACCGAGGCTTTGACATTATCGTCCCAGTTTTGAAAGTCCGTCAGTAGCGTATTCCACAACCTCTGATTGGGTTCATCCCAGATGACGGCAAATTTGTTGCGTTCGGTATCGAGTTGCGATCCCATCATGCCCATGCCGCGATCACTCATGCCTCCCATGACACCGAACTCGCCTCTTTGTTCCTCCAGCCTTGCCTTCTCCTTAAGTTCCTCTTCAATTCGTTGGGCATCAAATGCCCAGTTGGCTCGTATATGTCGCGCAATTTCAGACACCTTTTTGGGAATCTGCTGTCTGAACGTTTTTAGATATTTTTCGTTCTGTGTTCCATAGTGTTCACCGTTACTCAACAACTCGGGGGCCTTGCTGCTGGACAAGAACTGATAGGTGTCTTCCCCTAGAAGTTCTTTGGAGAACTGCATCAGCGGCTCTTGCCGTTCACGTTTCAGCCTCCAAGCCTCGACTACAGCCTCCACGGTTGCCTCCAACTGCTCCTCCATCTTCTCTGCAGTTTTCGAATTCGGGTGCGCGACGACATCTGCTTCGGCGCCATCATCGACGGTGACCGCCGAAACCCTTCTTATGTTCTGGATCTTAGAAAAGCTTTGCGAGTACTTAGAGATCTGTTTCTTCTTGGCAGCCTGCATTTCGGTGGAAGCAAGGTACCACCCAACCAACATCAAGATCGACAACAGCGCTGAACCGATCCAAAATTTGTTTCTTTTAAGCCAACCGATTACTGGAGCTAAACTGTCCATGAGACTTACTCGCAATTCAAAATGTTTGTTCTGGTATCAAAAACCCAAGCAGACGCTTGGTCAATGCTACTAGGGTCATCCCAGCAGACTTAAGTTTAAAGAGCTATTGAAGGTCGTCGCCATCGGAGGATGCTTCGTCGTCAGCCGCAGCATTGGCCGCCTCCGCATCATCTTTTTCTCGCTGGAGTCGAGCTTCCTTAGCTAACTTTCGCTCGTTAGGAGATCGTGGTTGCCATGCCATCTGCACTACGAAGCAGTAGAGATTGGCGCTGAAAGTCGTTTCACCATCAGCAAGCCGCTTGTCCGCTCTTCCCATCATTCCGCCCATTTCCTGCATGCCCCGTCCCATCCCGCCAAAATCGTTGAGGGCCTTCCGCGCTTCTGCAGGATCAAACTCTATAAACTTTTCTCGCATCCGTTCGTCAACTCGCACCACGGTCGGAAACGTCACTCCCAAATCCGCAAACTTGTAAGTCCCGTCGGGAAGTACCACCTCGCCATCGCTCAGTTCTTTGAGGATGGTCGACCGCACGTAATCCAAATCGGACAAGACCGAAGTGTCGCCCTTGAAGTTGTGAAAGTGATGGGCCTGTAACTCAATCACCCAGCCTGGCTCTCCGGACAACTCACTACTTGATCCGCCGCCTTCTTCTTCGTCGCCAAACGAGTCCTCCTCCATCACCTCTTCATCGACGTCAACTTCGTCGGCTGGAGCTACTCCGCCCGCCAAAGTCTCAGCGGTCTGTCGAGCATAAACGTTCTTTACCTCGCCATACCATTCGCCGAGGTCGGTGTAGTACATCGATTCAAGATGGTCGATGTAAATCTCTTTACGTCCCGCGAAGGGGAACTCGGCTGGATTGACCGACGAGATTCCTTGCTTTCGCAATTCTTCGACCGCAGGATCTTTGGGCAACGCTTGATAAATCGCCGAGTACATCTCCATCCACTGTGTTTTAGAATCCGAAGCTGCCGAAAGCTCCTTCCCCAACAGGTTCAGTTTGACAAGGTTGGCCTTTTGCATTTCGTCGATTTCAACCGCCTTACCACTCTTCAAGGCTTCGCCATCGGCTGATTTGACAGCTTTCGCCCAGCTGGTTTTGTTGGTCCCTTGGTAGTCCGGGTCCACAGACCACAACGCATTGTGCTCGAAGTACAGACCCAAAACACAGCCAAGCAGAAGCGCTCCAACAGAGGCCAAAATCCAAGGCTTCTTCGCGCGCACGATCCTTTCGATCACCATTTCTTTAGGCAGGAGGTTGGTGTTTAACTCAGATTGCCCGATGCCTTGCAAACACAATCCATAACAAGGAGCGAAGGACAGGAGGTTTTCATCGAAAGACTTCTGTCCAGTGATCGCGGTTCCTGAGAGTCTGCGATACTCCTCAATTTTGCGAACATCAATCTCGAGCTGTTTGTTCAAATACTGACGCAAGCCCGGCAGCTTGGCTGCGTTCCCCATCAAAACCACTTCCGAAATTTCAGCCGATTTATCCATGCTGCTGAAAAACGTCAGACTGCGCTGAACCTCGTTGACCAAATCATTGAAGACCGGACGCATCGCTTGGAAAACCTCTTTAGGATTCTCCGCCATTCGGGCATTGCGCTTCAAATGCTCAGCCTTGGCTTGGGTAAGCTTCATCTCACGCGCAAGTTGTTTCGTGAAATGGCTTCCGCCAATGGGAATGTTTCGCAGCCACAACTTGATACCGTTTGTCACGATCAAGTCTGTGGTGTCGGTTCCCATCGAGATCACTACGATCGAGGGCGGTGGATTCTCAGGATCAAAATTCGCCGGATCAGGCAGCACGTCGATGACGTCGTTGCACACCACGTTAAAAATGGCAAGCGGCGATAGTTGAACGTAATCAACTTCAATGTCCGCGTCATTGAAAGGACTGAGAGCGCGATAAACGGCTTCACGCTTCATCGCAAAGATTCCGACCTCGGCATCGATCGTGCGGCCATCTTCAATTGTGCCACCAAGTTGTTGCCAATCCCAGATCACATCCTCAATCGGAAACGGGATCTGTTGAGTCACCTCGTATTTAACCAGATCCGGCAGCTTTCTGGCTTCGGCCGGTGGCGGCTTGAAGAAACGTGAAAGTCCGGCTTGGCCCGGCACACTAACCGCAACCTTGTCTCCAACCACAGAATTCCGCGACAGGAACTGCTCGATGGCCTCTCGAACCAGCTCTTCCGGATCTGCGTCCGCTTGACTGAGAATCTTGGGGTACTCTATATAGTCATACTTGTCGGCAACGATGCCCTTACCGTCGGGGCTCAACGTACACCGAAGCGCCTTTAAGGAGCACTGCCCAATGTCGATTCCCCATACTGCGTTGGACTTTGCCATCATCTATGCCTGTTGCGTGAGTTAGATATAAATATGTCTTGGGAGGACCTAAGTCCCCTCGGCGTCGACAATTTTCGCATCGGCGGATTGTGTTTGGCAACTGTTGCCAACCGCGACTAATCGCCAAATGCGGTCAAAATTTTGGCCGGATGGCCAGTCGTGACGAATTGTCTTAGTGGATCTGAGTCTTCCCTCATTTCGCGGCAGTGCCGCGTAGTCATTCATTGTGCCAAGATAGTTAGGGGTCGCAAACCCCACGTTATAAAATAGTGATCCTTGGCACTGATTTTCAATTATTTGACAGCTTTAGACACGTTTTAACCATAATTCGGGCCGACGTTGGGTTCAATTGAAACCCGCCCTACAGGCCCATCTTGTACGGCTTGCTATCGAATACGTTTTTGACGCTTGGGTGAGACTAAAGTTCCAGTAAAGTTTGACCATGAAAAAAATATCGCGGGTCATCAACCTTCTCCCTTGCCCGAATCTCGACGATTTCCCCACTCACCACCAAGGTCAAGACGCCGAGAGTCTGCTGGCGAACTGGACCGCTGCGTGGCATCCCGAACTGATTGCCGCCACTCTCAGCCGTCCATTGTGGTGTAGCACCAACCAAACCGACCCAAATTCGGAGACAGATCCAACGGGTGAAGACAACTCAGAAAATGAAGAAACGGATCCGTATCTTTCCGATCTATATTCGGATGACGAAGACAGCGCCAACCAGCCGGTTGGCGATCATGGCAGTCCTCACGCACCCAAACCCTATGACGGCAGTCCGTTTCGACTTTCACTGCTAGGCCAGCATCAGAGTGCAAACGTTACAAACACCGCTGACGATTCCAGCCCCGACGCCAACTCGTTATGGCGGGACGCTGTTCTGCTAATACCTACCGTTTCCATATGGTCGTTGCACGAGGGATTTGCTGCCTCAGCCGCAGCATCTAGCGCGGCGATGGTTTCCGGCCACGCCGATCGCGACGAAATCACACAACGACTCACTGCAATACTCGGCCTTCGGACTGACAATGCCATAGAAGAGTGGGCCAGTGAATTTTATGCCTTGGGCTACGCGTGGCTGCAAGTTCAACTCCTGACACGGAAAATCAGATACTCTTCCAACCTCAATGCGGAACGCTTTGAAAGCGCTCTGATCAAATCGGCTCTCGCCGTCGTTGCGGATGAATACGAGACCGCCGAAGTAGAATTAACGACTTGTTATGACTCTTTGATGGAGGAGAAGAACAACTACTACCCGGTCAAACCCGACCTAATCGATCTCGTGTTGACATCGCCCAAGACGCTGGGGAGATCTTTTGAGACCGAAGTGGAGAGTTCCCACCCATCGAATTTCTACATGACCGGAAACACGATTGAAACCCTTGCCCAGCGCAACACGGAAACGACCGAACTACTTCGAAAACGTTTTGCTGACCATTCAGCATCACTGGTTGGCGGCAATCAGTTCGAACTGCCCGCTCCGTTGATGAGCAAAGATTCCGCAGTGAATCAAATTTTGCAAAACTCGCGAACTGCAAGACAGACATTTGAAACTGAGCCGAAGGTATTTCTCAGACGCCGCGCCGGTTTGACAAGCGGTCTTCCATTGCTGCTGGAGCAACTCGATTTCGTGGGAGCTGTCCATGTATCGTTCGATCGAGGGCGCGTACCGGCAGGCTCATCGGGCACCATTGCTTGGTCAGGCCCGGGCGACAGTTCGATCATGGCCAAAACCGAAGCACCACTCGACGCATCCGACGCCGCGACTTTCCTCGACTTCTCCGTCCAATTCGGAAGGCAATTGGACTCGGCTCATTCCGCAACAATGATACTGGTTCATTGGCCCGGAAAGACACAATCAACTTTTCATGATCTCGTGCGAATCAGCTCGCGCTCTCCAGTACTAGGAACCTTCCAAACGTTTGAAGATCATTTTGACGAAATCTATGACCCCAGTTATGGAGACACGTTTCTCCCTGATGAATACCGTGCCGGTTATCTTGCAGAAGCTTGCAAAAGCAACTCGCTCGCTCCGATTTCATCGATCGTCAGTTACTGGAAAAACACGTGGAAACTTAAATCACTGGCCCATTTGAATACCTGGATTGCAGTGGCCAACAAGCTGAGTCCCACAGAACGCAGTGCTACCCACCAATGTGCCTCCATTGCTGACCGCATCCGATCTGCACAGCACTGGGTTGAACAACAAACGGAATCTTGGCAGCCAAGCGCGAACGAACTCGATACGGAAATCAGCGAGATCGAGGATACGGTTCTTCAGCAACTTCGTCGGGTCTGCGGTGCTGAATCAGACAGTTACACCATCCCAGTCATATTCAACCCATTGGGTTTTAGGCGGAGGCTAGCTCTTACAACCACTGTCGACAGCGCTGCAAACAACACTACCTTTTCCAATTCGCAAAAGCCGTATCAGTTAAGTGTAGCCGACACAGCGAAACCGGTTCGTCATTGGATCGTAGACGTGGACAGTTTTGGCGCGACCCGTCTCCAGAAACATGCGAACGCTACGTCATCAGATGGTAAACGTGAGCCGGACGTCCTAGTTGGAGAGAAGCTTCAGAACGAGTTCTTTGTCGCTACGATAGACGCAAAATCTGGCGGACTGCGAAGCATTCAGTTTCACGACAAGCGAGGGAATCGCGGAGGCCAAAGACTCGTCCACCACGATCGCACTCGGCCAAATGCATCCAGCCAAATGGTTTGCCGGTCAATGAAACAGACCGCGATTTCAAAAATTGGTGGGCAGATTGAAACAGCCGGAGTAATTCTCGTGGCGGGAGAGGAAGTCGCTGAGTTTCGGCAGACGTTCAGATTACTTCGAGGTCAGCGTTACTTAGAAGTTGAGATTGAATTGACTCCTAAGATCACAACCCCCTCATCAACTGAGACTTGGTTTGCCAGCCAATTGGCCTGGCAAGACGAATCCTGCTCGCTTCACGCTGCTTGTCAGTTAGCGAAATATCAAGCGGTTAACCCTCAGATCCAATCACCGAATTTCGTAGAAATTACAATGACGGATTATTCTCTGACGCTGCTTGCTGGTGGCTTGCCATCCCACCGTCGTACTGCGCGATGCAAATTGGATACGATGCTGATTGTCGGCAATGAGCAGCAACGCAACTTTCGTTTAGGAATCGGAGTAAACATCACCCATGCCGCAAGAGCGGCCATCCATTTTGACTCGCCTATCTACGCCATTGATCAATTGCCCTTGGCTTCAACAGAAAGCCACGCCTTTCACCGGTGTTTGCTACACTTAGACTGTAAGAACATTGTCACCACATTCAGCGAGCCCATTTTCACTGGTGACAAACTTGTCGCGATTCGCCTCCGACTGCAAGAAACGGAAGGCAGGGCAGGGCGTCTTAATATTTCCACTCCGATAACCCTAGTTAAGGTGGAGCGCCAAAACTTACTCGGACATACTGACGCAGATCTAAAAATGAACGAACATCTCCACAGCGTTGGTATCGACTTTTCGGCGCATGATTTCTTTCAGGTCGAGTTGCGATTCTAAAATTGAATCGGCCAAATTATTAATATTTGGCTTGGGATGTTGAATAGTGCGTGCAACAACTGCTAGATTGTTGTCATCCTGAATGTCAAGAATGCTTCGCGCCCCGAGTGGCATGAGTCTGTATTCTTTTCCCCAACAGTCTTTCAATATCGGAGCCCGCGATGAGTCGTATCCCCAGTTCAATTTTCCCTTTTGCTTTTTCAATTCTCTTAGCCTCTCAGGCAATGGCGACGACCCCCGTCGTTGAGCCAGCCCCCAAGCCTATTCCTCATTGCCAGGTGCCTTGCGGGATTTACACCGACCAACTTCGTTTCGAGAGCATGCTGGAAGACACTAGAACGATTGCGAAATCGATCGGTGCAGTAAACGAATTCGCCGAGAATGTTGCTAAAGGCGAAATGTCCGGCAACTCCCTGAATCAAGTAAGTCGCTGGGTGACGACAAAAGAAGACCATGCCAGCCATATTCAAGAAGTTATGGCATCCTACTTTTTTGCACAGCGCATCAAAGCCGACAACAAAGATTACACCGGGCAACTCGCGTCGGCCCACCGTGTTATCGTGGCTGCAATGAAGGCTAAGCAAGCCGCCGATCCGGCCACCGCCGATGCGCTCAAGAACGCGATCTACGACTTCTACCGCGCCTACGAGGGTAAAGAACCTGACTTCAGCGAGGGCGAGTAACTGCCCCAGCTTTCCGGATTCGGAAACACAACAGACGTAAATACATTCAATGGCTGGCTCCTCACGAGGGGCCAGCCATTTTTTTATGGATTCTGCCGCCTTGTGAAACATTTAAAAGAAAGTCCTTGACACCTACAAGCCAATTGCCTACTGTACTATCGATCTAGTGCAGCGAACATGGAGCACATTCATGACATCACAACTCTTTTTCGACATCAACACCAGCAATGGTGTCCCGGTCTATGAACAAGTAGCCCGGCAAATTGTCAGCGCAATTGCCAGCGGAGGTCTCGATCCCGGCCAAATGGTGCCTTCAGTTCGCGAAATGGCGAGAGAATTGGCCATCAACCCTAACACCGTTTCCCGTGCGTACCGGCAACTCCAAGACAACGAGGTGCTGGAAACAGTGCGAGGCTCGGGCATCGCGGTGGCCAAAGATGCCAGAGCAAAATGTAAGTCAATGCGATCCCAAGCCATCAGCGCGCGGATCGCGCACGTCATCGTCGAAGCGCGGCAGAGTCAACTGACCGATGATGAAATTTTAAGAATGATTAACTCTGAAATGCGCAAGAAAAAAACATAGTCGTGTGCTATTTCCCGGAGCCAAAGGCGAGATTGAAACAGCTCAACTTCACTAGTGGATAAGGCGGACATCATGAAAACGAATCAAAATTCAAACCCCGTCGTTAAAATTGCTGGCTTGTCCAAACGCCACGGGCAAACCCAAGCATTGGACAACATTTCATTGACGATTCCGCCGGGTGTGGTATTCGCATTGCTTGGTGAAAACGGTGCGGGCAAATCTACAACGCTCAAAACGTTATTGGGTCTCGAGAAACCAGACTCTGGCACAGCCGAAGTACTAGGAATGAGCTGCCATAGTGACGGCATCAAGATTAGATCTACCGTCGGCTACGTTCCGGAAAGCCCAGCTCTTTACGATTGGATGACGGTGAAGGAAACGGGTTGGTTTGCTGCCGGATTCTACGGCGACACTTTCATGACCGAGTTTGAGAGACTGGCGGCTGAGTTCGATCTGCCGTTAGATCGAAAGATCAAAAAGCTGTCAAAGGGTGGACGGGCCAAGGT
>CAZDBE010000057.1:18057-21824 GCA_964503675.1 uncultured Pirellulaceae bacterium | reverse complement strand
TTTTGATTGTCGCTCAAGATCAGGTACTTATCGAAAATCTCAAACGCGAACTTCCACCAGAGAGATCATTTAAAGTAGCAGTCGCTGCCAGTGGTTTCGAGGCGGGAATTCAAGCTGAGAGTTTTCACCCCGACTGTATCATCACTGACTTTTCCATTGGAAAAGTTGAAGCGATGCAGATTTGCCAAAACCTGCGTAAGAATCCCGATTTTTCGGAAACGATTCTAATCGCACTGCTGCCTGATGATGGAAATCCAATTTCCTTCGATCGTTCAGCAATCAATGAGACATTTAAGAAGCCTTTCGACGCCAGCCTACTGGCCGAACGACTTCGAACTCTAATCGGTAGCTTAAAAGAATTGGTCTAGACCCCCAATTGAGTTAACTCGACTTCGCCGTCAAGTTATTGAGTCGTACCCGAAGAAATAGATAGATACGCCGTCTTTCGCTCAGACCGCTGCAACTGACCCTTGCAGCGGTTTTTTTGCGCGCCTATCTGGAGATGATTTGCAAGTGGGTTTTGCGATTACGCTCACCATCACATCCATGCACGCACGAGAAAATCCAGTTCTTGCCATCTTCAGCAAAACGACTGCATTAAAGCCGCTGAGCGTTCACCGCCTTAGACGTTCTTTGTTCAATACAAATCAAAATGTCGAGCCTTGTGAGGAAAGTAAAGAGTCCCGCGGCCGGGTTGCGGTTGCTGCTGGAACATGCTTCCCATAAACAGACGTCCCGCCCCGCATCCTTGCGAGACATACATGACGCAAACTTGATCGGTGTTACCGGGAACCACATCGCTGCTAGAAAGTGGTTTGTCGGCGGGGTATCCAAACATGCTTCTTGTTTGATTCAACTCCGGCCCGTTCCAAGCGATCCCTTCTTTCTCCATAAATTCAGCGACCACTGATTGCTCCAGTTCAGAGTGTCCATTAACTTTCTCGCCGGTAGCACCTTCGTGAAATGGCATCTTTTCTCTAAGCACAATCTCGTTGGGGAGACCAAGGTCCTTGCACATGAGCCGAATCGGCAATTTGTTAACTCGCTTGTCGTCAATGATCCCAAATAGGAAATCTGCGTTGCCCTTGGCAAGAGATTCCAAGAACAAATGTGAAGTAAATGGCGACCGGATCTCCACCGGAGCCGTTGTTTCATCGGCCGGGTCTGCCAACCATTTGGCAGCCGATGATCCGAAGAAAGACGCCAGCGATATTCGGGCTCCTTCGGTTAGAGGGAAATAGTTGACGCGCACAACAATTTCGTCGGAGACCTCTTCAGCATTCATTCGGCCTCTTATCATTTCATCGTATCCGGCAAGCAATTCATCAGCTCCATCCCCGGTCAACATAGTGATTGCATCGGGATGTTCCTGTTGGATGGCACACAACATACTGGACAATATAATCGTGCCGCGCACCTGACTCCTCAAACCCGGATGAGGTGGAATCAGCCGAGGCAAATCTGAAAACACAAACTCGTGGTACAGTTTTCGATTCAGTGCTTCAAGCTTCTCAGCCGAGATAACATGTAGAAATTTTGTTTCGTCGAGATCCAATCCTTTAAGCAGCAGTCGTGTGTAAATTTCGTCTTGGTTGTCGTCCGTTGCTTCGCCCTCGGCCGCACCGAGGGTAAAGATCTTCAAGCGGTCCAATTGATCTGATTCACGAAGAAATTTCGCGGTAATCGCGAGAATTATACTACTATCGACTCCTCCGCTACACAGAACGCCCACCGTTCCCGTTGCCGGAATTCGTCGACGAACGGCTTCTGTAAGTGAACTACTAAACGCGGCATAGAATTCTTCAAACGCTTGGTCACTGGAATCTCGATTGGTAAACAGATTCTCGCATTGCGGTCGCAAGTTCAGTTCCCGACATTGACCAGAGCTGTTCCTAACGAATGCCTGTCCAGGTGCCAATACTTCAATCGGCACCTGCGCATCTACTTCAAGTTGCCCCATTACGTCGTTTATCGGAGCAGACTCCGAAGCAATGATCAGGTTATCATCACCCCACTCAGCGAAGAAGCAGCCAGATACATTCATCTGATCAACCGCACACCACCATTCCTTCGTCTCTTTATCGTAAATCAGAAACGTGCCCTGAAGATCTGCATCAGTCAGAAAAACTTCGATGCCATGATTGAGCATGACGTCCATGGCGAAGTGCCCGTCACTTTCAAATTGTTGCTCATCGACAAAAGCACGATCTCGAAAGCCAAAGACTTCCCCATTAAACGCTAGCCAATATCGTTCGCTCTCTAGCGGAAATTCACCGTGAGGCGAATCGGCACTGGTCACAGTAAAACGGTTCAATCCAACAGCGCATCCTCCGGCTTCACAAAATTCGGCTGGAAGATTACCTCCGTAACGTTGCAAATGCGCAATCCGCTCCGCAATTGCCAAGCCTTCAGTTGTAAGAGTTATCCGACACATACGCTGCTCTACCGATAGGAGGTGGTTTCAGGAATTACTTATCTTATTCCCTTTTAATTCTTTGATCCGCAAGTTTAACGATTTCAGACGACGTAACAATGCCGCAGATGTCTGGGCGCCGAGGTTTGGATGAGTTTCGTCTGGATTTCACGTGGTTTTCTCTTTACCTACTGAGGACCAATCCCCCCGTTTCCGTCGCCCATCGCAGCGGCCAGTAATCGATGCCCTTGCGCGGTGAACAAACTGCTCTTATGCTCTGCTCCCCAGACAATTGTCTGAGCAGCGTGAATTGCAGCACATCGCTTTAACAGCGTGCGCTCCTCGTCGTTCAGCATTCGTCCATAGCCATCCCAGAAAGGCTGTTCGAGCTGGGGACGGTCTAACCAACAATCCGACCAAACTTTCATAAAATCGAAGAGGAATAGGTCGGGTCGCGCATGTTCAAGATCTAGCACTCCAAGGCGAACGCTCGAACGCACATCGCTTTGTTGGCCACCCCCAGCCGAAGTCCAAACCCAATTCCGCCTCCAAAAATCGCGATGGCAGGGTACTCTTTTGATTTGATTCAGCGGCGCCACCACATCCTCGATATTTTCAACGACCCTAGTCATTAGGTTGCAGGAGAGGATGTCAGAGTCGGTTTTCCCATCTCTAAGCCGGCGCTGCAAAGCATAAGCACGCTTCAGGACCGCATTCCCAACTGCCTCAGAATCATCGTCAACGAATGGGAAGTCATGCATCGCTCGCAAGAATCTGCCTGCCTGCCGCAACAAACTCGCCTGCTGCCCTAGCGACAATTCTTCCCACCCACAAAAGCAACCACCAACGTCTGTCAGTAGCAGCAGGCGGTGTTGTGAATTCGCTGATACCAAACTTGGAACCACCTCCTCAAGACTCGCAAGCCAGTTTTGGTAGGCATTGGCCGCCTGAGAGTATTTCACTGCCGATTGAAAGCGTTTTAGGAAAAAGACTTTTCCATCATCACTCGTTATCCGCATGACTTGCGAATCCGAATCCGGCCAACTCTTTTCGATGACTTCTGCAGCTCGAACGCCGTTTTCGCGCAACCACATCTGGGTAGCCTTGTCTAAAAGTTCTCTATCGGCCATGAGCAATTATTCCCTTCCACCGAACAACAAAAGTCTCTGTCGTGCTCGTAGTTGATCGAAATCATCAATTGGCCGCGCGTCTACCGTTACTCCCCGCATCTCTAACATCGACAGCACACGTTGATAATAATCTTCAAACACGTACCCGGAAATCAGCTTGCGATCTCGATTCGAAACTGGCGTCGAGAACTCAACGACCGGGAACTCATCGCGGTTAAGAACAC
>CAZDBE010000057.1:0-17957 GCA_964503675.1 uncultured Pirellulaceae bacterium | reverse complement strand
TTCGAAACTGGCGTCGAGAACTCAACGACCGGGAACTCATCGCGGTTAAGAACACTATCCGACCGACCACTCGCCGCACTCCATCGACCCACAAAATGATCCACAACCAGCTCAGTGCGTGCGATCGAAGGGTCAAGCGGCATCGACTGCCCCAAACTTTCAATCCGCAGGTCCATCGCTTGTGAGTCAATCTGAATTTCGCCAAATGTTCCAACCAGCGCAATCACGGGACCGCGCGACCCCGTAAGTTTCCCCCACCACAGCGTCACTGATGGAAACACCTCCGCGATACTGTTGGCGATAGATTCGAACTCTACTTCGCCCACCTGATAAAGCGGTAGCCATTGGCAGAACAATCCACCCTCTTTCATTCGAGTCGCCGCAACCTCGTAGTGTTCGACCGTATACAAATACCCAGACTCACTTTCCCAAGGAACGAACAAGTCTGAAACGATCACGTCAAATTTATCGTCGGTCGCCAACAAATAGTGCCGACCGTCATCACAAACGATCTTGGTTTTCTCGTGGTCCACAACATCAAAATTGTATTCTGCCAACATGCGTGCAGCGTCAACTACCTCGGGAATCAATTCGACAGCAGTAATGCGGCTTACTTCCCGATGCGGGATAGCCCCTGCCGCAGTTAGCCCTGTGCCGAGTCCCAAGAACAACACGTCCTGCGGATTACGATGCATCAGTAGCGGCAAATGAGCTTGCCGATACTCGCGCGCATTGCTCCCTGTTTTTCCAAACCGATAATGGAGATTTTGTCGAATCTTGAAAACTTCGGATTGACCAATACTCGGTTGGGCTGAAGTCGAAGAACCATTCTTCACTAGATCAATCCATCCGTACGGTGAATTCCAACGACGGATCGTTACCTCTTCTTCCCGTCTGGAAGCCCCGGATTCTGTTTGAGTGAAAAAGGTCATCGTGGCGACCGCCACCCCCACCGCACCTATCGCCAACCAACGCGATGCGGGAAGTTCAACTGACAAAAACGCAAGCGCCGTCAGCAACATCAATCCCCCAACAAAAACGAATCCCGGCCACAAGCCCATCCATGGCAGGATAACGAAGCTGGCGGTCATCGCGCCGACCGCCGCAGCGATCGTATTGGCCGACGTGAGCTGCCCTACTACGCGCCCAGCATCGCCGTCAGTAACGCCAGCGACTCTCCAGATTAACGGCAGTACCACTCCCGCAAACAGGATACCGGGGCCAACCACCAGCAGCACCAGTCCCGTCGCTCCTAACATGTATTGGACGAAACTCTCGCCAAAACGAAAGTAATCTAGGTCGGTCAAAGCCACGAAGACTCGCACCGATAAACAGACATAAATCGCCGAAGCTGCCAGCGCCCATCCTGCACTTTGTAGAATGTATTTATTATTGGCAGGTCCAATCAATCCCGCAGCGACAGTTGCTCCTGTTGCCAGTGCGGCTAGAAATACGGCAACGACGATTCCGAAGGTATAAGTGCTGTTATGAAAAACAAGCGAGAACATGCGTGTGTATAACACCTGAAGCGCCAACGTTGAAAACCCGGTCACCACCGCTGCTAGTCTCAATCGCCACAACATCGCCCCCGAAGCCATTGCTCTCTTTAGTCCCAGCTCATGATCCGGCGTTTGAGCATCTTCTTGTTTCTCAATCTTGCCTTCAGGCAAAGCTTGTCGTCCTAAACCGAGTGCAAGAAGAGCGCAGACCGAAGAGAGTCCTGCAGCAATGTAGGAGCTTCCGCAGACACCACAATTAACTAGCATCCAAAGCGTGGCAGCAGTCACTCCGACAAAGGCGCCGACTGTGTTGACTGCATAGGCGAACGCGATAAGCCTAGCATTATAAGGGTCCGCGATGGAGCGTCCGCCCGCCAACCAAGCGGCCATCATCGGTAAGGTCACACCAAGTGCGATTGTGGCCGGCATCAGTAATAGAAAACTGAAACATGCCCGAATAGCAATCTGCCAGAAAACTGATTCGTGGATTAACCAACCGGCAAACGCGGCTGATTCAGACCATTGAAGGATCAGGGGAACCGCAAACGCCCAAACTGCCACCACCAATTCTGCCACCGCATAGCCGATCAACGGACGCACCCGAGCACTTAGATATCCGCCAATGGCATAGCCCACCGCTAGGCCAGCGAAGTAGCTACCAAGCACCACGGCAGCAGCGTAAACCGTGTGGCCAAACAGCAGACCTAACTGACGCGACCAAGAGACTTCATAGATCAGCGCCGCGACGCCAGAAAGGAAAAAGACTAGGTAGACTAACCGTTTCGACCATGGATTCATTAGCCCGCCTTCGGTACCACTTCCGCTTCGGCTCTAGTTCTCTCACCAAGATGTTCTTTCATCAGAGCAAAAGTCGCCCTCGAAAATTCCGCTACGTGTATCAAGGATTGTAGCGTCAGTCAGTTTGTCTACCAACGGTGGGCCCAACGCGCCCTCAGGACAAATCTCGTCCCACCGCCACATTCTCCAACTTCTAAAAATTTGCAGGCGTTTTAACGAACAACGAGATCCTCTTTGTGATTCGTTGAAATTTCATGAGCTTTCGGTTAGTATATAATTGAGACGCATTGGGACGAGGAACGGATTTCCCAAGACTTGACAGCTGATCACTAACCATTTGGCTCGCCTGTGTTCCAACCGCCTTCCTTCGCCGACAACAAGGACACATCCCAATTGATTGATAGCTCAACGAGCAATCCGTCTCTCGCTGACGCCGATACTCTTTTTTCGGCACTTTTTGGTTTCTTCAACGAACTCAGCGCCAATGCCCTATTGGCTTGGATGGTTGGCTTTGTGTTGTTCGTCATTTTTTCGATGTGGCAACTAGAGAAATTAGCGTCGCGACTTGCGCAAAAGCGGGCAACCTCCTCAGCCTCTTACGATCGCCGTTCCCGGAACGCTAGTAAGTTGTCGTCTGACAACTTTTTACACACGCAATCCTACGCGGATGCAGAGGCTAGTCGGACAGCCTTCTCTCTCGATCAGGCTCAGCAACACACTGAGGATTCTGCTTTTACTCAGTCGCCCGTCACGGAAGATTCAAGTGGTGCAATTGGATCTGAAGTAGAAGATCCAAATAGCGCTGACGATGGAGCGGAAGTCCCAAGCGTAGAAACACTACCAACCAACTCACCCGAGTCTACGCTCAACCACAACCACGTTTCGGCTCTTGAGGCCTCAAACAATCGTATAGCGGCGGCTGAAGCATATTCGAACGAGTTGAAAACTCGGGTCGCAGAATCCCAGCTTCAAATCAAGTTGCTTGAGGAGAAGCTTGCATTAGCAGAAAAGACTCATGGCAAAACGAAAGCTCCTGATCACCTTGTCGTTGATCAAACGGAGCCTTCGAACACTCAGTTTCAAGAACTAGAAGCCAAGTTGGCCGACACCAACAGGGAGCTTGAAGGAGCGACGGCCAATGCAGTCGAACTTAAATCAGCCCTTCAAGAGGCAACGACAAAACTGGAGCGTTTCGAGGATGTCGAAAGACAGGTTGCCGACGAGAACGCGGAGCTACAATCAGAGTTAGAGAAGCTCAACCTACATGGATCCAGAGCCTCTGAAGAAACCGAGTTGAAGAATCAAGAATTACTTGGCAAGCTTGAATTAGCATCGGCTGGTCATAGCCAATCAGAACAGGATCTCGACAAGGCAAATGAACGCATCGCAGAACAGCAGTCTCGTATAGATTCTCAAGATGCCCTACTAAAAGAGACTCGTTTGGAGAAACTTGAACTTCTTCAAAAGACGACGGATCATGAAACAGCGCTAGCGGAACTTAAGCAGCAGCATGATGAGAAGATAAAGATAAGCAAGGCCGAGTTTGACGCAACTTCTGGAGAGCTACATACGCGAGCCACTAAATTACAGACGGCGCTAGACGCTGCGGAAGACGAAGTAGAGCGGTTGCGTGATGAGGCCTCGGCAACAAACGAGCTGTTCGAGACGTTTAAGTCGAAAGAGAATCAGTCTCTGCAATGCCTC
Source organism: uncultured Pirellulaceae bacterium (assembly GCA_964503675.1). GTDB lineage: Bacteria > Planctomycetota > Planctomycetia > Pirellulales > Pirellulaceae > Mariniblastus. The sequence continues at coordinate 13,956 of CAZDBE010000057.1, read as the reverse complement.
GACAAGTTGGAGCAGCGATTGGCCGAAAGTGTGGCTTCTTTTGAGAACGAACAATCCCTTCGAACGGATGTTGAGTTGTCCGTCGAACAGTTGGAGCAGAAGCTCAAAACTCGCACGGATGCTTTTTCCCAGCTCGAAGCAGATTTAGTGAAGGCGGAGACAGCTCTAAGTGAGAGCAAAGAGTTTCAGCAACAGCGCGAACTTGAGTTGCAAGCGGAGCTTGAACGCTTTGAGAAGGAGCTAAGTATTCGAGCGGAGGAGTCCTCCCAACTCAAAGCCGATCTACTCGAGGCCGAAGAAGAAGCTAACGCCGGAATGACGAACCATCAACAGCGCGAAGTCGAACTTCAAGGAGAAGTGGAGCGGCTGAAGCAAGAACTAGTCACTCGGACGGAGACGGCTTCTCAGCTTGAAGCTGACCTTCTCAAAGCGGAAGAAACCGTTAGTGCGAGCAAGTCGATTGAGGAGCGGCGTGAAGTTGAACTCAAGGCTGAGATTGAGCGGTTGGAACAACAGCTCTCTACCACAGCGGCTGAGTCTACCCAACTCAAAGCGAACCTATTGAAGTCAGAAGAAGCGACCAACGCCAGCATTGAGAATTACGGTCGACGTGAAATCGAACTTCAGGGTGAAGTGGAGCGTCTAACGCAAGAGCTTACCACTCGGATGGCGGCTGTTTCTCAACTTGAAGCTGACCTCCTCAAGGCAGAAGAAACGGTTAGCGAGCATAAGGAGATTGAGGGCCAGCGTGAAGTTGAACTCAAGGCTGAGGTTGGACGGTTGGAACAAGAGCTCGCTGACAGAGAGAATGAGTGTTCTCAACTGAAGGTCGATCTATCGGCCGCAGAGGAAGCTATTGACGCTAGTAAGTTGTCTGAGCGACAGCGCGATGACGAGCTCCGAGGTGAGGCTGGAAGATTGCAGCAAGAACTTACCGCTCAATCTGCAGAGACAACTCAGCTGAAAGCCGAACTGCTGACGGCAGAGGAAGCTATTGTCGCGATTGAGGCGACTTACCAACAGCGCGAAACTAAACTTCAACATGATGTCAGAGGCCTAGAGGACGAACTTGCTACTCGAGTGTCCGCAATAACTAAGCTTGAAGCGGATTTGCTGCAGGCAGAGCAAGCGCTTGGCGTTAATCAAGCGGACGAGGAGAAACGCGCACTAGAATTGCAAGCCAATGTCGAGCGATTGGAAAAGGAGAATAAAAAGCTGCAATCGGAACTGGAAACTGAGAGAACGTCTGAAACGGAGGTTAGTGAGAAAATTTCAGCAGGCGAGTCGAGACTGGCTCAACTCGAACAGGAGTTATCCAACGCGAGTATCAATCGGGCGAATTACAAGATGCTCGCCAATAAGATGGTCAGTTACAAACAGCGATACCGTGAGAACAAGCTGCAGATCGAAGAACTTACTGGAAAGAACAAGAGCATGAAGGCGCTTGCAACTGAGTATTTTGAAGCGGCCAAGAAATTGAGGACTGAGTTGGACGAACAACTTAATCTGACGGAATCGCTTAAGCAGAAACTTCAGTCGCCGCACCAGTCAAGTGGCCGCTCAGAGAATTCAAGCACGCAGGGATCGAGCAACGACTTAAGCCAGTCTGAAATCAACAGCTTGGTCGAACAACGCGCTCGCAAGTATGTGCTGGAGCTAAAGTCCCATTTCGAAATGCGAATAAAGCGCAAGAACGATCTCATTCGAGAACTACGCGAATCATCCGGAATTCAAAGTGGCGGAAAACGCACAAAACGACATTCTGGCGAAAACGGTGTCAATCCGCCAAAGGGACAAGCGAAACGCCATACAAATGGCACTAGGCAAGACAATTCGTAAGCCAAAGCCAATCAATAGCCGCTGCCACACAGAACTAGAAAACTGCTTTCGCTTTACCCTAAAGGGGAACGGTTTACCAAACGCATTTGGTTGTAGATTCCAGCCAGATTAACGCAACGTCTAATCCGAATGAAGTTTAAGCGCGGCGTAGTTTATATGGATCATATGGGAGACGGGTTGAAGACCAGTGACAACCGCGACATCACCGGATTCTCGATCGCGGGAGACGATCGCGTCTTTCATTCGGCAACCGTCTAATACGATGCAAACAGAGGAAAACTATTGATTTCCAGCGATGCAGTTACACACCCGATCGCAGTGCGCTACAACTGGGCCGACAATCCGGTAGGAAATTTGGTTAATTCGGCCGATCTCCCTGCCGCTCCATTCCGAACTGACAATTGGAAAATCGAAGCAAGGAAGAACTGATAGCAGTTCGTTCAAACTCAGAAGCAATGTGCTACGCCTTGCCGATCAATTTCAAGAGCTGCTTCACCTTTTTCGTGTTGGCAACGTCACCTTTTGTCAGTCCGGCGCGGCGAGCTTGCTTGATGCCAAAGCGCATGTCGCCAAAACCGGCAAGTTTATGAGCATCTGTATTGATCACGATCGGAATGCCATGCCGCTTCGCGGCAGCCAGGTAGACATCTTTCAGATCAAGCCGAATCGGATTCGAGTTCAGCTCTAATAACTTACCATGCTCGACCGCTGCCTGATAAACGGCTTCGAGATCCAAATCGTACGCCTCACGCTTGTTAAGCAACCGACCGGTAGGATGAGCCACCATCGTGATGTTTGGATTCGCAATTGCCCCAACAATCCGATCTGTAATCTGCTGACGCGGCTGATTTTGTCCATAGTGTACGCTTGCGATCACCCAATCCGCGTGCTGCAACACTTCGTCCTCAATGTCCATATCGCCATTCTCTAGGATGTCACACTCGACACCTTTGAGAATCAAAAAATCGTCCTCCGCTGCAGCGTTGATTGCATCGATCTCTTTCCATTGGGCCAACAATCGCTCTCCATCGAGTCCGTTGGCCATGGTGACTCGTTTGGAGTGATCGGTAATCGCGATATACTCAAGCCCTCGTTCCCGAGCGGCATCCGCCATCTCCTCAATCGATGCACGACCATCCGACGCGGTGGTGTGCATATGCAAGTCGCCGCGCATATCCTCTACAGAAATCAACTCCGGCATCGCATCTTGTTCTGCCCAATCGAACTCTTGTCGTGACTCCCGCAACTCAGGCTCGAAACATGGGAGATCCAAAGTCTTGTAGACATCCGCTTCTGCTTTCCCCGCGACCCACTCTTCGGTCTCCCCGTCAATTTTGTAAACGCCCCACTCGTTGATTTTGAGCCCTAATTGTTTGGCCTTCCCACGGACCTGAACGTTGTGCTCTTTCGATCCGGTGAAATATTGCAGCGCGGCTCCGAACGATTCCTCAGGCACTACTCTTAAGTCAACCTGGAACTCGTCATCCAAACGCACGGACATTTTCGTATCACCGCGTACGATAGTGGAAGTGATGTCTTCGAATTCGGAAAAATGATCCATCACGGCTGCCGCGTCGCTCGAGGTAGCCAACATATCCAGATCGCCAACGGTTTCTTTGCCGCGTCGGTAGCTACCCGCGAACTCCAATTGCCCGATCTTTTCGCAGTTCTGCATGTGCGATCGAAGCTTGGTCACTATCTTATCCGCCGCGGACCACAGAATACGTTCATTGGCGGCTACCGCGATCGCGATCCCGTCCAGAATCGCCTGCTCGGTTTTCTTTCCAAACCCCGACAACTGGCTGACTTCGCCAGCCTCACATGCCGCTCTAAGTTGATCAAGATTCTCTACACCAAGCTCATTGAAAACGGCTGCGGCCTTCTTCGGACCCATTTTGGGCACGTTCAGCAGGTCCAATACAGTCGCGGGAATGTCCTCTAGCAACTCCTCCATCTGTTTGAGCTTCCCTGTCTCACAAAGCTCAATACATTTCTCAGAAACGCCTTTACCAATCCCTTCGAGCTTCGCCAGATCTGCTCCTCGGTCGACCAGACTACTGATTGACTCCGGCAACTCTTTGATTTTTCTAGCGCCATTGCGGTAGGCGCGTAGTCGAAACGCGTTGGCACCGGTAAATTCAAGGAGGTCGGCAAGTTGACCGAGTACTTTTGCGATCTTTTCGTTGTCCATAGCGTTTGTAATTTCGTGGCACGGGTGACGTCGATACGATTAAGACAACTATCATAAGCTTTTCTCTGTTCGTAGAAAGCGTCCTTGCTTGAGAGAATTGATCCCGCCACGCTACGGAATCTAAACCAGACTATCCCGATGTCGCGACTTCACGTCACCATTTTTATCAGTGCGATCCTGCTATTCTCGGTCCAACCGATGATTGCGAAGTCGATCCTACCATCTTACGGCGGAACGGCGGCGGTCTGGACCACTTGCATGATGTTCTTCCAGATCGTCTTGGTGCTGGGATACGGATACAGCCACCTCCTCCGTCGCAATCTGTCTCCAAAAGCAGCATTCATTCTTCACGCAATTGTGCTGACCGCGGCAGGAATTGGACTGCTGATTATGCCTGTTTCTCCTGAGCCAGTTCAAGGGACGCATCTGACAACTTCCATCGTCGTTACTTTGGCAATGTCAATCGGGCTACCCTACTTCGCACTGTCGACGACTAGTTCCCTTGTGCAGGCGTGGCACCACACTCTCCACGCAACAAACACAAATCCAGCAGCAGCCGTTTCCACCTACCGTCTATATGCATTGTCTAATTTTGGTTCCTTACTCGCGTTAGCCGCTTATCCGTTTTTTATTGAGCCTATGGTTCCGCTTAAGTCGCAAACACTCTGGTGGTCCTGGGCATTCATCGGATTTGCCGCTATTTGCTTGTGGGCCGGATCTTCGACACTTAAGGTCGACCAATGGACCGAGTCGCAAAATGATACGGACCTCGTAATCACTCAAAACAAACGGTTACCGCTAACTTCCACTCCAATCTGGTTCCTCCTTGCGTTTTGTCCTTCGGTCCTGCTATTGGCAACGACCAACTTGATGTGTCAAGAAATCGCATCAGTTCCGTTCCTTTGGATCTTGCCGCTGAGTCTCTATCTTCTGTCATTCATGATCTGTTTTGATCGCCCCGGGTTTTATCAAAGACGCTTTTTTGGGCCGCTGTTGTTTCTGTCTGTCATTGCCAGCATCTTGGTCGTTCAGGCTCATATTCATGTCTCGATAGTATTACAGGTTGCCGGCCTCGCCAGCGTTTGCTTTTTCATGGCGATGGTTTGCCATGGTGAATTGGAACGATTGAAACCAGCGCCACGTCAACTGACTTTGTTTTTCTTGATCATAGCGATCGGCGGGGCATGCGGTGGCGTCTTCGTCACATTATTAGCGCCGGTGCTTTTTGACAGCTTCGTCGAATTCCAACTGTCTCTGCTGCTGGGAATCAGTTTGATGATCGCATGCGTCTGGATTTTTCCAACAAAGAAAAGCACGTCAGCTGGATCAACTTCCGCCCTGTCCAAGTATGCATACAGCGGCGCGGCAATGCTGATCGCGGCAATGGTATTGGCGAGTTTGATGTACCAATTGAGCCCCGAATTCCGTCCCAATGAGATATTTCGTGATCGCAACGAATACGGACTGGTACGCGTTTCGGAATCCGATGGGTACCGTAAGTTCATAAGTGGAAATGTTGACCACGGCGGCCAACCGGTCTCCGAGGCAGATTCGCTCAAGCCAGCGGGATACTATGGGCCTTTCAGCGGAATTGGAATTGCGACCAGACGCATGCGCGAAATCAACGTAGCGGTTCCACAAACGTCCAAAGTTGCTGTGGTGGGAATGGGAATCGGTGCCATGCTTGCGTGGTGCGAGCCAGACGACCAGTTCACTTTCTATGAACTTAATCCGTTAGTTGAGATGATCGCGCACGAGCATTTCAGCTATCTGAACGAGTTTGAGGACCAGGTGACCGTTAACATTGGTGACGGACGAGTTCTTTTGGAGCGACAGTTAAAACAGACCGGATCTGGCCAGTTTGACATCATCGCGATGGATGCTTTTTCCAGTGACGCCATTCCGCAGCACCTGCTGACGATCGAGTGTTTTGAGCTGTATCTTCAGCATCTTGCCCCCGACGGTATCCTTGTCGCTCACATCACAAATCGCTTCGTAGATCTGGCTCCCGTCGTTTACTCGGCGGCAGAAGAACTGAAGCTGAACACCTATCTTCGGTCTGACTCCGTCGCTGGCGGAGATCATAAGACGACATGGATCCTACTCAGTCGTAAAGCTGACTTCGACCAAGTAGACTGGATGCAATCCCTCAAGTGCGAGAGAGAAGAAACGCTCCCTGTTCGATGGACCGATGACTTCGCCTCGCTGGGCAGCGTCACACGATGGTCCACCAAGGTTGATCTCGACGAACTTAAAGCGTTCCAACAGAAAGCGACCCAAAAATGAGCCAACCATCGGAAGAACCAGAGAAACGAATTGGAATAGAAACCGTTTCCATCGTGCGCTATCGTTACGCTGATGAACGTGCGGACGAATCCGCTCAGGTTCTCAACATAGATGACTCGGTTGCAATTGAGAGCCCACTCGAAATCCGCATCGTTTTTGGTCCTTCTTCCGCGCGGAAAGATCGAAGTCTGTCGATCACAATGCGCACTCCCGGTCACGATTCTGAACTTGCCGCTGGATTTCTGTTGAGTGAGGGGATTATTCGATCCGGTGCCGAGATCGACAGTTTCGAGTTCTGCGGAACGGTCCCGGAGGGGGAGCCCACCAGCAATCAGTTACGCGTGAATCTGAATCCTTCGGTCGAAATCGACATGAGCAAGCTACAGCGGCATTTCTACACAACGTCCAGTTGCGGCGTATGCGGAAAGGCTTCTCTTGACGCGATTGAGGCGCAAAACGTTTCTCCGCTTATCAACAAAGACCTCTCCGTCCCGGCGTCTCTGGTACGAATTCTTCCGGACCTACTTCGTCAGCAGCAAGACATTTTCGGCAGCACGGGAGGACTACATGCAGCGGGGCTATTCTCCGCAAATGGAGAACTACTTGCTTTGAGGGAGGACGTTGGTCGCCACAATGCAGTGGACAAACTGGTTGGACAACAACTGATTGATGTGGCCGCAGAAGGGCAGGGGGGCAGCGCAATGAGCAATTTAATTTTGGTCGTAAGCGGGCGCGCCAGTTTCGAACTGGCTCAAAAAGCTATCGTCGCTCAAATCCCCATGATGGTCGCCGTGGGAGCGCCGTCGAGCCTCGCCGTTGACTTGGCCAAACGATTTGGTTTTACGCTGGTTGGCTTCAATACCGGCAAGAAATTCAACGTGTACTCAGGCGGAGAAAGAGTAGGATAGGCTTAGTCTGCTCTCACCGTTGCATCGACCAGCGAATAGTTCTCGATGAAGTATTGCTCCCATCGTCTTTCGTCATAGCCATAATCTTTGCCGGTCATTTTCTTCAACGCCGACAAAACAGCACCGTTTCGCAGATCGACCTCCTCCGTCTGAGGTCCTCCGCCTGCAGTGAAACTGGCTGGACCCGCGTTATTCTGATTCAGCTCAAACCTTCCCTCAGGGATAGCACCCGCTTTAGGAATCACGTGAGTGGTCACCAAAGCGTCAGTCAAACGCAGCATCACATCACGCAGTAAAGTGCGTTGCGAATCGTCTTCGGGAGCCAGTTCTCTGATAGCATTTGCGGCCGAGTTGATCACGCGATTACTATTCTTATTGCTTGGCAGGAACTCCGTCATGCGCGACATCGCCCAAGCTTGATCAAATTCAGCCTGTTGCAACAGCGTCGTTGCTCGATCACGAATCTCCTCGACCGGATCATTAACTGAAAGAAAAACCAGCGAGCCGGTGGACGCCACGCAGGGTGCGTTCCCAAACGCTTCGACGTACCACATCCGCACCACATCGCGCGATTCCTCTTTGGCATGTTCATTAAAAATAAAATTTGCCGTCTGCGGAGTACAGAGCTGAAATAAACGCTGCTGAAATTCCTGTGGCGAACCGCGCCCACGCTTGACGTCCTTTAACCACAGATTGAACTGTTTTTTGAAAACACCACTGGTCTCATCGGCTAGCTGATTGCCCTGGTTTATTCGATCGAAGAGTTTCGGAGTCACCGTTCTACCGACCTTTTGGTATCCGTAGCGATCAAACAGGAGATCCTCCAGCATCCATTGTCCACCTCCAACACGCGTATAGCCCAGATTTTGGCGAGCCTTCAAATCATCTGGATCGATCTGAAGAATCATCTCCTGGTGGTAGCGAATCTCGTCACGAAACTTCAGCCGCCCCTTCGGTTGATCCTTGCACCATCCGATAATGTCGCGATGCCAAGCAACCGTTTCTTTGCGAGTCTTGAGATGGCGAGCGTAGGCTTCATTTGCCTCATCCGCTTTCAAAAGGCTGGCAATGCGAGTACGTTCCATTTGTACCGTTGCGCCGGATTCGGTTTTGAAGAGCACATACGAGCGATTGTCTACTTTTGGCGTGTCGAGAATTCTCACCCGTAGCTCAGCCCCTGAGCGGAGTCTGATTTTGTCCGGGAGTTCGTTCGCCTGAGCCAACGGCGCAAACAACAGCAGTAACGCAAGCGCACCAAAACAAAGTTTGAGAGTTTTAAGCATTTTACGGAGCTGCCAGATCAAGAAAGAGGTTCGCGAAACGCTTTGGCGTTCGCTCAACGCATAAGGGATCGCCTATCCTCATTATCGACTTCAGTGGCGAAAAGTCACTTGTAGAAAATACACTTTTGACAAGCTTTGGTTTATAATTGCACTGTCTTCTACAATTTCACCGACTTTAACCCGTTCGCTTCATGGCCAGAATCTCCTACAACAAGATGGCCAAGCTGTTTCATCGACTCGAGATCAGCTACAAGGCCGGTATCGACTTGGTTACGGCCTATAAAAAAGAGCGTCAGATCGGCGGCCCCTCGGACCGGCTTAAAGCCAATCGAGTCGTTAACTCGTTGAAGGATGGAAACGCCCTAGCAACGGCAATGAAGTCACTTGACGGCTATTTCCCAGAACTAGCCATTGCCGTCGTGATGGCAGGTGAAGCAGGCGGTCGTCTGGATGAATCCTTCGGTAGACTGGCCAGTCACTACAAGAGCTTGGTCGAGTTCAGGAATAACTTCCTTAGATCGATATCATGGCCGGCATTTCAGCTGGCGGTCTGCGTGTTGTTAGTCGGCATTATGATTCCCCTGTTGCACTGGGTGATGGTCGATCTTGGAGGAATGAACGAGCCAATCGATTGGTTTGGCATGGGGAGCACGACTGGCAACCTATTGCTGTACATTTTCGTTGTCACAGTTTTCTTTGGGTCATTAGCGGTTCTAATTGTTGGCTCGATCAAGGGCTGGTTTGGGACCTTGCCGATGCGAATCGCCCGGAGAATTCCATTATTGGGTAGAACGATCGAATGCTTGGCTCTCTCGCGCATGGCATGGACGATGTCCGTCGCAGAGAATGCCGGCATGGATGCTTTGGAGAATGCACGACTCTCGCTGGGAGCCACAGAAAACTACTTCTATGAGTCCTTAGAAGAAGAAGTCTGCGAGGACTTGCGGGGCGGAGAAACATTTTACAAGACCTATAAGACCACCGACGCCTTTCCGCAAGACTACTTAGACTACATCGACGTTGGCGAGACAGCGGGTGAGCTGGCCGAAACAATGGACCGTGCCTCACGAGACTTGCAGAACAAGGCCGATCAAAACATGCAAATTCTGGGAAGGATTGGCTTTGCGCTAACGTTTGCATTTGTCGCGGTTGTGATCGGGGGCACAGTGATCGTCATGTACAAAAGAATGGTGATCGATCCTGTCATGAATTTCGAGTTGTAAGTAGATTGGCGAACAAGAAGACACCCATCGGTACAACGAACATTCCTGCCCGTTGTTCGAATCTGCGGATAGGAATGTCCGCAGTACGGTACAGCCCCGCACGCCTAAACCTGCTTAGCCAATCCAATGGCATCCTAGTGCAAGGCAAAGGTGTTCCAGCTATAATTTCCCGATGATCAAAAAACTGACTATCTTTGGCGTGGGTCTAATCGGAGGCTCTCTGGCCTTGGCCCTCAAGAAAGCAAATTTCTGCGAGCAAATTGTTGGCTGTAGCCGTGATGAAGCACATCTAAAACGCGCGGTCGAACTGGGCGTCATCGACGCCTACCAGCTGCAACCGGAAGTCGCTGTTGAGGGTGCAGACGTCGTGTTTCTGAGCGTTCCGATGCGGGCGATGGAATCTGTGATGAGCAAGTTCAAGGGTGGTCTCGCTCCTAGAGCCATCATCACCGATGGCGGTAGTAGCAAAGCAAGCGTGGTGGAAGCAGCGAAGAACGTCTTTGGGACCGTCCCCGAACGATTCGTTCCCGCTCACCCCATCGCCGGTCGCGAAAAATCTGGCGTCGAAGCAGCTTTCGATTCGCTGTATCAAGATCACAAAGTCATCCTTACCCCGCTTGAGCATACCGATTCAGAAGCCATCGATGTCGTCACCGCGATGTGGCAAGCTGCAGGTGCTGAGGTGGCAAAGCTCGGCGTTGAGCAACATGACTCTGTGTTGGCGGCGACCAGCCACCTTCCTCATGTGGTCGCGTATGCGTTGGTCGATACGCTGTCCGAAGCCACGTTTGTGGATGAGATTTTTCAGTTTGCGGCAGGCGGGTTTCGAGATCTCTCACGTATCGCGTCCAGCGATCCGACCATGTGGAGTGACATTTGCATTGAGAACCGGACTGCGATTCTTGAAATGATTGAGGCCTACACAGGATCCTTGAATCGCATCAAAAACATGATTGAGAGCAGTGATCACCAACAACTGTTTGAGACCTTTGAGAAATCGAAGACGACACGTGACTCCTACGTGAACTAAAGCATTAAAAATGTGGTCAAACGGTCGAAAAACGGCTAAAACACCTCAGTGAACCTTTAGTAGATCTTCACATTTTGGTAGCTTTGCTGGACTGCGGATCACCACCGCCCGCTAGACAACTCCCATCTGCAATTGGTCATTAGGAATTTCAGTGAAGTACGCCGCTATCGGACCGATTTCGATTCACCTACCTGAGAGGATCGAGACTAATGCAGAACTGAGTGCCGACAACGAGCGTTGGGACATGGATCTGATCGCATCCAAAACTGGAATTCACAACCGACACATTGCGGCCGAGGGCGAGTGCTCGTCTGACTTAGGGGTGAAGGCCGCTGAGAAGCTATTTGCGGAGTTCAACATCGATCCAAAATCGATCGACTTCCTACTGTTTTGCACGCAGTCGCCTGATTATCCTTTGCCGACTACAGCGTGCCTTATTCAGGACCGCTTAGGGCTGCCAACTTCAGCAGGTGCACTTGACTTCAACCTTGGCTGTAGCGGTTTCGTGTACGGACTCTCGATGGCCGATGGACTAATCCAGTCGGGAGCTGCGAAAAGGATCCTGTTCATTACAGCAGAAACCTATTCTAAGTTTATAGACCAACATGATCGAAGTTTGAGGACAATTTTTGGTGACGGTGCAGCAGCGACGTTGATTGAAGCGGCCGATAAACCAACACTATCTGGTTTCAAATTTGGAACCGACGGCAGCGGTGCGGACACGTTGTTAGTAGCCAAAGGCGGCCACAGGGCCGAGGAGGATCGAATCGGACCTCGCAAACGCAAGCGTTGGAAAAGCGATCTTTATATGGACGGACCGGCGTTGATGAAGTTCACGTCTGGACAAATCCCGGGGCTGGTCGATTCCGTTTTGGAAACAAAAGCTCTAAAAAAACAAGACATCGGATTCTTCCTATTCCATCAGGCGACGTTCAAAATGCTAGATCTCTTGATTAAGGCGATGGAGCTTCCAGAAGGACAGATGCCGATGCGGATGAAAGACGTCGGCAATACGGTATCTTCGACGCTGCCGATACTGATCCACCAACTCCGTCAGGAAAAGGCGCTCAAGAAGGATCAAACGCATCTGCTGGTCGGATTTGGCGTGGGCTGGTCTTGGGCCGGTTGTCTATGGAAAGACACCCACGGCAGTTGATTTCAACGTAGCTGATCTCGCAAGAGATTGGAGAGCCCATTGTTAGGGCCTCCAAATTGTTGCGAATTCCGCTAGTCGAGAGGATTGCAGATTACTTGTTATCGGCCCGCAAAATGCGTTGGACTTCTCTTTCCAAGTCGCCAAACGAAATGTTGTCCTCAACCATTTTTCCCTCTTTGTCAAAAATCATTGCAAGAGGCTGAGCGACCAAGCCAACTTGGATAGCCAAGGAGCTTTTGTCCATGCCGCCCGGAGCGTGCAACTGAGTCCAGTTGATAGCGCGATTCTCTTTCATGAAAGCCGAAAAGTCTTCAGTCTTTTCGTCAATGTTCGCTCCGACAACGACGACTTCATCCTCCCATTTGGCGTTCAACTTCTGCAACTCCTTAAATCCGGTAGTGCTTTGAGAGTCCCAGAAATGCAAGACAACGATCTTTCCACGCAATGCTGAAGCGGACAGATCAAATGTCTTTCCGGTAGACGTCTTACCTTTGAAAGGAACACTTCTTCCTTTGCCGTTGATTCGGTTAAGCGCTCCTTGAGCACGTCGACCATAGGCAGTCTTGGGAAATTTGCGTGCTAACTCTTGATACCATTGGATCGCTTTGGCTGGGTCACCTTCGTCGACCTCGTTATTTTGCCCAAGCTGATGCAACGCCTCCGGTGCAAACTCGCTTTTTGGGAACCGTTTGTAGAAATTCTGCAACTCAACCATCAATTTGGTTGTCGCTTGCTTACGTCCCTGAGAGGAAGCGATCTTTAGCTTCAACGAGTATTCGGCGTAAATCGATCGCCAGCGAATGTAGTCCAAACCCTGCGTAATTTTGCTGCGAGAAAGTTGATTGGAGAAATCGTTCAGAAATGACAGACCAGTTGGGAATTCCTCGGCCCGGTAAGCATCGGCGACGTTGTCAGTTACATTTTGCAACCAGCTAAGTCGTTGATCAGCCTCAACCTCTTTGAAGATCTCGATCCCCGCCAATGCCTTTTCCTTATGTAAAGTGGCTAGGCGAACGGCGTTTCTCTTTGGATTGCCTTCTTCTCTAAGTCCAACGATTGATTTATCCGTCGCGTCAAGTTTTTCAAAAAGCTTGATCAGTGCATCGTTAGCGGGACGTCCGCCGCCTTCCTCGAACCCATTAACGTCAATCATTTGCATTGGGAACAACGCTCCACCGTTGGTGATCGGCTTCTTGGGGTCAACAATCTCCGGGAGTTCCATCAGTCGCCAGTTACTGCCTACACGCAACACTGTCCCAAGGGATAGATTGCCGAACTTCCCACCGTTCTCAAAAACGGTCGAGGCATGGTCGTAGCAAGTGATGTCCTTGGAGATTCCATCAGCCTTACTAGCCGCCGCAACTCCCGGCTGACCGTTGCCGGAGTGAACGAATTTTGATTTGGAATTGATCTGGTTCTGGCTAGAGACCATTCCGCTAAATCCACGCTTGGCCCCTTCGAGCCTCTTGGCCACTTCGCTGCCAACTTTGCCTGTGAGCCCCAATGAATCAAACTCAGTCTTTGTCAGTAACAGACGACTGAACCGCGCTTGGTCCTTTGTCTTGATGGCCATAAAGGCCTCCTGAGCAACTTCTTCGACAGAAATGTTTGACCAGCCGTCGATGGTGCGATCTTCATTGCGGTCAATGCCGATGCGCGATCCGGCTGTCCCCATCCAACGGAACTCGTCAAGTGTATTGTTGAAGTTATTGTCGCTATCACGATAGACCTCAATGCCGTCCTTGTAATAACTCCAACGGTCCAGATTACGGTCTTTGTTGCGATCAAGAAATAGACGCAGAAGCTGTCCCGAAGCATCGTGGACGACGTAGCCCGGCAGACCGAAATCTTTCTTAGATGAAATCACCTTGCATCCCTTGAGCCGTTCGCCAGTAGGGATGTCGTAGTCGATGCCAGGCTGGTTGGGCTTGATTGCCAATGACTTATTGAGGTCGCCTTGTCCGTAGGCTATTGACGATCCACAGATTATTCCAATCGAACAGACGATCAAAATTACCGGAGACACCAACCTAGAAACCG
>CAZDBE010000056.1:20408-22359 GCA_964503675.1 uncultured Pirellulaceae bacterium | reverse complement strand
ATGAGTAAGATGAGTGTTCTGATGGTTGGTACTGGCGAGTACACAACCGGCTACGTCCCCAACGCGGAAGTTGCCTCGGACAAGAAGGCAGGAATTGTTGGCACAACGCTTTTCGACTTACGGCGACGAGGGCTCGTTGACCGGCTGTTGATGGCGGGAACCAATGGAACAAAATTTCCGGCGATCCGAGAACATCTGGACAAAGCCCTCGCGCAAACGTATCGCGACATGGACATTCAGTTCGATAGCTATCCCGCTGACGATGTGCCACGCGATGGTAACGCCTATCGTCAGGCCCTAGATACGATGCAACCGGGTGACAGCGTGATTGTGTTCACTCCCGACGACACGCACTATGCAATAGCAATGGAAGCGATTGAAAAAGGGATGCACGTGCTGATCGCCAAGCCGATCGTCAAAACAGTTGAAGAACATCTGGCCTTGATGCAGAAGGCGAACGAGAAGGGAGTCATCGCGGCGATGGAGGTACACAAACGGTGGGATCCGCTTTACACCGATGCGCGCGACCGCATTCGTGGCTTGGGAGATTTCAGCTTTTTTCAGTCCTATATGAGCCAACCCAAATCGCAGCTAGAGACGTTTCGCGCTTGGGCGGGCAAGTCGAGCGATATTAGCTACTACTTGAATGCCCACCATATCGACTTCAATGTGTGGTCCGTTTCCCATCGCGCCCGTCCGATTGTAGTCAAAGCGTCCGCTGCGACGGGCGTTGCTCATGGGATGGACATCCGGACGGAGGACACCATCACGCTGACGGTCGACTGGGAAAACACCGAGAGCAAAAATCGAGCAACCGCGATTTACACATCGTCTTGGATCGCACCGAAAGCGGACGTGCACTCACAGCAGCGATTTTTCTTCATGGCGCACGGTGGAGAAGTCATGATCGATCAAGCTCACCGCGGCTATTCACTTGCACTCGATGATGCTGGGTTCAGTTCACCAAACCCACTGTTCATGAAATATACGCCAGACGCCGACGGATATTTTTCGGGCCAAAGTGGATATGGATATCGAAGCTTCGAAGTCTTTTTGCGTGCAGCAGAGGAGATTCGCCAAGGCCGTGCAAAGCCTGATGACTTCAACGGCAAACTCGCAACGGCAAGCGACACACTGCTCTGCACCGCCATCCTCGAAGCCGGCCGCCGCAGCCTCGACGCCGGCGGCAAGGCTATCTCCATTGACTATGACGACAGCGGCGTGGTGTCACAGCTGAGCGAAATATAGCAACGCGGACCCTGTTCAATACTCTTCGAAATCGTTTTAATCATGCGATGGAAGAATCACAGGTATTTGACGTAATGGGCGAAGATGGATTTGCGCGGCTGGTGGGCGCTTTTTATCAGAAAGTTCGCCAAGACGATTTGATTGGGCCAATGTACCCAGATCAAGACTGGGAAGGCGCCGAGCAACGTCTGCGCGATTTTTTGATCTATCGTTTTGGCGGGCCTGACCGCTACATTCAACAACAAGGGCATCCTCGTCTGCGCATGCGGCACGCGCCTTTCAAAATTGGCGTTGCCGAACGTGATCGGTGGATCGAATTGATGTCTGGTGCCATGCAGGAATCAAAGGTGCCCAAAGAAGTTGCGTTGAACCTGAAAGTCTTCTTTGAACAGGTCGCCGATTTCATGCGTAACGTTCCTGAAAGCTAGTCACTGCTAACCTAAAGCCGAACAGCTCACACCGAAAACCTCGCCCTCATGAAAATCATCTCGCTGCAATCAGGAAGTAACGGCAATTGTTTTTACATCGAAACAGGGAACGTCCGATTGCTGGTCGATGCGGGGATCAGCGCCCGCCAAGCGGAACTGCGGCTTGCCGAACACAACCGCGACATCCGCGATGTTGACGCGCTGTTAATCACTCACGACCACAGCGACCACGCTAAATCGATGGGCATTTTCCAACGCAAGTTTGGTATGCCGGT
>CAZDBE010000056.1:0-20308 GCA_964503675.1 uncultured Pirellulaceae bacterium | reverse complement strand
GACGCTGTGATCATCGAGAGCAATTACGATCCGAAGATGCTGGAGAACGGACGCTATCCGCTGCGGTTGCGAAAACGGATCTCTGGGCCCGGCGGGCACCTTTCTAACGATGACTCGGCGGAACTGATTCACGAGACAATTGCTGGTGACGAGAACGCGCGACTTAAGTGGGCCTGTCTGTGTCATCTGTCGGAGGACAACAATGATCCTGACATCGCCGTGGCAGCACACCATAAGAAGATTGGCGACCGCATTCCCATCTATGTGGCCAAGCGTGACGGTGTCGGACCAATTATGGAGCTCTAATTAGTTCGACAGCAGCGTCAGGACGTTGTAAGTAATGTGCGTGCCCACGGCGATTCCGAAGCCCCGATAGTGAAACACGGTGGCGAAAACACCGGCAGCGATAAAGCGAAACAGAAACGTGAGCTCTTGGAATGGCTCACCGGCTGGGTTGAACCAGTCCACATGTGCGGTCGCAAATAACAGGCTAGAAACCACGGCCGCGACGACAGCGGCATGAAAACGTGTCTGGAAATACCTCGTTAGGAGTATCACTAGCGGCAGCATGACCAGTACTCGAAAAATCAGCTCTTCGTGAATACCTGTTCCAATGTAAGTCACGACGCTTGACCACCACTCCGTCGTTCCAATGGTCCAATAATATGGATCCGCAACGCGTCCAGCATCTGGACCATTGCCAAACAACACCCAAAACACATGAGCCACCAAGAACAGCATCAATCCCATCCCCAGTGCCTCGAATGCCATCATGGGGAATACTCTGGAGCTCACCCCGTATCGATCAGCTTTACGATGATGCCAGGCAAGCAGGACTGCCGTCATTAGTATCGGAAGGATCACCAGTTGGCCGGCTCCAAACAGACTCATCAATTCGCAGATCCAGTAGTCGATCCCGCTGCAAGCCGTCCGTGGACCAATAAAGATCTTGGCCACTTCGTAGATCAAGATCAGCGGAAACAAAAAATACAGAGACGCGATTGGCCGGCGAGCCTCCTCACGATAGCGCTCGCTGATGTCAGATGTTTGTTGGCTCTTTCTCACGTCAAACGAATCTGCAGCACCGACGACGGTCTGCCCGATGGAAACATCTGTTGCTGCTTGTGCGAAAAGCGGAGTCCGTGCTTGAGGTCGCACCAGCCAGCCAAGCCTTGGCCGGTCGCGGCGTGACTTGAACGGTCTGCGTTTAGCCCGTCGGCGCGGCGAGCGCGATCGTCTCAGCCGTCCAGCAGGCGAGTGGATTTCTAGGACTTCGTCTAATTTGCTTGGCTCAATAGTCATCAAAGCGTCGCGACAGTTTGTTTACTAAATAGCCAATATTAGACGTTTGAGACAGGCGAACCAATGTTGATTTGGATCGCACTTTTTCGACCCGTCAAGCACGTTTTTGTTCGGTTAAACTTTTGCTTTCACTGTGACAGCGTCGCGTCGATTTTCTCTTTTGGGAGTAAGGCCGGTCGTGAAGGCGACTACCTTTTCAAGACCGCGCCAGAACGACACGCGTTCCAATACTGCGTTGACTTGAGATGTCAGAACGCAGTAGTAACCCATGTGGGGTGGTTTATGGTGCATTGAATGCTGGCGATGAGCCTGAATGAGGCCAAGGTCTTTCATGAACGTCACAAAGCGGCCAGTTTTGTGCATGTGGTTCCAACGGTGTACCTCGTTGCCGAAAGATGTCAGCAACAATGTCACGCCTGTGTAAACATTTGCCCAGCCGAAGATCGCCAATACGCCAAAGATCAACGCAGCCAATCCCCACTGCAGCAGGTTGCGAGAAATAAACGTCCCCGTGCGGACCATCAGCTGCGGGTCCACATGATGCTCGATGTTGGGTTCGCAAATAAATTTTCCGATCAACGGATAGTGCTCCAAGCAGTACGTGTCTTCCATCCAATGAAAAAACCCGGTCAGGAAATCGGCACACCACAGACAAACAAAAAACGCTCCAATGATTTTCAACATCGCACATCCCGTGAAGTAAGAGACTTGTCACGGGGGCTTTAAGCAGCAGTGATGCCAATCGGATGAGATCTGTTTCAGAAGATAAAACGCGAGGAATAGTCGAAAAATGGACATGGCTAGAAGTAGTGTTGTACACGTGCTGCCGGCAGACGAACAATCAATGCACGGTCAAAGAATCGTTTTCACTGGCGAGTGGACCTACACTTTCTAGCCGGGCGGGTTAGCGCATCAGCCACACACGCCGCCGTCACGCGCCGGCATTCGCAAAAAAATGGGTGTCTCTTTTTTGTGACGACGCGCCATAAAACTCACCTATTGGAGGGGTGAAGTTCGGAAACATTGAATGCCAACAGTAAATCAATTTTTGCTGACAAATTTTTCCGCGGACGCAAAAACATTCAAACGACATCTGTACCGTCACCTAAATGATTCCTAAGGGTTGCCCGAACGTTAATACGCACCTCTCAATTCATTTCGTTTTAAAACTTTTTGGTTTGCCAACCGCCTCTCAAAAACTATGTCGTATCGTTTCACCAATGAGACATCTTTGAAAGAAGATTTTTGGCGAAAGGTGATTTATGAGAAAGATAGCTTTTGGTATTGCGTGCGTTGCTTGCTGGCTTTTCGGTTCTGTTGTTACTGCGGACATCGTACTCACAGCAATACTTGACGAAGCCTCTAGTAAGAATGGACTTGTTGACGAAAGCACTTTGATAATTGAGGAATGCTTCGCCCCCCAAAAGAACGGCCTTGGTACCAGTGACATCAATGACGACGAGAAATCCTTGAGCAGCGATTGCGCTATCACCATCAATTTAGGTGATCCTACTACAACAGCGATGGACAGTGGCACTGAATACGTAGCGTTGGTTAGCGATGGTTCTGCTTTAGTTTGGGACGTCCTTACAGATCAGAATGCGGCATTCGATGGCGTAGCTCCAAGAACAACATCTGTTCCAGAGCTATCTACTTTGTCTTTTGCACGTCTGAGCAAAATTACTAGCTTGGCTAGTCGACGACGCAACTAGTGTTGCTTCTCTTGTGATTGCTTTGGAAGTGGGCAATCCGGGCTCTGCACTATCTCGAATAGTGCAGAGTCCTTTTTTTTGACCTCAAGCCGTCATCCTTCTACTTTACTAAGGCGTATGCGACCGAAAGACGGCACAAAGAGTCATACTTCGCTCCTAGGCTGTGATTGTATAGCGTTCACACTGGACTCAACTCGAATCGCCGTTTGTTGTACCGGCTTTAGCCGGCTGTTGACTGAGGCAATTCCGCCTAAAGGCGGTACAACGAACGGTGTCAGCATAGAATCACAGCCTCTCCGTGAACTGTCGCTCGCGCGTCCAACCCGCCCTAAAAACAAGGTGATCTCTTGGGAAGCACAGGCGAATCTACTCCAACAACCAATCAATCGTATCAAGCCCCTGCCTCGCAAGCATTTCATTTGCATTTGAGAACGGCCGGCTACCGAAGAACCCACGATGTGCCGACAACGGCGAAGGGTGCGGCGCGACAAGCTGAATGTGTCGATCAGCAATAAGAAAGGCTTTCTTCTCGGCCGACTTTCCCCAAAGAAGAAACACAATTTTCGCTGAATGTGAATTGAGCGACTCAATCACTGCGTCGGTGAACGATTCCCAGCCTCGATTCTTGTGCGCGTGTGCCTCGCCGCTGCGGACGGTCAACACGGTGTTGAGCAGCAATACTCCCTGCCGCGCCCAAGGCTCAAGGTTACTGGTCTGCGGGATCGGGCACCCCAAGTCTGATGCCAGCTCTTTGAAAATGTTCCTCAATGAGGGCGGAAAACGCTCGGCCGATTTGCCGACGGAGAAGCTAAGCCCGTGTGCTTGGCCTGGCCCATGATAGGGATCCTGCCCCAAGATCACCACTTTAGTGTTGGACCAAGAAGTCAAACGAAAGGCATTGAAAACCGAGTCTGCCGGTGGAAAGACGGTTTCGTCTTGCCGCTGTTGATCGACGAAATTACTCAGGCTTCTGGCCGCTTCGGAATCAAACCACTTTTGTAAATGGTCGCTCCAGTCGCTTTGATTTGGCCAATGGTCCATCAACGACATAATTAGCGGCTACGTATCTGCTGGGCTCGCGCGGTGGTTGCCTTAGCACGGGCAGCGATCGAATCGCCCGTTGGATGCCGGCCCATGGCGGCCAACCGAGTCGCCATCGGTGACTCCGGTCCTCGACAGGCCGAACAACCACAGCCACCAGAAACGGGGCCCGGCACGACAACCTCTGACTCAATTTCAGTGTAGTCTTCGATGACGAGATCAGAACTAGAGCAACTGCCGCACAGACCACTGTCGCCAGCACAGGGTTGCGAACTTTCATCGCCGCTACAGTTGCGTTTCCCGTAGAGAGCGCGAAGTAACCCACCGCATCCTAAACACAGCGGCTGAGTTCGGCAGAATGGACGTGCCTTAACCGCACCGCCAACGAAATCTGAACCACAGCACGGATCATTACAATCCGGAGGAGTACTGATCCATTCGCCAATGTAGGTTTCACCGCATCCACTACCGCAAATCGCGTTACGCCGAAGATTTCGGACCGCGTCAAGCGGGCCACCACACATTGGCTGACGAAAACCTCCATCGCAATCGTTGCACGATATGTTGCCACAACCGACGCCACAGCCCATCGGTCCACAACAACCAGTAGCGATGATCGCAACCAATGCTGTCATTAAACTTGCGAATAGCTTTATTGAACGAATCATGGGACTCTCTCAACCGTCGGCCAACCTGAAAAGGCGTCCGACCCTTGTATGTATTTCGGTGAAATTAGATTGGGAATCTGCCCGAGAACAGTGTCCACTCTCAAGCGGCTACTGCATGCCCGGCGCAGGAGTATCTGTTAACTGTTGTCGTCCTGCTAAAGTCTTCGGAGCCAGTACAAATAGAAAAATCATCAAACTTTACCGTGTTTTGCTGGCAATTCGCCCTCCAAGGCCCACGAAAACGCAAATGATGATCGTAGTAGGCGACCGAATTACCGATTCAAACTTTGTCGAGTGATAGTCCTTTTCCTGCTTTAACGATATTGCCAAATGCGGTCTCCAAAAGCACATCGAAATCTACTGGCGTTGCTGGCAGTAGCAATATTGCTTTCAGGGTGTCAGCAAGCGGTGAACTCAAGACTGGTCGGAACTTGGGAAATGGACAAGGCGAAAACACTAGCGAAGAAAGTTACTTCCGAAGCTGATGCAACAGACTCAGATGGTGAACCACCTCGGATGTCTTTGCAATTTCAAAGCACGGGAGTCTTAGAGACCGTCACCCAATTGGGGAAAATCGACAGCGTCAAAACCGGATCGTGGAAGTTGCTCCAAGAAGATTCCAGTGACAAGACAACGATCGAGTGTTCGATCGGAGGCTTGACCAGTCAGCACGAAGTACGCTGGGTGGATGACTCAACGATTCGCTTGGCACCGCCCAACATGTCAGGCCAGAAAATGATCTTGAAGTTTGTGCGCAGAGAATAAATTGGAACGCCCCACTGCCGAAAGCAGACGCGTCGGTAGTTACAGTTTGTAAGAAAAGGAGTTTGTGAATGTCCCATAAACCAGCCTCACGGTCGTATGGCCGCTTGTGGAACTCGGCCCCGACTAAATGCAGCTTAGCTATCTTCAGCATCGCCGCATTGGCGGGTGGTTGCAATTCACCGACCGACGCGACCATCCAAACCCAAGTAGGCCATCGCGTAGCGGATCCTTCGAACCCTCCATTGACGGTGGAAGGTAACCGTGACGTCAGTCATTCGCCTTTGGTAGGCGCTTGGATGGGCAAAGCCATCATCAACGAACAGGCTTTGTTGAAAGCAGCCGATTCTCTTTCCGGTGACCAGCGTCAGGCTCTGATTCGCGAGGCGCGGACGTTCGTGACGACCGAGATGGCGATCCAGTTCTCGCCCTCGGGCGAAATCGAGACTGCGATCGAGATGCAGCCAGCTGGCAGTCAGAAAATCGCTGGGCAAACATTCGGCACTTGGAAAATCGTCGAAGCAAACGACGCACAAGTGATCGTCGAAACGACTGACACCGATGGCACAGGCGCCATGTCAACCAGCCAGACTGCGTTCGCACTTTCGGTCAACGGTGATCGACTGGTCCTGCAACCACAAGTCAGCTCGGCCTTGGCTGGATGTGAAGCTTTGATCTATCTGGATCGACAGATGATTCCAGCGGCAAACGTCGCACAGGCTCCCGACGGGGTTATGTTGCGATAAGAGCGATTCGTATTTCGCTCTACGAAATCACAGCCTCAGGCCGACGACAAAACTAAAAAAGCTGCTTGCTAAATAGCAAGCAGCCTTTTCGTGTTTCAATATTGCGACGAGCGTCTGACGTTCGGGCACATGTTAGTTAGCTTTTGGCGTACTGAGCCTTGGCTGGTGAGATAACGCCCATCGACTCTCCGCTGACGCGTGCATAACGCTCTTTGCTGCCGTCGTCCAAGTACCGATAACCGATGCGTGTCGGTTTGTTAGTTTTTGGACACAACGCCATAACCTTGCAAGAGCGGATTGGCATCTCCTTATGCAAACGGCCACCCTGAGGGTTACGTTGGCTTGGTTTAACGTGGCGGTAAACCATGTTGACGCCTTCGACCAGCAATTTGTCGCTTTTGTGATCGACAGAAATGACTTTGCCAGTAACTGCTTTGTCGCGACCACTAATGACTTGAATTGTGTCGCCGGTATGAATTTTCATCGTTTTCTCCTCAGTGTTTTTCGAGTCGCGAAATATGTTCGAATTGGCAAAAACTGTCAAGTGGAAATCCTGACCGGAAGGCCAGATACGAGGCAAACGCTCGTGAAATGGCTAAATTCGCAAACCGGGTGGTAGTCCTGTACCCTTCGACCATCCTGACGGTCAAAATGTCCGTCCTAACGGGTGCCACTTTGGTACGGCATTTGGTTGGGGAACCGGAGGCCATTTTCTGCCTGCAACCATTTCCCCCATTTCGCTACTGAGTCTCTTCGTCCAAATAGGACAACGCCAACAGCGAATAACTGGTCACTAAATTCGGGTCGCCCTCGTACCAGCGGTCGGCCGGGTTGGTCCACGATCCATCGGCTTGCTGCTTCTCCGAGAGTTGCTTCAACAGGTCGGCTCGCCAATCGTGAGATACCCCATTGGAATCAACGATGTTTTGCTGGCCATATGCATGGAGCGCTTTGGCAAAAACATGGTAGTAATAGAACAGCCCCTGCTGGCCAACGCCGGGGTTGGATTTCAAATCATAATGGCGACTGATCCAGTCCAAAGCCGCTTTGACTCGCAAATCCTCTTTGTCGATACCTGCGTACAGGAAGCTCTTTAGACCTGCATAAGTCATCGACGCGTAAGAGCGCAGTCCACCGACGGGGGTATCAGACTCGTTCTCTGCTTTGGACTCACCAGTGCCGACCGCAGAATAAATCATTCCGCCCAGATCATCATCACTGGCAACCAGTGCAAATTCGGCATCGTTGTATTTGGACGGCAGGTTTTGACAGCGCGACATAAACACGACCGCTTTTCTGATCGCTTCGCTGTTGCCTTCAGGTTGGGACTCCTTGAGGGCGTCGAGGAAAAACGAAGTGTTCGACGCGTCGGGGCGATTATGTTTTCCATAACCTTGCCCGCCGTAGTGACGACTGCTTGGGCGATGGTTTTCGCCTTCGTCCCACTGAATGCCCCTGAGGAATGCAACTGCTTTTTCAATGGTCAAATCATATTGCCCATCCGTGTTGGCCTGATGCAAACACATCAACGAAACGCTGGTTTCGTAGTTGCGCAGATTACTTTTGGGCGCGTAAATGCCGCCATCAGGACGCACGAAACTCTCAATGTATTTGAGTGACAGCTGAATCTTTTCGTGGCTGACCGGCACGCCGTTTTTTAAGAGCGCCGAAACACACATCGACGTCACTGCTGGTCCCAGCTGTTTGCTGAAAGAACCGTCTTGGGCGTCTCGCCCTTTCTCCAGCAAATAGGTCACGCCTCGTTTTACCGTTTGCCGGTATAGTGCTTTGTCCATTTCCGCAGCAGGCTGCTGGGCTGACGCAATCGCTTTGATCGGATCTAGCAATTGCGTTTGGGCTGACGCTGGTGAGTTGAAAATTGTTGCTGCCAGAAGCGTTGTGATCAGCGACACAGTCGCCACGCCAAGCAGTCGTCTGTTTCGCTCGCCAAGCAGGAGGCAGATCTTTCGCCAATCAATTGTCATCGCTTACCCCATTACGGCGAGGATATCAGATTCGGTCATGATCAGAAGCTGCGTATCGTCGATAGTGATTTCTGTTCCGGCATAGCTGGAGAACAAAACACGATCTCCCTCTTCGACCTGAAAATCGGCGCGGCTTCCGTCGGGTAGCATTCGTCCGTTGCCGACCGAAAGTACTTTTCCTTCTTGTGGTTTTTCGCGAGCAGCTTCGGGAAGTAAAATTCCGCCAGCCGTTTTTTCCTCGGCGTCCATCCGTTTGACGACGATCTTGTCACCAAGGGGTTCGATTCTCATAATGTGCCTGATTGAGATAAACTATATTCTTCCCGTCCGCCGAAGCTTCTCGGAACGGCTAATATTGTTTCATGGGCACTGAGCAGATTCAAGCCAGCCAATGTTCAACAGCGGAATTCCGTGTCGTTTCGCTAACGAATTATCATGGACTTTCACAAGCTTTAACGGTTATAGGTGCTTGACGGGCGATTAAACCGATGCCGTTGATGCATAACAGATTAGGGAATCGACAGCCCTTGCTCGAAGGCTTCGCTATGGAACGAGTGGCGGAACAGCGAGTTAAACTCAGCGATTTACCACTTCTCCGCCGTCACGTGTTAGCAGGGCTTTCCAATCTTGTTTGGGCATATCAACTGAAATTATGTGAACGGAACTGTCTGCAAATGCGACAACTGCCGTTTGATCTCCGTCTCGTTTTAGTCCATCCAACGGATTATTCAGATCGACCTCCCAGTCCGAAGGCTTGGTCCAATACACAGCCTTCGAAGGATTGGTATAGACGAGAGCGATCGTATTGCTGCTGCCATCCTTAACATCAATGAACTTGGTGGCTTCTTTCCCCTGAAACAGCATTCTTTCCCCGAACGGCACCTGCACCATCGTCCGCCAATTGACATTGTGGTGTTCATTTTCAGGATCCGAATAACATTTCGGCATGTCGCGCGAGACTCTTCGGTTGTGCGGGCTGTCCCAAGGCTCATCCAGTCGAAATTTTTTGTAGAGCTCTTGTTCGCCAAGATAGGGCAAAATGGCCACGCGCCAACTAAGCAGCGGTCGTCCGGCATCACTGTAAATTGCGTTCTGGGGGAAAGACTGTTTGGCTGACTCGTAGTTGAGTAACCCGAGCATCACCTGCTTTAAGTTGTTTTGCCGTTGAGGCCCAGCATTCAAGCCGCGCACGGCAGTCACCAACGGGACAAGTCTTTCCTTATTCAAAAAAGGATTTAGATCAATCAACACCCGTTTGTCATCTACGGTAGGTTTGAGCTGATCCAATATCATCTGTCCCGCCGTCTCGCGAAATTCAGCGTGCGCTTGATCGACAGAATACTCCATGATGGCGGAGACCAACCGCTGGCAAACCTGCGCCGATTCCGAGTCGGTGCTGTGAACCACAACTTTTGCATCGGCTTTGGGCGGCAGGTCTATCTGCACTCCCCCCCAACGAACTCGATCGGCTACCAATTCGCCGGTGGCTTCTTCAAACGGTGCAGGCAGTTGCGGTAGCAACTCACGTACCACCCGGCGTGTATCGGCATTACCCATCACGGCCACCCCTACCTGATGCGTGGTAAGCTCCCGCCACACCGCACTAAATTCTGGTCGCGGCAGTGTATCAGCCGCCCATTGTTGGGCCGTTTCTTTGTCTGGGGCGCCAACAACCATTTCACCTCTCAACACCAAAGCCTTTGATCTGATCGGTAGCATATCCGCAACGCTCGAAAGTGCCTCCAGTGCTTCTTCCTGATTCGCACTATTGGAAATCGTCGCTACCCAGATAGAGGGCTCTGTTGACAAGTCTGAAATCTGCAGAAAAATCGTGATCCGCTGGACGCCACTGTCGACCAAGCCGCTGATCGCACCCTGCGCGGCGGTCGCGGTAAATTTCACGTTACCTATTTCAGCTTTCGGGACGAGACCAGATTCGATGCCCCATTTGATGAGTTGAGGTAGTTTGGCTTGGGTCAGATCGACCGTCGCAACAGTGACAACCTCATCAGTCACCATTGATTCGATCGACGCCGGTTCGTCGGCGTGAAGCGCAGAGCAAGCCGCGCAGGTCACGATCAAGCAAAACATCTTTAGAAAGTTCTTCATCGAAATACTCTTTGAAAACGGTACGTAGAATAGGCTTCGAGCCTGTTATCAACATCGTGAAGGGGCACTCGGTTACTACAACCGCAGCTCAAAACGTTTGCTGTACATGATCCCATCACTGCGAGGCAGTTCCAGCGTTGCGGTGCCATCGTTCAACTGATACTCAAATGGTTTGTTGGTCGCTGGATTCATTGGAATCGGTACGACGGAAATATCATCCAACGTAGGAGGCAACTGCCCCGTCTCTGCCGCGTGCATACGTATCGCTTCGATCACACGCAGCGCGTCAATATCCCGTTGTACTCGCATCTGACCAATAAAAACTTGCTCTGTGGCTGGAAGAAGCATCGACGATAGGATTCCACCGGGACGTCGAAACGCGTCGCGCTCAGCCTTCATCAAATTCCCCTCCTCCTGTCTCATTCCGGCCTTGGCCTGAGCGAACGGCAAATAAATCCAACGTTCGGTGTCGTTGGAGAATTTGTTCAAACTTCTAACCATCGAGTTGGTAAGCACCTGAGCCACCGGCATCGCCTCGACACGCTGAGCTTCCTCGCCGTTTTTAATCAATTGCTGCTTTAAGTTCTCATAGCTCAATATGCCGATGACGGTGGGGGCCAAGTGCATCGCAAGTTGCTCAAGAGTTGGTGGGGTTTGATCACCGGAATGCTCAAGGCTTTGCTTTCCGCTAGTCAATGCCGAGACAGTGGCGGCGGATTGAACAATCTCTACCAATAGCTGTCTCCATTGCTCCACACTTTTGACCTTCCCTTCGGCTTCAAAGAGTTTGGGAAAGATACGATTGATCATGGTCACGTCCATCCGAACCGACTCTCGCAAATCAACGATCGGACGCGGCAGCTCCGTCAGCGCCCAATACATGTTGGGCGAACCCGGAGTCGCCATCAGATCGATCACCGTGCCATTGGTAATACCTGCTTCGGCGATCGCGACGAGGGAGCAAATAATCAGATCCATCTCGTTAACGCTTGCTGCCAATTGGTAGTTCATCCGCATCAGGTGCACCGCATCTTCGAACCGTTTCTCTGCAATCGCAACACGCGTCCGCAGCGCCAAGACACGTGAAACGGACCGAGTATCCTGAACGCTTGGCAACACAAAGCCGAGCACATCTGGTCCCCGCATATCTTCTAACGCGTATCCCCAGTCGCATTTTCGACAGCGCGTCGCTCGTTCGATATTCTGGTCGATGTATTCGTCAAATTGTTTTGAGGCTTCTTTGGCAGGCGTTTCCAATAAATCTTCGATGGCGACGCCTGAATTGGAATTCCATTCGTCAAACGCATCTCCATATTTCTCGTAGACGCGGTCCACCGGTGCGCTAAACGATCTATCTGCAAACGACCGCAAGTAGTGCGTGGCTGCGTTCCCAGCCGTGGTCTCGTGTGGCAAAAACGAGAACCGGTACTTGAACGTTGGTGTTGGAGCGCCTGCCGGTGTGATTTTCATCCGGTAAATTTGGCCTGACACACCCTCCATCTCCTCGACAGCCACCTGACCGACAACCGGGCACGAAGCACAAATCAGAAGTAAGACAGTTAAACTGACGGTTCTACAGATTTTCAAAAACGGATTCATAGCCGCTCCACGATTTGTTGGTTTTTGTAACTGCCGGCCCTTAGTGGCACAGGCTGTGGACGCGGATTACTGTTGTAAACAACAGGCCGCACGATCTCGCCTAGGTCTTTCGTCCGCAGCATACGATTTCGCATCGCCAGCGCAGACGATGGGGAAGGCTTTAAACGAAAAACTCTTTCTATCAGCGGAACGAAAACGTGCTCAGCAGACTCCTGACTAAAGTTTTCATCAACGGCATCAACTATAGGGTCTTTAGTCTGGGGTGGCGTGGCAACGAGGTTGGGCGCTACTGCAGCAGGCTTAGCGGCCACCGGTTCGCCATCACCCGCTGACGGCGAAAACAAGGCGATCGCCAGCGCCGCCGAAAGTGTGGCAAATGTTCCAGTCAGGACGGGCCACCCCCAACGGGCCACCTGGGATGGTACAACGGTTTGTGCTCTATTCTCATTTGCCAGTGCAGCGGCCCAACCAGATTGAAACATTAGCTCATCGCGATCGAGAGCCGGTTCGTTTGGCAGATGCAGCCTTCTCAGATTATGTTCAAGATCACTTAGATCCGGCGGCAATTCTAACTCACCGTTTAGTTCACCGAATTTGGATTCGTCGGACATGTCATTTCCAATTCTTTTCTAATTTTCTTCAGCGCTGCCACGTAGCGGCGCTGTGCATTGCTGGAAGACTGGTTGGTCAATTGACCGATTTGCTCCCATGTCAATGCGCTCCAGATTCGTAACGTCACCAGTTCTCGCTCGGCTGCTTGAAGGTTTCCTAGAGCCACCGTTAAAGCTTGTAAATCTTCGCTATTGTTGGTCTCCGATCCTCTTTGCTGGTATAGCCGTGCCGCATGTTGTTCATGGTCTACTCGACGCCGTTCTCCGCGTGCGCGATTAATCGCATCGTTACGAACGACTCGGTACAACCAAGCCGTTGGCGAATCCGGCAACAACGCTTGGCCAGCCAGTTTTACGATGGCTTCTTGGACGCAATCCTCGGGCGACACGGTCCATTGGGCCGCATAGCGTTGCAGGGCATCGCCGTGCTGCTCTAGCAGTTGAGCGATAAGTCGAGCGTTGACGATGCGGGCCAAATGCAAAGCTCCTAGGAACAAGTTTCAAAGAGGTGACACCAGTCACATCCAAGCTTCCCAGAAAAAAAACGGAAGACGAGCAGTTTCGCCTAATATAGCGAGAAGGTTCGCAAAATCAGGACAACACAAGAAGGCAAGAGGGCGCCCAGTCTAAAAGCTGAGCGTGCGGCCGGGATTAGCCGCCTCTGAGATTTACCCACGAAGTACAATTCTGAAGCGCCGTACGCTCTACTTTCCCGTCATTGCCTATCCGATGAGTATCAAAATGAATGGGTCAATATCAGAAAAGTTAACGAAGCCATCTTCGTTGATGTCAGCTTCGACCTGATAGCCGCCAGCAATGAGGATCGCAATGAAGTCAGAGATATCGGAAAAGTCAACGACCCCATCTTGGTTGACGTCCCCCCAGAAGTGCGACATCTGACACGCTCGCGAAAGTAACGTCGTCGACAAAAACTGCGCCGCCATCGTAGAGAGGTTGTCCGAAAACAATCACCACTCGCGCCTCCACTGCACCGGCGGGAACTGTGGAATTCAGCTCGCGCGTCAGCCAAACATCATTGGCTGTTATTCCATTGGCCAACAGAACCGAATCAGATCCAATGTAGTCGGTCGATCCAAATTCAGCATGCTGCTCACTGAAATAATCGATTTTCAGGACGGCGTAATTTCCTGTTCCTGCGATCGAGTCATTCGAGGCAACAAACGCACTTGCCGTCGCCGTCAGTTCTTCGCCGGCGGTCACTGAAAGTCCCTGGGTAACGCCAGAGAAATTTTCGCCTCCGTTAAACTGTCCGTACAGCTTCATGGCTTCATCACCCGAGCGAACATGCTGATTGTTGCTGCTGACATTGTCTATCGAATCGCCGAACTTTGTCCAAGAGGCCAGCGAGCCGCCGCCATTCTCAAATCCGCCGTTTTCGAAAGTCAGCGTCGTGTTGCTGGCCGCTTTGGTGTAGGCGTGAACGTAATCGATTTCGAACACTTGAGGCCACACGGTTGAACTGTTCGGATTGGTCAGGTAGTTGCCACCGATAGCCGTATTGAGAATCAGTCGCATTGGTCCCGCCTCGCTTGAGATGAAGTTTTCTACGTTCTCATCTCGGACGGTCCAATAATGCACATCGTCGACGTAAAACCTTAGCTGATTTGAATCCCATTCGACCGAATATGTATGAAAGCTGCTATGGTAATTTTGAAGGACTCCGTCGTGGACTGCGGTTTGGCCTCGGTCGACGAACTCATGCCGAAATACGCCGCCACCGTTTTCGCCATAGTGGAATGCAGCGCTCACTTCGTTCGGCTCATCACCACGGTTCTCCATGATGTCAATTTCGCCCCCACTGGGCCATGGCGTAGTGTTGGTATCAGACAACAGCCATATCGCTGGCCACATGCCGGTTGACGTTGGAAGTTTGGCCCGGATGTCCCAGCGTCCTTCTTGCTGATATGTCTTACTCTGCACCAATCCGCTTCGATACGGTCGGCCGCGTGACGGAATGTTCTCAGAAAGAATCCGCAGACTACCTCCCGACACGCTCACTTGGCTTGGCAAATAGTCTTGCTGTGAGTTGTTGGTCGTTACGTTGGTGTTGGAAACAGTCCATAGCGCTGTGTTCAAGCTACCTCCATCAAATTCATCGTACCAAGCAACGTCATAGCCCGACCGCGTCGGCGGTTGGGCCACAGCAGTGACATTGACTAAGAGAACCAATCCGCCAAATGCGGACAAAAAGACATTTGCAAGTCGTGTCATGGTGATTGAGCGCAGAAGCGTCTATGGGCGGGAAGAAAAAATCAGACCAGAAGAAACACCGCAAGAGCAAGCGATATAAAACCAGTGTCATGCAAGAATATGCGCTGATCATCGTATTGGCAACCAAATTTAGCTTAAAGTTAGCGCAATAACTTTTAAGACCATCTGGTTGTGCAACATGGAGAGTGGTGGAAGACGCTTTCGCCGCCTCTAACCTAGTTGGCCACTACCTAGCAGATCACTTTAGCTTGATCGTCCGAATGGTGACCTCATCCAGATACGCCGTGCCAAATCCGGTCATATCGAAACGTACACTCATTTGCCCTGCCTCGCCGACGCTGCGGTAGAGCGTGAACTCTTCCCAACCGCGCGTCACCGCGATGCGCTCTGCCAACGCTTCGCCGGAGACTGAATCGCTGATCTTCAAGCCATCAAAATTTCCCATGACGACTTCCGGGACATTCACCCAACCATGTATCTGAACCATCTGGCCGGGCCGTACTTTGACCGACGGGCTGACGATCCACAACGGAGATTCCTCCAGCATCGGACTGCCGCCGGAACCTGTCGTAGATGGAGAGACGGAAAGTTTGAGACTTTTCTCGCCCAACACCATTTCGTCCGAAGTTAGTTCCACGCGCGTGGTGGCCGTTGAGAGATCCACTCGATGGTTCTCCCAACCGCTCAACTTCATGTGCTCGAGACTTTCGAAGTCTCCCGCCGCGAGACCGTTGGGATTCCATGGTCCTGACTCTTTCAAACGACTGGTCAACTGCCAGTGCAGTGGGATCAAACTCGCATGCGCGACAAAGGGGGTCGATGTTTTCGATTGGAACAGGCCCAGCGGTCCAATGGCCGTCTCGCGGCGAGAGAAGCTGAGTCGTTCGTCCGTTCGATCGAGGTATTGCGTAGCCAGATCTGGGCTTTGTTTGCTGATCATGTCGCTGGCAACACGATAGGCCGTGACAGCTTCGTTGATGGATCCGCCGACCGAAGGCGATCGGCGTCCCATTTTGGCAATTTGTTTATCGATCAACTGCATGATCGCGATCCACTGCTGGGTCAGCTCGGACCTCATCTGTTGTATCGATTGCTTACCAACACGATCGAAGGATTCGGTCAATTGGTTGACAACAACAGGGTCCTGAGTCAGCACAACTGCGGTGATGAATGGGCAGTCAGGAATCTCGATTTTTGTACCGCCCAACTCCCTAGTTGTCGGCAGTAACTTCAGCTTCGTATCAGAAATCTGCCATGCTCGATCGGTAAAAGCGCTCGATGTATCGTTGAACGTCACTGTCTTAATTGGCACGTCCCCCGCCCAGTACTGTTCGTGATGCGTGGGGCGTTGAATCAGCAACAATCTGGCTCGATTGGTATTGATTGCCGTTACCTGAAGATCAGAATCGCCCGTGTCGATCTCGCCAAGCAGTGCACCGCCGACGGCCCACGGTTTAATTTGATCGATGAAGCTATTTGTCAGTTCAATTGTCAACGTGCGCAGTCGCGATGCCGGGTCCGGCGCGTCGAGCCGCCCACGTGAACGAAAACGCAATCCTCGCGCACCGCCGGCGATTGCTTCGACCACCAAAAACTTCATCTGTTGAGGTTCGATCGGCGTCGGTGGTAACTGACTGGAGATGGTCCCAATTTGAGCTAGTAAGGGTTGCGATAGTTCGGTTTGAATATCGGCCCAGACAGGTTTGCTAGTGGCCACCGAGTGTGCACGCTGTTGCAACCATTGGCTGTATTGGCTGGCAAGAAAACTGGTCCCCAATGGCTCGAGCCCGACGGAGAGAATGTCGGCTTGTGCGGCGATTCGTGACCAACTGGATTTTACGTTAGCGACGATGGGTCGGTTCTTTCGCAAGTCGGATTCGTGAATCTCGCGCACGCGCTGCTGAACGGTTTGTAAGTCGCGCCCTTTCAGGTTTCGTCCCACCGACCACGCCAGCACGCGGTCATATTCGAATCCAATATCGCTGACGCCGACGGAGGCCGGCGGCGGACAGACAATCCACATGTCGAGTGCTTCTGCCTCGGCCAGCTGTTCCTTGTTTGCGGTGGACTTCAATTCTACGGTATTAAACCCAATGGCTTTTAGAAAATCAAAGCCTTCTCCGTTGTGTTCGATGATCAACGGGAACAACGGTCGTTTGTCAGCCAGCAGTACTGTGCCATCGCGCTGAATCAGAGAGGGCCGTTTTTCAATGCGCGGTTCGGATGATGAAAGTTTCGTTGCTGGTGTGACTGCGTAATCGACAAACGGGCGCACAGCGACCGCTGCGTCGATGCGGTCGGTATCTTCGACATCTTCAACAGCACTACCAAAGAGATCGGAAGTCATTGATCCACCAATGTCGTTTGATTTGCTGGCAATGAACTTGGCTGAAACGGACCCATCGAGAGTGATTTTGTCGATCAACACCTCATGCTTTCCAGGCTTCGTATACAGGTTCAGAACAACGCGATCAATGAATGCCGCCTGATCTGTGACGTGTTTTCCATATTTGCGTTTGAGATACCAGAGTTCCTCGGTAAGCAGTTTGTCAGTATCGAATTCCGCATCGCCGATTGTCAGAGTTTGCCACTGGCCGGGAGTGGCGTAAGCCTGACCGGTCAGCGTTGTTGTCATCGGACCATCTCCATCGGGGGCCGGTGTATGAGGTAATACGACTCTGACCATCATCCTTATACCGGCAGTTTCGGACTTAATGCGAACCGCAGGCTTGAGTTCTGGAATCAAATAGGCCGGAGGAATTTCGTGGGATATGTATAAGTGGGTGCCGGGTCCGTTTTGGAAGTTAACCGCTTCCCACGAGATGGTTTGGCCATTGGTGTCCGGTCCACTGGCTCTACGCTGCCGCCAAAGCCGTTGGTCGACGCGCGAATCGCCCTGATGACGAATCCACGATGGCGTCTTGTCGTCGTGAAGTTGGACGAATTGGCCTGACACAGTCGGATGATGCGCAAAGGTCACCCAGAACAGCACCACAAATATCGTCTTTAGATTGATTTGAGTCATTGAATCGCTGGCAAACCTTCGCACAATGGCGGGTGTCATTTCACGACCTACATGGCAGGACGTTGCAAAAAGGCAACGTTGCTTTTATCAACATCAACAATGATTCGCCAGATCAACCCCATGATGCATTGACGCAACATGAATTCCTGCATCTCAGATTCCAAACGGGTGCCAGCGGCGGCTGAAGATCGGGCCAACATGTTAAAACTTAGGCAAAAGCACCGCAGAAGAGGAAGTTTATGGGGTTTAGGAAGAATTTTTCATCGATTGGCATCGCGCGTGCAATCACACTGGAGAACAAGCCTTCGTTCAGCAAATTTATGTAACGCACCACTGAACGCACACACACTAGCATTCGCTTTGCTGATTATCAGGCGGACGCAATTTTAAGGACTCATCGCGATGGATATGAAAACCGAAAACGCCAACCATTCTGATCCGGACCAACTGCCAATCGATCTGAACGATTTGATCTCGGCAATACAAAGTCTGCCCGAGCAGCATCGCAACGAACTGACCCAACCCCTCAACCGGGTAGTGGAATACACCAAGCGTCGCCGCCGAATCCTAAACTTGATTCAGGAAGCTCTCAGCCAACTTCGTATGGACATGAAATATTTGATGTTCGATCTCGAGGCAACACGACGCGAACGCGACGACTACAAGAACGCACTTGGTGGCGATCAGTAAACAGGCCCTACCAGCACCCAACCCACCTCCTCCCGCCATTGAGCTTTAGTCCTGCCGAACCAATCCTGCCACCGCCGCATTCGCGACCAGACCAGCCAATTGTGGCTGGTTTTTTCATGTCCATTAAGATGCTCCAGATTCGCAATGCAGGTGATAACACAGACACCCAGCCGATGCGGTCGCCTTGCCAAGATCGGTACATTTGTATTTCAATTCCTCGAACCGAGAATGCGATCCGACGTTGATTCGGTAGTTCGGATTGATCCAATTTGGCACATTTTGCCGTTGTCAACGGTTGAAAGTTGTCTGTTTTCGAATGATGGAATAACATAGACGAGTCTTCTCACAACATGTGATTTATCTTTCGAGTGGGGAAACGGGGCACCAAAGCCCCCTAGAAGCGATGATCGCAACTCCTCTGGTCGCGTCCCCCTCCCACTTCATATTCTGCATATACGAGATAGTTTTTCATGAGCGACATTACTGCCGATCAGCTTGCCCAACGCATCTACGATTGTCGCTTGATGGAAAACAAGAAACTGCAAAGTATCCTCGCCGACGCGCGCGAAAGCGGAGAGGATCACGCCAGTTTCGAAAAGTTCTCAGATCTGCTGCTTCGTCACGAGCACTTAACCAATTGGCAATTGCAACGGGTCGTTGAAGGGCACCGAATCGGTTACTTCTATGGCAACTGGCGGATTCTGTATCTGATTGGTGCCGGAACATTTGCCCGGGTTTACCGCGCAGTTCATACTAAAACGGGTGATGTTAAAGCGGTGAAGGTTCTGCGCAGCCGTTATAGCAGCGACCTAGACATGCAGGAACAGTTTCTGCGTGAGGCGCGTGTGGTCATGAAACTACGTCACCCCAATATCGTTCCCATCCACGAAGTCGAAACAGAAAAAAATCGGCTGTATATGGTGATGGACTTTGTAGAGGGGCAAAACTTGCGTGACTATGTCCGCGCCCATACTAAGCTATCTCCAGTTCGCAGTGTTAAAATCATCTGCGATCTTGCCGCTGGCCTTCAGTATGCGGCTGATCTGGGAATTGGCCACCGCGACATGAAACTGTCCAACGTGCTGCTGTCTTCCAAAGGACAGGGAAAACTAGTTGACTTTGGACTGGCTACCCTTGATGGTGAAACAGACGACACTAGCGGTGGCCCACGCAGTATTGACTACGCCGGTCTGGAACGATGCACTGGTGTGCGGCGCGAGGATCCGCGCAGTGACATCTTTTTTCTCGGCTGCATGCTTTACCAGATGGCTTGCGGCGTGGCGCCGCTGCTGGAAACGCGCGAGCGGATGAAACGTCTAGCCGCCAACCGCTACACCGAAGTTAAGCCGATTACCATGCACGATCCTAACCTGCCGCATCGTTTGGTGGTGCTGATCGGGCGGATGATGGAAATCAATCCCGAGGGGAGGCTTCAAACAGCAGCGGCAGTGGTGCGAGAAGCCAATCTGGTCCATCAAAAGTTACTTGCCGGTGACACAGCCAAATATGATGCGAGTCTCACCGACCAAAAGGCCTCCGAGTATGCCGAAAAAGTTTCCCTTGAAAACGAGGGAGAAGGCAAGACTTTGTTGCTGATCGAATCTAATTTGAAACTACAAAACTTGTTGCGAGAGAAACTTAAGGAAATCGGGTATCGCGTGCTTATCACGGGCGACCCCGATCGTGGCCTTGATCGATTTGACGGGTTCGAACCGCAAGAGGATCCGCCAGTAGACTGTGTTATTTTCGGTACGGCAGGACTGGGGCGTACGGGACTCAAAGCCTTCCGGAGGCATACTAAAGCAGAAAACACCAAAAATCTTAAC
>CAZDBE010000055.1:14988-23017 GCA_964503675.1 uncultured Pirellulaceae bacterium | reverse complement strand
GCAAACTCGAAATGCAACCAAAATGAACCCACTAAAAATGACGAAGAGCCCCCGGTGGGAGGGTGGCATGTTTTCATCTTACGTCTTCAACTTTTTATACTTGAATCGACGTGGCTCGTCTTCTTTCAAGCCCAAACGTTCGCGCCGTTGGGCTTCGTAGGTTTGGTAGTTCCCTTCGCACCAATGGACATAACCGTCGCCCTCAAACGAAAGAATGTGCGTCGCAATTCGATCGAGGAACCAGCGATCGTGGCTTGTCACGACGACGCAACCGGCGTAGCTCATGATCGCTTCCTCTAACGCTCGCAACGTATCCACATCCAGATCGTTGGTCGGTTCGTCAAGTAGCAGAACATTGGAACCCTTCCGCAAAAGTTTCGCCAAGTGGACGCGGTTACGCTCACCACCTGATAGCACCCCAACCTTCTTTTCTTGGTCAGGACCGCGAAAGTTGAACTTGTTCACGTACGCTCGAGCGTTGACCTTACGTTTGCCAAGTTCCAACGTATCGTGTCCCTCAGAAATCTCTTTGTAGACCGAGTTATTGTCGCCCAAGGAATCACGGGACTGATCCACATAGCCCAACTGGACTGTCGAACCGATCTTTAACTCACCTGAATCAGGCGTGTCCTGCCCTGTAATCATACGAAACAGCGTTGTCTTACCAGCACCGTTGGGGCCAATGATGCCAACGATTCCACCAGGCGGTAACCGAAAGTTCATATTCTCCATCAGGATTCTGTCGCCAAATCCTTTATTGACGTCTTTGGCCTCGACCACCACATCACCCAGCTTCTGACCGGCAGGAATTTGGATCTCAAGTGCGGCGATCTCTTCGCTGTCTTGTTCGGCCATCATCTGATCGTAGGAGCTGATCCGCGCCTTACTCTTCGTCTGCCGCGCTTTTGGAGAAGCTTTGATCCATTCCAACTCACGCGCTAAAGCCTTCTGACGTTTCTCCGATTGCTTCTCTTCGATCTTCAGACGAGCCTGCTTTTGTACCAGCCATGATGAGTAGTTGCCTTCGAAAGGAAATCCCTCGCCGCGATCAAGCTCTAGAATCCAGCCCGCCACGTTGTCCAAGAAGTAACGATCGTGCGTCACGGCAACAATCGTACCCGGGTAGTCCTTCAATGTGCGCTCAAGCCACTGGACTGAATCTGCGTCAAGGTGGTTGGTCGGTTCATCGAGCAACAGCAGATCTGGCTTCTCCAACAGTAGTTTGCAAAGGGCGACCCGGCGGCGTTCGCCACCGGACAGCTTCGTGACATCAGCGTCTTTGGGTGGCAGGTTCATAATCTCAAAGGCAACTTCAATCTCGTGGTCGAGATTCCAAGTGTTCGACGCATCAATCTGGTCTTGGACACGGGCCATCTCGTCGTAGACTTTCTGCATTGCATCTTCGTCAAGCGGCTCGGCACATTTCGCGCTCAGATCGTTGTACTTTTGAAGCAGGTCTCTGCGATCGGCAACGGAGTCTTGGACGTTCTCCCAAACGTTCTTCTCTGGATCCAGCTGTGGTTCCTGAGGCAGATAGCCAGCAGTGAACCCTTTTGTCAATCGCGCTTCTCCATCGAATTCCTTGTCGATGCCAGCCATGATTTTCAAAAGCGTACTTTTTCCCGCACCGTTGCGGCCGAGCACGCCGATTTTTGCCCCGGGAAAAAACGACAAATGGATATCCTTGAGCGTTTCTTTTTGACCATGCTTTTTGGTCATGTCCGACATTTGAAAGATGTATTGCTGACTCATAACTTCACTCTAATTCTATGCGCTAAATGGTTAAAACTTGTTTTGCATCAGACGACGCATCTTTGTGGGGCGGCCCTCCCCGTCGGCGAGCCTCCGACCCTCCCGGGGGAGGGTGAAATTCCTATTTCCTAATTCAAAACCTACTCCCACTCGATTGTCGCAGGTGGTTTCGAGCTGATGTCGTAGCAGACGCGATTGACGCCGGAGACTTCATTAATAATCCGAGTCGACATGGTGGCCAACACGTCATAAGGCAAACGTGACCAATCGGCCGTCATGAAGTCGTCTGTGTTAACACAACGGATCACTAACGCGTTCTCATAGGTTCTGGCATCGCCCATGACGCCGACGCTTTGCACCGGCAGCAGCACGGCGAACAACTGAGAGGTTTCTCGGTACAGGCCGGCCTTCTCGATTTCCTCAATTACTATCGCATCAGCCTCTCGTAAGACGATCAATTTCTCCTCGACCACTTCGCCCAAGCAGCGTACTGCCAATCCCGGTCCAGGGAACGGATGCCGCCACACCAAATGCTCCGGCAATCCAAGTTCAACGCCCAACGCTCGAACTTCATCTTTAAACAGGTCTCGTAAAGGTTCAATCAACTCAAAACCAAGCTCCTCTGGCAAACCGCCCACGTTATGGTGCAGCTTAATCGTCGCCGCCGGACCGTCTTTGGCCGCTCCGCTTTCAATCACGTCGGGATAGAGAGTCCCTTGGGCGAGGAATTTTGCATTTTCGATACCCTCTGATTCACCCTTGAAACATTCGATGAACGTGTGACCGATTCGACGGCGCTTTTCTTGCGGATCATCGATGCCTTTAAGCTGTTCTAAAAACTTGGCGCGGCCATCAACAACACGCAGGTCGGTTTTAAAGTGATCGGTGAACTGCTCCTCGACCATTTCGCGTTCGCCTTTTCGCAGCAAACCGTTGTCCACCAAAATACAAGACAACTGGGACCCAATCGCTTTTGACAGAAGTGCCGCGACAACGGAAGAATCAACGCCGCCTGACAGACCGCAAATCACTTGTGCATCGCCGACCTGAGTCTTAATCTGGTTGATCATCTCTTGAGCGAAATTCGCCAGTTTCCAAGTACCGCTGCATTGGCAGATCTCGTACAGAAAATTCCTCAGCAACATCCAGCCTTCAGGCGAATGCGTAACTTCTGGGTGGAACTGCAAACCAAACACCGGCAATGTTTTGTGTTTCACCGCTGCGACAGGGCAGGTTGAAGTTTGGGCCAAAGCAACAAAATCGTCGC
Source organism: uncultured Pirellulaceae bacterium (assembly GCA_964503675.1). Taxonomy (GTDB): domain Bacteria; phylum Planctomycetota; class Planctomycetia; order Pirellulales; family Pirellulaceae; genus Mariniblastus. The sequence goes on along the minus strand of CAZDBE010000055.1, from coordinate 19,998 downwards.
TGACCGCTTGCACTTGGTCGCCATGGCTCATCCAGACTTCAGCAGTCGCGGGAAAGTCCTTCATAAAAGGATCATCGGCCGCGTCGTGAGTGCACGTCGCACGGCCGTACTCGCGCACGTGGGTACTGTCGACCTTTCCGCCTAGGTGATCGCACATTAGCTGCATGCCGTAGCAAATACCGAGCACGGGCAAGCCCATCTCAAAGATACCCGGATCGCATTTTGGTGATCCCTCCTCGTAAACACTGCTGGGACCGCCAGAAAGGATCAAGCCCGACGGATTATGCGACTTGATTTGCTCGGGGGTAATGCTGTGTCGAACAATCTCGCAGTACACATTCTGTTCGCGCACGCGGCGAGCGATCAGTTGAGCATACTGCGATCCAAAATCGAGTACGAGAATGCGTTCGGAGGATGTGGTATTCAAGGCAAAGATCTTCAAAAGCGCGAAAAATTGAATCTGGCATTATACGAATTTTGGTGCACTTTCCTAGCGTCAAAGCAACCGTGATTGCGAGGTAAACGGTTGGGCAGTTTCAACGGTCGCATCCAAACAGTGGGGGACTCATCTACCCGATAAAGTTTAGTACTGGAAGCTGGCCAATCTCAGATCGCTGAGCTAGACTGATTCTCTAATGAAATTCCATCGCCAACGGAATTCACATTGATATTGAACTCATTAAACGGAAACCCAAATGCCTCTATCGTCTCTTGATTCATCCATCTCACGCTCAAAACGAGTTCGATTCATTGCGGCCATCTTGACGCTGGTTGCAATCGCGCTGATCGCGGCGACATCTGTCGCGCAGGAGAAAAACTCGACCTACAGCGGTTTTGCCGGCACTTGGGCACGCGAGTATCAAACGCCTACCGTCAATGGTATCAACCGGCTCAATGCCCGCAGTACGATGTACAGCTACGCCGATGTGAACGCAGCACTTATTAACGACCGCGAAAAATCTTCGTTCTATCAATCGATGAACGGAAAATGGAAATTTGCGTACGCCCCCAGACCATCCAGAGCGATCAGAGACTTTTATACGACAGACTTTGACTCAAGCGGCTGGAAAGAAATTGATGTACCCAGCAACTGGGAGACCCGAGGCTACGGACGTCCGATCTACACCAATGCGAAGTACCCGTTTAACGTCAAGCCTCCCGTGATTCCGGACAACGACAATCCGGTAGGACATTACATCAAGACTTTCGAGATTCCCAAAGGCTGGCGCGGTCGCCAAATTGTGCTGCATTTCGCCGGTGTCTACTCGGCTTACTACGTTTGGGTCAATGGACAGCCAGTGGGATACGCAGAGGACAGCTGTCTGCCGTCGGAGTTTGACATCACGTCGCTGGCACGACAAGGCGGAAACCAAATCGCGGTCAAGGCATTTCGCTGGGCCGACGGTTCCTATCTTGAGGACCAAGACCACTGGCGCCTGAGTGGTATCTATCGTGAAGTGTTCTTGGAAGCTCGGCCCATGTTGGGTTTCGAAGACATCGCCGTTCGCACAAAGCGCGTTGATGACTCAGATGACTGGCAACTTCTAATTCGCCCACGACTGAAGAATCAATACGCGGGCAACTACGGCGAACGTAAAACTCGATTTACGCTTTACCGAGATGGCCAGAAGGTTGCCACCAAAGGCGGGCGGATGGAGATGGGCGCCAATGGAATCTTGAACGAGAAACGACCTCAGCGTGAAAACGTCCCTTTTGGCCTTCTCAATACAGTAGTAACAGCCCCTGAATTGTGGTCGGCCGAAACACCTAACCTCTACACACTGACCGCAGAACTTCTGGACAAAAACGGAGACGTTGCCGAGGCGACTTCCATTCGAGTTGGTTTTCGCGAAGTGGCCATCAAGGATGGTGTTTTCTTGATCAACGGAAAGAAAGTCAAACTGCTTGGCGTAAATCGTCACGACCACGATCATCTCAATGGAAAGGCTGTCAATCGAGAAGACTTGAAACGCGATGTAATGCTGATGAAGCAACTTAATTTCAACGCAGTCCGCACCTCACACTATCCCAACGACGCGTATTTCTATGATCTGTGCGATCAGTATGGGCTATATGTGATGGACGAGGCAAACGTTGAAAGCCACGGGATTAACGGTCTGGTTTCCAATAGTCCCGAATGGGCGGGAGCATTCGTCGAGCGTGCAACACGAATGGTGCAGCGCGACAAGAACCATCCGTCGATTGTCATCTGGTCTTTGGGAAATGAGTCGGGCATGGGGCCCAACCATGCAGCGATGGCGGGATGGATCAAGGACACCGACCCGACACGTCCTATTCACTACGAGGGAGCTTCGGCGGTCCTAGAAGATCCGCGCTATATTCCATTCAATGATAAAGAGAATTACACGCAAGCCGTTCGCTATAATGGAAATCCTACCGACGCGTCTTATGTTGACATGCTTAGCCGCATGTACCCGTCCGTTGATCAACTCAAAGCCATGACCGAAGCCGATAACGGCACACGGCCAATTGTGATGTGTGAGTACGCCCACGCCATGGGGAATTCGCTTGGCAACCTAGATGAGTACTGGGAACTGATCCGTTCCAACGACCGCCTGATGGGTGGATACATCTGGGATTGGATTGACCAAGGTTTGCTGAAAAAAGCCGACGACGGAAGCGAGTTCCTAGCATACGGCGGAGACTACGGTGACAAACCAAACAGCAGTAACTTCTGTATAAACGGCGTTGTTGCTTCTGATCGAACCCTAAAGCCGGGAAGTCTGCAGTGCAAGCACATCTTCCAGCCAATCAGTGTAAAACGCGACGGCGACTCATTCAAAATTGAGAACCGCTATGACTTTACTGATCTGAACACACTCGTCGGAACCTACAAAGTGCTCAAAGACGGAGTCGAGATAGCTCAAGGTGATCTTCCGGAGCAGTCTCTTGCTCCGCAAACCACCAGCACTTTTGCTGCTCCCAGCTTCGCTCGCGATATAGCTTCGCAGTACAGCCTGCAGATTTTCTTTAAGCACAAGCAACCTCCCGAGTGGATTGGCGAAGACAAGATCGTTTCTTACAACGAGTTTATCTACCCAGCGGCCCAGCCAACAACCAACGAATCCAAAATCGGCTTTACGCTCTCCGAAGAAGACGGGACACATAAAATCACCTCAGGCAAAGATGTCTTTTTCGTTGATCAGACGACGGGGCTGCTTTCGAAGTGGAGTCGCGGTGACAATGAAATCATTACGTCACCGCTGAAGCCAAACTTCTGGCGAGCAGTAACGGACAACGACCGCATCGGTGGAAAGTTGCTCAAACGGGAATCGAAGTACTGGGTCGATGCGTTCGACAAAGCGAAAGTTGTCTCGGTCAAACCGGTTAAGAACCAGACCGCTATTGAATCAGTTTTTGAGTTACCTCAGGGCAAGGGAACTTTGACCGTTACCTTCGCGGGAGCCAAGTATGGTAGCGGCATCTCAGTCTGGAGTGTTCTAGATCGCGACATGGATAAGTGTCCGTTGATGCCTCGATTTGGTTTTCAGACAACCGTCCCTAAAGCCTTTGCGAACACTGAGTATTTCGGACGTGGACCATTCGAGAACTACGCTGACCGCAAATCGGGTGCAATGGTCAGCGTTTACCGATTGCCCAGCGATCAACTGAAGCACGATTACGTCCGGCCTCAGGAGAACGGTAACCGTACCGATTGCCGATGGATTTCGGTCGCGGGAGACGACGGGGTCGGGATTTTCGCCAGTCAATATCCTACCATCACGGCATCTCAGCCCTTCAGTTTTAGTGTCTGGCCGTATTCTTATGAGAATCTGAAAAACGCGCTGCACACCAACGAGCTCAAACCGGCTGACAACCTGACGGTGAACATTGACTATGGGCAGATGGGCGTCGGCGGCGACAACTCGTGGACAGACAAAGCCTTGCCGATGGAAAAGTATCGCTTGAATGAACAAAAGATCGCTTGGGTTTTCCGACTTTCTTCTTCGAAGGAGTAATCGCACGTAACGCGAGTAGCTATTTCCGAGGCCAAACAACTACAAGCCCACGGCGCAATAGGAAGTTGCATCAAGTGAAGAACAAACTGTAGTGGAATTCGCCAGAATTCCCCAATTCGAGAATTCAAAGGAATTTCTGGCGAAGTCCACTACGAGTTTTGAAACGCTCCCCAATAGTTCTGAGCCTAAAGCCAGTGTACCAACGGTTTGCAAGTGTTCATGCAATTTCCTAGGGAGCGAAGCGCGCCTCGCTCACGCGTCGGGTTAGTTTTGCGTGATGCAATTCACTATCATGCGCCGGGCTTGTATCACGATGCTACAGAAAGATACGCCCTCGGGTGAACCTTCGAGCAGCCTACTTGTCCTATGGGCACACGAGTTCTTTCCTCACAATAAAGGGGCCTGTCATGCGACTCTTCATCTCAACCTTTGCAGCCAGCGAACCAGTGATCTTCGAAGATCTGGTCGCTTAGCTAATATTCTGCGACGTCTCTGGCCACGAACATCTCGTGACGATTGGGCGTTTGCTTGATCGCTACTTCTCCAGCCTTCTGCTGATCGCGGTTCGCCCATCCGCGTAAACATTTTCGCGTCTTGGTGTTCCACCATCGATGCATCTCCGCGCCGTTGCGTTTTCCACATCCGTTTGCGCCATCTCTGCGCGCCTGGCAAGCAACGGCGCTCTTTATAAAGAAGGAAAGTCCATTGAAACATAAACACAAACAAAAGTTGTCACAAACACAACTTCAACGACTACAGCAATGCTGTGGTGAAATCCATGAGGACGACTGTATAGACCCGCGCAAGTTCTTCCAACCAGAACGTGACAACAAGGAAAACCACAAAGTTCAGCAGCTCTGCCGGCAAGCCTTTGAGACGCTCTCCTTGGTACTCGCCGACTGCGATGACGAGTTGATGCAATTGCTGACCATCATCGAAGTGAACATTGCGAGAGACGGTTCAAAACTAATCGCAACCGTAGAGCATCGCCAAGCAGCTCCGTTGGTTCCTGAGCTCAAAACGTGTTCAC
>CAZDBE010000055.1:0-14888 GCA_964503675.1 uncultured Pirellulaceae bacterium | reverse complement strand
ACCGTAGAGCATCGCCAAGCAGCTCCGTTGGTTCCTGAGCTCAAAACGTGTTCACAGGCACAGACTCTCACACGTTTGTCTGAGCAGATCCCACGTCTGCGGTCTGAGTTGGCACGATCAATAAGTCGCAAACGTGTCCCCAATCTCTCATTCGAACTGAATTATTCATCCGACACACAACTGGAGCAGAACAATGATTAATCCAATGAAAAACTCAAAGACCAGATACAAGAAATGGGTTTCACACCGGATCGACGACGACGTGCAGCGCTCGCTGACAAACTTGCAACGTTTACCGGACGTCCAACATTTGGCCGTGATGCCGGACGTCCATCTGGCGGGGCCAGTCTGTATAGGCACGGTTTTAGCTACCCAAAACACCGTCTATCCGGACGCCGTTGGCGGCGACATCGGCTGCGGAGTCTTGGCAATCCAGTTCGACGGTGAAGCGGAAGCGATTCGCGCTGCCCCGGACGCGGCGTGGTTACTGGCTAGGCTTGCCGATACGGTCCCGATAAACCGACATCGCACGAACAGGATGCCTCGTTTTTCAATGGATCTGATGCAACATTATCTTTCAGATTCGCGATTGGATAAAGTGCAGGGGCGTGACGGGAAGGTTCAACTGGGAACGCTCGGGCGAGGCAATCACTTTATCGAATTTCTTGCTGACGAATCAGACAACTTATGGCTCATGATTCACAGCGGATCACGTGCCATGGGGCAAGCCATTAAGGCTCATCATCTTAAGGGCGCCGACAAATCCAAGAAAATTGTCGGGCTAGACGTGCGGGAGGATGTGGGAAGGGCCTATGTCCACGACATGAAGTGGGCGTGCCGATACGCCGCTGCAAACCGAATGGCTATGCTGACGATCGTCGCTGAACTATTGGAGTCTGCGTATTCAATGAGCCCTGTCATGGATTCGTTGATTCACACCGACCACAACCACGTTCAGCAGGAGCACCACTTTGGGAATTCGTGGTTGGTTCATCGTAAAGGTGCTCAACGTGTCGAGAAGGGCGGCGCGGGGATTGTTCCCGGATCGATGGCTACCAGTAGTTTTCTTGTAACGGGGCAGGGCAACGCGGAAGCGCTTCTGTCGTGCTCACATGGGGCAGGGCGGAAGCTGAGTCGAACCGAGGCCAGACGAAAGATCTCTCGTGACGCCTTTACTAGGCAAACTGAGAACATCTGGCTAGACCGAAGGAAGTCGAGAGGTCTGCTGGACGAATCACCTATCGCTTACAAGGATATCCGCGCCGTAATGAAGGCACAGCGTTCCCTAGTTCGTGTTAACCGAAAGCTCACCCCGATCCTAAATTTTAAAGGTGGGCAAGGTTGAAACGGTGGTAGATGGCTAAATTCAGTTGCGTGGTTGCAACACCGCGCAACTATTTTTTCATGCCCAAGAACAGGATAACAGCTATACTAAAGATCGGATTCAACGGAACTGAAATGAAACAAGAGTAAACGAAATGACCGCAGCGATGAAATTTATTGAACTCACTGGCGAAAGATTGGAACAGATCATCGACGATGGCGAACTTCACGTTAGCGATCTCAAAAACGCGGGCGTCGACAATTCGACGATTGTGCGAATCAACCAACAAGGCGACATCGAAGTACGACGACCGCACAAGTGGGATGTCATTGGCGGGCTGCTTGGAAAATTCGAAGAACGCGTCAAAAAAAGTACCGGTCTAGACTGGGCGTAAGTTCCGTGTCCGGTACACGACACGTGCTACTCTGAAAGACCTGCCCCTGACATTTCGATTTCGATAAGCTCTTCGACCCAAATTCGAATGTCGTTCTGATATTGGCTGGCCAGATCGTTTTTGATCAATTGTCGGTGGAATGCGGCGGCTCCTTCGTCGCGAAAGTCGGCCTCCTCGGCACTAATGAAACGCTGCTGCGGGTCAGGGTTAATCAAGCCCCGACAAAAGTTCACCAGCAATTCGTTGCAATAAACCTCTTCAGGTAACACCAAGTGCAGCTCATCAATCAATGAGTGCTTGGCCTTCAGCAGCGATCCAAGCCCTTTGACATTAGGAAACAAAGGTCGGCCTGCCAATAGTTCAATCGCCACATAGCCGAGACTGGCTAAATCGCTTTGCTGGGTATTTTCCCGCCCCTCAAGAACTTCAATCGCAGCGTATGTCGGAGTACAAGCCCGTTTGGAAGGTCGGTCTTCAATATCGAATGCCGAGCCAATATCGATCATTTTTGCGTGGCCGGTTCGTTTAAGCATAATATTGCCAGGCTTCACATCACCATGAACAATTCCATGTCGGTGCATCGCAGCCAGTGATTCCAAGCAATCGCGAATGACGGCGACAGCAGCGCCTGCCTTGAAGCGAGGTTGAATTGGCCCAGAAGTCACCAATACGTCATTGACATGGATCCAACGTTTTTCACTGACACGTTGCTTCAGCAAACCAAACATTTTTGGAGTCAGCAATCGCCGTAAATCAAACCCCTCGACCCACTCCATCACCATCATACGAATTTGGTCACGTTCGAGAAAATTCTCCACCTGAAGCAAATTCTCATGTTGGATGCGAGCGACCTTTGACGCAACCCGCGCCATCCGCGCCATGTCCTCCTCATACTCCTCTAAGGTCGGATACCGCTCTGGAGAAAAAATCTTTAGTGCAACAGGCAACGTAAAATCATCTGCTCCACGCCGCTGCGTCAAATAAACTTCGCCTTGGCCACCAGAACCCAGTTTCTTCATAAAACGCAAATGCGTCGTCCAGCTTTGTCTCTTCCCAGCAATGATCTGTTCATAGCTCTCCAGCAATTCCCCATTGCGCATCGCAACCTGCGATTCGAAATGGGAAACAGTCGGCGAAAGGTCGTCGCCGGAGGCCATAAAAAGAGACAGTTCATCTTCAGATTCCATCCTACCAACGCCCTCCCAATGCGACGCGATCCTTCGGCCTTGGAAAACCAAGCGGCTTATCGACAAGATTCATCAGAGAGCGTCCTGAGGAATAGTTCTGTAGGTTCTCACAGAAAAAATCCACCGTCAGCGGCACTCGCCAAGCTGACTGCGCCCCAACATGCGGAGTGATGACCACGTTCTCCATGTCCCACAACGGACAATCTCGTTCGATCGGTTCAGGATCGGCTACGTCGATTCCCGCACCGGCGATACGGCCATTTTGCAAATGCCGAATCAGCGCGTCTTGATCGACAACACTCCCACGCCCCACATTGATGAAATATGCACCCTCCTTCATCATACCGAATTGCTCTTCTCCAATCCTCTTCTCGTTTGCCTCTGACAACGGAAGCGTGACAATCGTCACATCGCACCGAGACATCAAATCTTCAAGGCCTTCTGCGGGTAGTACTTCGTCGACCACACCGCTGTCCACGGCATGCTGGACTGATTCGGGGAACAAATCTGTCGCAATAACCTGCCCCACCATCGGGCGCAACGTACTGGCAATGCGATATCCATTTCCGCCAAATCCAATGATGCCAATCTTCTTGTTATGCATGTCATCCGTCGGACGCCGCACATACTCCTTGTTTTGCTGAGCCCTGAAAAAGACCGGCATACTCCGCACTAACGAGATCAACAAAGCCATGGATGTCTCGGCAACCTGTCGCGAAAAAAGCGCGCTACACCCACTAACAACGATGTCAGAATCGATGACAGGAGGAGCAAGACAGTGATCCAGCCCGGCCGCGGATGACTGAATCCACTTCAATCTCCCGGCACTAACGATGCTCGACCAATCGACGGGCTTTTTCGTCTTCACGTGTCCGCAAAAAATGTCGGCCGAAAAGATATCCTCGTGAATGGCATCTTGGGATGATTTCAAAACGTCATAATCCTCACCTGCAACGGAGCGGATCTGGTCCACTTGTGAGTCAGTAATAGGAAAACAGGTAACGATTCTCGGTTTCGGCATCAAACAGAAATTGGTAGTGGGCAAAAGAGTGTTTAGAACTTGGATAGGCTCAGTTGGGGAACCTAGACTCCCCAGAAGAACATCGAATTTTCGTTATCTCAATATGCTCTGTTGATGGGTTCTCGGCAAGGCGGCTTGAGGATCGAATCGCCAACGAAATCTGATATAATCCCGAGGTTGCTGGCAAGCCACCCACTAAATCGCACCTAAAGGCAGTTGTCGCTGCCCGACAGCATCTGCATGCCGCATCAGCCCCCCAGAAAGATTGACAGACATGACAAACGAGGGAACCGACATTACCATCGCCGATGCTCAAACAACGGTGGATCAATGGATTCAGACGATTGGTGTGCGCTATTTTTCCGAGCTGACCAATTTAGCTCAACTGACCGAGGAGGTCGGAGAATTAGCGCGCATCATGTCCCGGACTTACGGCGATCAAAGCTTTAAATCTTCTGATGCCGTCGCTGCCCCGAAAGAAGCTCTTGGAGATGAATTGGCTGACATTTTGTTCGTCGTAATCTGCATCGCCAACCAAACAGGTGTAGATTTAACGGAGGCTTTGAAGCAGAATCTGGACAAGAAAACCACTCGGGACATCGACCGCCATCGCAACAACCCGAAACTAAAACAGTAACACCTAAGTGACCGCCTTACCCGCACCAAACATTACCGGAAGTCCAATGAGCATCACCATTATGCGTCAGGTCAAGTTTTGTGCTGGCCATCGACTGCTGAACCACGAAGGAAAATGTGCCAACCTGCACGGGCACAATTATTTGGTGGAGTTCCACGTTACGGGTAACGAGGTGGATTCATTGGGGCGGGTGGTAGATTTCTCAGTCCTAAATAAGCTGTTCAAGGGTTGGATTGACGAAAATTGGGATCATGGTTTTGTACTGTGGGACAAGGACCATAACGCCATCAATGCGATCCAGTCGTGCGAGCCACACCGTTTGTATTTGATGCCGTACAATCCCACTGCCGAGAACATGGCAAGGTACTTGATGGCTGAAATTTGCCCCCGTTTGATAAGATCGATCAAGGGATACGATCTGCAAATGAAGAAAGTCGTCCTCTGGGAAACCGAGCACGCGTATGCGGAAGTCACTAACAACGTCAGCTTGAACCAAGCCGACGCTTTACTGCAGAACGCTCAAAAGGCACTTGGTTAACCCTCAAAGTGAAGCTGTTCTATTCCGACACTTTCGAACTGCCGCTGCCGAACAATCATCGGTTCCCGATGTCCAAGTATCGGTTGTTGCGTGAGCGCATCGCGTCTTCAAGTCTCGACGCGGAACTGCTGATTCCTCCCGCCGCGACGGACGATCAACTCCTGCTGGTCCACTCGCGGAATTACCTTGAAAAGATAAAAACGGGAAGCCTCTCGGCCCTCGAGCAGCGACGAATCGGATTCCCTTGGTCGGAGAAGATGGTCGAGCGCTCTCGCCGATCGACCGGCGCGACCATTGCCGCCGGTTTCGCGGCTACCGAGAACGGGATGGCGTTTAATCTGGCTGGAGGCACGCATCATGCGTTCGCCGATTCAGGGCAGGGCTACTGCGTCTTCAATGACACCTGCGTCGCTGCCAGAGTCCTGAAAGCCGCCGGTGTAATCGCGACTGCCCTAATCGTTGACTGCGACGTCCATCAAGGTAACGGTACGTCTGCAATTACCAAAGATGATCCCAGTCTGTACTCGTTCTCGATGCATTGCGGCAAGAATTTCCCGTTTCAGAAGACTGATGGAGACCTCGACGTTGCGTTACCACCCGGGACTGATGACGCCACTTACCTGCATCATCTGAAGCAATCGCTGGAACAAGTTGGCGATCGTTTCACTCCCGACATCGTTTTCTATTTGGCGGGAGCTGATCCGTTTGAGGAGGATCGGTTGGGTCAACTGAGCCTATCGCAAGAGGGCCTACTGGAACGGGACAAGTACATATTTGACTATTTTTGCGACCGCAGTATCCCGGTCGCGACCTGTATGGCCGGCGGATACGCGGACGACATCGACAAGATCGTCGACCTGCATTTCGCTACTGTCCAAGCAGCTGCAGTTCGTTTTCGATCTGATCAATTATTTTGATCTCCTGACGGCGCATTTTTTGGCAAAAAGATGCGCATTTGCTTGCGTCCTTAGCTTTGTATAGAAGTTTGGTTGGAACGAGATATTGGTCTACGAAAAAAGCCATCCTATCGGATGGCTTTTCTTAAATTGTCAATCCAGCGATGAATTACGTGCTGAAAGAGTTCCCGCATCCGCAGGACTTCTTGGCAGATGGATTGTGGAATTGGAATCCACGCTGCTCGATTCCCTCGTAGTAGTCGACCGTAGTGCCTTCAAGGAATAAAGCGCTCTTCTTATCGACAACGACATCAACGCCGTGCTGCACGGTCTTGCTGTCATTGGCAGCATCGAAATCTGTGGCAATGTTCAAGCTGTAGCTCAGACCGCTACATCCGCCGCCAGCCACGCCAATACGCAAAACGGCATCGCCCTCGTACTCACCCTCTTCGATGAATCGCTTGACTTCTTTAGCAGCAGTTTCAGTTATCGTAACGCTCATAAACTTTTACTCCAAGTATCAATTACTTTCCGAGAAGCATGTCGCCTCGGTGTGATTTCTGTTTTTCAGGTCCCATTGCGATGCCGGTATAAACCTACCAAACATTCGTTTGATTCGACCATTCTAACCGAACATCGTCATTTTTCGTAACTGAAGTCCAATTGTCTAGTGCATTTACCCGATTTGCCAAATTTGTGGCTCTTTCGTGCATCGGGGTCCCACCCATCATATCGAAGAATCGCCTAGACTTCGCAACTGTTTTCCAGCGGAAATGAGGCAATCAGCGGCCTCAATGATCTCGCTACGCGTATTAAAGCGGCCAATTCCGAACCGCAGACTGCAGTGCACCTCATCTTCACCCAATCCTAACCCCATTAAAACATGACTGGGTTCCGGTTCCGCCGAAGTACAAGCACTGCCACTGGACACTGCAATCGAGTCGGCGATTGTCATCAAAGAACTGGCGTTAAGACCAGGAAAGCGACAGTTCAAATTAGACTGCAGGCGATCCCGACTGATCAGCGGAAGCCCGTTGATGGGCAACTCACCCAGTCCTTCACATAGCCTTTCATAAAGCAAATCTCTCAGCCCGCGCAGTCGATCAGGATCTGGCCCGCACAGTTCCTCACTGCACAAGTCGATCGCTTTGCTCATTGCGACAATCCCCGAAACGTTCAACGTCCCACTTCGCAAACCTGATTGCTGACCGCCGCCATCGATTTGACTGGCCAATCGTACGCGTTTACCCTTCTGCCGAACGTATAGCCCGCCTACTCCCTTAGGCCCGTACAATTTGTGTGCAGAGAAACTCATCAGATCAACCTGCAAAGCTTCGACATCGATTGGAATCTTACCAATTGCCTGCGTGGCATCAGTATGCAGCAGCACCCCGCGCTGCGCGCAGATTTCTCCGATGGCCGCGATATCCTGCAGCGTTCCAATCTCGTTGTTGCCCAACATAATGGAAACCAGCTGCGTTTGATCCGTGATCGCGTCAGCCAGTTCGTTAACTTCGATCAGGCCCGCGGCGTAACCATCGAAACGCCCAACCTCAAGACGCGTAACCGAGAAACCAGATCTCTCCAGCCGCGCGATCGGATCCAAAACCGCTTTGTGCTCAACGACCGAAGTCACAATGTGGCTAGGATTTTTCAGTCGATCGCAAACTCCTCGAATGGCAAGGTTGTTTGACTCGGTCGCGCCGCTGGTGAAGACAATTTCCTCTGGCGACGCGTTTATAAAATCGCTGATCGATTCGGCAGCCTGTTCCACCAATTCATACGCGGCCATGCCGGTTTCATGGGTAACGCTGCCGGCGTTTCCGTATTGAGCATCAAACGTAGGAAGCATCGCCTCGACCACGCGCGGATCAACGCGCGTCGTCGAATGGTTATCAAGATAGATCATGACTAACCACTGTTGGACTCAGGTCCAAACAGTGCCTTTAAACAGATCTGTGACCACGTTTCGCACTGGTCAAGCTCGGCGAGCAACTTCTCCACTGGCAAGAAACCTGACTCGATGATCTCTGACTCGTTAGCTGTCACGTTAGGTTCATCAACATCGAACACGTGGACCACACCCAAGTGAACTTTGCCGACTTCGTTTTCGTCGTCGTTGATCAGCCCCACACAAGCTTCATTGTAAGTGCTGTCAATAGTGACCTCTTCGTCCAACTCACGTTGCATACCCGCTTGATACGATTCCGTTTCGTCAACTTTCTGGCCATCGCTTATATCTAGCGTCGAGATATGTCCGCCGATACCGATACTGCGTTTGCTGTGCAGACGTGATTCGCCTTGGCCTTTGCCTCGGACGTATTGAAACACCGCAACGTTACCCGCACTGTCGGTGTGACGGAAAATGCAGTAGGGGATCAACTGCTTGTACGAAGGATCTTCTTCCATCTGGTCGCGCGGCAAGTATTCAGTCACCGCCGGATCCAACATTTTGGAAAGGTATTTCTGCGTTTCCGATGAAAATCCTTGAAAGTGACCGCACTCGTGGAACAGCGCTGTTGGGATAACAAGAACCTGTTCTGTTTGCAACAAAGTCATAAGATCGTCCTAGAATATCGGGGGAAGGAAATAATGGATCACTTGCGACGCAAATTTTACCGAATGACGAGCTGGAAGCCTATCCTACAGACCTGCTTTCAGTACTATTGCTCCGCCTAAACGACCCCGGCGACATTACGGATCTGGATCGCATGCCTACGGCGAATGCGCGTTTGAGCGGCGGTCCAGCAAAGCCATTGTTGAGCATTCATTAGCCCAAGCCAACTGTGGCGGAAGCAGCGATTACCGCGCAGACCATTCAATCCCGCGACGCGCATCTCGAATTCGTTGGCGACCGCTACAAAACGCTCGATCACCCCCATACCCACATCAGGGTTTGGCTCGTATTGCTGATCAGAAAACTGACCACGTAATCTGGACTTTCCCGCCAGCCCCTCAATCAGCGTGGTCATGTCAGCAATAAACAAACAGAGATGATCAAGCACCATCAGCAGTGACCAATTGCAGCTGTACGGTTCCATTCCCGTCAGCCTTGCAATCGTAACCTGGTCGCTGGCGGCGTTGATCTCTGCCTGATCAACGAGTTCAACCAGCTGCTGCACTTCAGTACTGAAACGTTTGATTGCGTAGCGTTTGGAAGTAACCGCCGCCCCCATCTTTACTCTTGCCCAGTACCAAGATCGATCGATCGCTGGAAGACCGTAGCGTTCTAGCTCGTATTGATCCATGGTCGTGCATAAAAATCAGGGGAAGTTTTGTCCAACGACTATCGTCGTCTACCCTTTTCCCTACTTCACAATCTCAAGCAATTCGATCTCGAAGATCAGCGTAGAGTTCGGGCCAATTGAGCCAGGGCCACGCATTCCATACGCCAAATCCGAAGGGATGACAACTTTCCACTTGCTGCCGACGGTCATCGCTTGAATCGCTGCGTTGAAACCTTTAACAAATCCGCTGGCGCTGTGCGTGATTGGCTTACCCTTATCGACCGACGAATCAAACACGGTGCCATCGACTTTCGTACCGTGATAGTGCAATTTCACTTTATCGGTCGCAGCCGGCTTGTCGCCGCTGCCTTCCTTCATGACAGTGTATTGCACGCCGTTGTCCAGCTTCATGACGCCCTCAACCTCAGCGTTCTTCGCCAAGAATGCCTCACCAGCGGCCTTGTTTGCGTCACCCTCAACTTTCATTTTAGCCGCCATCTTCTCACGCATCTCTTTTTGCACTTTCGCCTGTAGCGCCTGCATGATGCTTTGAACGTCTTCATTTGCGATGCCAAGATCCTTCTTTTCTGCGGCCAAGCCAACACCTTCGAGAACTTGTTTCATATCCAATTCTAGGCCTTGCTTCCCAAGCTGTTCGACCATGCCTTTGACCGAAGAGTGACTCATGACCAAGTTCAGCTTGCTCGTTTCTTCTGGGCTTATCTTTAACGCTTCATTTGCAATCGCCATACGGGCACCTTCAACAATCCCCGCAGCATCGGGTTCAACACCCATTTTTTGCATCCCGAGGACCATTTGGCCCCCAGTTTTGTATCCAAAAATCTTGCTTGCCTTTTCCATCATGGACCCTTCGTCCATCGCCTCCTTGATCTGTGTCGGCTTAACACCTATCCCGCCAGCGGGCTTCTTATCCGATTGTGAGAGACCGACAGAGGAACTAGCGCAGACAAACAGACCGGCCACAAAAAGTGTTGAAGCGAATTTTTGGAACATTAAAGTTTTACTTTCTTTGAGTGAGCCTGTCACCCATTTTTATTGACAGCCCTCAAGCACAGCTAGGCTCCACCAGCCCCAAACTCCATGCTCAAAAAGGAAAATTAATTATAGAGGATCCCCATCATCCGTCCACCTCTTCCAGTAGAACTGAAAACGGGAAAACGGCCTTCGACCCGGTGATATCCGTCCAACCACCCCCGAACGACAAAGCAGATCCGCAATCAGCGCTTACTGAGCCAGCAAGTACACGGCGAAAGTGGCCAGCCAGTGTTCGCCCTCATAAGCACCACTGAAGACGTAACTAAATCCCTTATCAGCGTGAGCTGCCGCACTTTTCTCAAGCATTGGGACACGCGAATCGCCTGCGGGCAAGCTTTCAGCGATACCTTGGAGGCACCACGCGCGCGACAGGTCCAGTCCCGCCAGATGAACAATGTATCCGTCGGTCACGTCACTTACCTCAACCGGAACCAATAGGTTGCCACCATCGCCATCCCGCATGTTTGGCAAGAAGTTGTCAAACCACTGTACAAATTCATCGCCCACAAGAACACGACGCATCAAATCTGCTTCGTTCAAACACGACGAAAAGAAGTCCTGCCCCGATGGCTCGTACATCGTCGGATAGTCGCGATCCTCCAAATAGAAGGACCGAGCACGTTCAACAATCGACTTCTCAAGCTGTTCATGGTCTACAGAGCGCGCGTAATCCAAAATAAAGGCCAGCCCAAAACCAGTGTCAGCATGAACGCCGGTGCGAATCGGGTAAGAAAGCTTGGGAAGATAATCCAACGTGCGTTGAACCAGCAAACTCTCCAGCGGTTTCAAACTCGAACGCCACTCACGCCCCTGATCGTCATCCCAACCATCAAGTTCCGCGACCAGTTTCAGATACCACGCCCATCCATAAGTTCTCTCGAACGACTTGTGTTCCTTGGCAGAAAAATACGCCAACTCGGCGTCCAAGTTCTGCTTGGTCAGATTGATCGCAAGATTATCTCGTATCGATTTGCACGCCGGATGCTGCGGATAGTCTTTAAGCAATTTCACCAACATCCAATGGCCGTGGACGCTGCTGTGCCAGTCAAAGCAACCGTAGAACGCAGGGTGAAGCGCCTTGGGGGATTTCACCGCTTCAGGGCCGGCCAAAACGTCACCAGTTTTATTGGGATACTCGCGATGAATGTTCTTCAGTGCTAATTGTGCAAACGCCTCGACTTGAGCATCGGAGAGGGGCTGGCCTAGTTTCGGCAAAGCGACAGCCGTTTCTTTAGGGCCCATGGGGTCGTCGGCGTGTGATGTAAGAGTCATGCAAACCGTGCAAAAGAGAGCCAGTGAGAATGTTGCCGTCTTGATCATCAGAGCCCCAGTCGATCGAATTGAAATTGTATTTCAAGTATTCGAGTCGATTGTATCGCTAGAAGCCACGTGATTCCATAGACGTGATGCCAATGCCGGGTGAAGTCTACCGACTCCAGCTACATGGATTAAGAAGCGAACTAGTCTTCTAAGATCTTCTCAAGATGCATCACGTGCTGACGAACGCCTTCGAGATCAGGATTGATCCGAAGTGCCAAGCGAAAGCCGTCTAGCGCCGATTCATGATCGTCCAGTTGCAGACAACAATGAGCCAATCCGATCGCGGCGGGGAAATGAAATCGATTGCAGTTAAGTGTCTCTTTGCAGTCTTCGATCGCCGATTCATACTGCCACTCCGCAGAGAACGCAATCGCGCGATGGTTCCATGCCTCGGCCAAGCTAGGATTACCTTCAATTAAGATCGTCGCACTTTCAATCACGTCGATGTTGCGATTGAGGCTAGACCAAACATACATCTGATTGATTTTGGCCTGTTCGGCTTGACTCCCTTGGCGAGTCCAAATGGACCGAATGCCGTGGTCGGCAAGCATTCGAACACCGCGGTCATCATCCTTTAGGGCGCGGCCAACGGTCTCGTTGACGCAAAAGTCACCAAGAAATCCCAGCGCCAATACCGCAGCACGACGTGTGCAGGGCTGGCCATTGCGAGCCAGACGCTCCAGCGAGCCAATTCCATAAGAGCGCGAAACCCATTGGATGAAATCCGCCGAATGCTCGTCGGTCAAATACTGTTGGTACAATTTGTCCAACAGTGGATATCGGATAAAATCTCCCGACATGCTGACCGTGCTCCCGATTAATGTTTGAGGTTGGAAATGACGCTCTGTAAGTAGAGCATTCAAGTTTGGGCCTGAATGAAGCCCTCTTAATGCGAAAGCCGCACTCAGCATGATGCTGCGTGACGTTGATTCTTAACGCGAGGATAACGAGTCTAATTGGAGTACACCATGGGCTCAACAATGTTCTTACCCTTGGCAATTAACTTGACCCATTTTCCAAGCCAATTTTACCGGTTAGTTTCAAACCGTAACGAATATGCGGAATGGGCAACCCAAATCCCGCACAATGCTATCATTGCACGGCACAACCACCGTTCGCCTGTAACGGTCGAATGGCCTATGCCACGTGACAAGTCGAATCTCCCGCACCGGAGTCGGCGACACCGTTGAAGGCAGTTTTGAGAGGAGAATTTTGAATACAAGCGGCAAGCGTGAACATCTCGAACTCGATACGCCCCCGAAGAACAAACGAGTCGATCAACGAGCTCCGGGAAACGCCCACTCGCTCGCACTTCGCCTTAGCAGTAACTCGCCGTACTGTAGACGGATCTCTGCGCCTCTTGCGCGGATAACATTGTTGATCATTTATCTGTTCTGCGCTACTCCAGTTACCCTTGCACAAGACTCCGATGCTCACCGCGAAAAAACATGGGCGACTGGCCAAGCGTTCCAACAAGCACGCCAACGTCCGTTCTCGATTTCATGGCAAGCCGCTCCCCTGCGCGACCGGATTGGCCAGCTGGCACGGCAGCAGGGAATTTCAATATTCCTTGACCGCCGCATCGACCCTCGGACGCCGATCAATTTATCGGCTTCCAACGTTACGATGGAGCAACTGCTGCTACAACTTTGCGATCAACAAAACCTTGGCTTCTGCCACGTTGGCGACGGTTTCTACTTTGGCAGCAAACAGGCCGCGAACCGATTGTTGATCAGTTCTGCAAATGCACCCAAATTAAAACGCAAGACTTCAGCGGCCCTACTGAAGAAAGCGGCCTCTGCTTGGCCAGATCTCACCACCCCAGAGGAAGCGCTACAAGTACTTATCGCCGAGGCAGATCTTGACGTAGAAAACGCCGATTTTCTGCCACACGATTTGATGCCCTCAGGCAGCATGCCGCCAATGACGCTCGAGCGGCGTCTACGATTGTTGTTGATTCAATTTGACCTCGACTACGAACTCAAGCGAAACTCAAAAACACTTGTGCTGCGGCAGTTATCAGATCTACCGGCTACTGGAGCGGTTCGATTTTCCGATGTCAATCTGTCGTTGGCGGAGTATCAGGCGATCAAATCTCAGGTCACCAGCAGCCGAATGAGACGCAGCAAAAACTCTATCTCTGTCTCTGGGCCGGTGGAGGAATTAGTGGCGGTGCGGGATTTCATCGTGAGAAGTTTCTCGCCCCCATCGTCTTCAGTCGGCGACCAACAATTCACTCTCAAAGTCACTAACCGTCGGTCGGCGATTCTGTCCGCCATCGGCAAACAGTTACAACTGCAGGTCGACACTTCTTTGGCCGATCCCAGTGCGATGGCGGAAGTGGTAAGTCTGTCAGTCACCAACGTTTCGTTACAAGAGTTGCTTGACCAGATCGCGGCCGGTTCAGGAACCACTTGCGTTGTAGCTGACGGCAAAATTGTTGTCAGGTAGCCCTTCCTGCTTATTTCGAACACAAAAGACCAGCTCACGCACCGGCCCCCAATGAAATTTCAACATGACAAAAACGGCATTCATAGGCGACGTCCATGGGTATGCGCCCGCGCTAGAAATGGCTATCGAATGGTGTCGATCGGAGAGCGTCGACGCGATCGTTGGGCTCGGAGATTTCGTCGATGGGTACGACGCTGACGAAAAATGCGTTCAGCTCATCAAAGAACATTTTGCAGCTTGTGTGCGCGGTAACCATGATGAACACCGCCGACACGAACTGCATCCTAAGTCTGCCCAATGGCTTAGCGGGCTGCCGGAGACGATTGAATTTAGAGACTGGTTGGTAACCCACAGTTCGCCCCGATCGAATCGCGCAGACGAGTATATTCGCTCCTCAATCGACGCATGGAACTGCTTTGACGACAGCAAATTTGATCGATGCGTCGTCGGACATACTCATCAGCCGATGCTCTACCGATACAGCTCTGAGAAGGCGCTTGATTCAGACTCCCTTAACGCCAGAGGAGAAGGGCAAATCCTCGATCGGGGGCACCGTTACCTTTTGGTCAATCCTTCATTGGCCTATAACCGCAGCGGACCGCAGCAGCCTGGCTTTTCAGTTTTTGATAGTGCCACTCAATGCCTTAAGATTGTTTACCTCGACCTACCACAAATTGATCGCCAGCCTTGAAGGTGCGAATCTCATTAACACGAAAAAAACCCGGCATCTTCGGAAATAGCCGAAAATACCGGGTTTTGATAGAGGCGTCGGTGGGAGTCGAACCCACGATGGCGGATTTGCAATCCGCTGCCTTAGCCACTTGGCCACGACGCCTT
>CAZDBE010000054.1:0-23038 GCA_964503675.1 uncultured Pirellulaceae bacterium | reverse complement strand
GTGCGAGCCCAATTCGACGACAAAGGTCGTCCTGCGATCGGCTTCAGCACTACTGCTGAAGGGATGGGCAAACTCGGCCTGCTGACTCGACTCAACACCGAACCAGATGGACAGCCGAAAAAAGAACTGGGCATCGTCTTAGCCGGAAAGCTTAGCTCCGCACCAACGATTAACAGCACGATTCGCTCTAACGGAGAAATTTCCGGTAGCTTCACACAAAATGAAGTCAATGAACTTAAGCGTAATCTCGACAGTGGTAAGCTTGATGTGGCTCTAAACAAGAACCCAATTAGTCGCAACTTTGTCGAATCGACTTTGGGCAACGAACTACGCACCAAAGGGATCTGGGCAATCGGCGTTTCACTGATTTTGGTCCTCATTTTCATGTGTTTCTACTACCGCTTCGCGGGAGTGATCGCCACGATCAGTTTGATATTAAACTTGGCATTGATTTTGGCACTGATCATGTTCATTCAACAACCGCTGACCCTTACGGGACTGGCAGGTCTTGTGTTGACCGTCGGTATGTCTGTTGATGCCAACGTACTGATCTTCGAACGTATCCGTGAAGAACTCGACCGAGGCGCTGCACTGAGAATGGCGATTCGCAACGGTTTCGATAAAGCGACCGTCACGATTCTTGATGCGAACATCACCACGCTGTTTACGGCGTTGGCTCTATACGCGATCGGGACCGAGCAAATCAAAGGTTTTGCAGTAACGCTAATATTGGGTATCTTGATGTCGATGTACACTGCAATCTTTTGCTCACGGTTGATGTTCGATATTTCCGAACGACGTGGATGGCTGAAGAAGTTGAACATGCGTCGCGTACTGGAGAAAGCGAATTTCGATTTCATTAGCAAGATTTCGCTGACCAGCATTTTGTCGGTTGCGGCAATCGGAATTGGCATCCTCAGCATGTTTACACTGGGACCAAAAATCCTAGACCATGACTTGCGAGGCGGATCGACGATCCGCATGGTTTTCAAAGATCCTCAGAACATTGATGAATTGAAAGCAAAGCTCGCTGAAGAAGAAATCATCGTTAAGGATGAGAAGGTTGAATTCTCTGTGTCTGGTTTTAGCGGTCCCGGAACCAGCGAAGCAGAGGCCGGTCGTATCTTCAAGGTCGACAGTAATCTGCCGGCTTGGGAGGGTGCCCCCGATGGAGAGAAATGGGAGCAATTGAACGAGGTCATGACGCGCGTTTTCGGTGATAAACTGGAGATGCATAACGCCACGATCGAAACGGGGGCTCCAATTTCAGCCCTACCAAGAACGCAGTCCAGCTCACAAACCGCAGGCGTTAAACTTCCTTTCGAAGCACCCTCATGGAATGCCGTTACGGCATCGGCGATCAACATGTTGTCGCCCAACATGATCCTGCAAGATGACGGCGATACTGTAAAAACGGAGTCAAAAGTGGACGCGGCGGATGCTGAAACGGACGCACCGAAAATCGAAGCCGATGCTCCTGCGGCTAATGTTGAAGCTACAGAACCAGATGCTCCGTCTATCGGATCTGATACCAAAGAGATGGAAGCAGACACGGCTTCGGGATCGACCGCTACGACTGGTGAAGATCCAGCTGATGAAGTCGGCAGTGCTTTCGCTGCTGAATCTGGAGGCGGAGGCGCCGCAGCGACGGCAGTATTGGCTGACAAAGTCACTCGCAAATTGTCGTTTGGCCAACCTATTACTGGCAAAACGCTGAAAGAGCTAATGCTACAAGCTGCTGTATCGCTCGATCTGGAACTCGACGAGAACGCACTGGCCGTAAGCTCTCCGGACACTGATCCGGGCGAATCCTCTGCGGGTACAGTTTCCAAAGACTGGACCGTTGAAATGCAAAAGATCGCACCAGAAAACGCTGACGACATCCTTTCCAAATGGTCTGCAGATTTCAACGGGCAACCTTACTTCCCAATGGCCAGTAAAGTTGGTGGCCAAATTGCGAAGAACATGCAAGGCCAAGCTTTGACGGCGGCGATCGTTGGATTGTTGTTGATCATTGGCTACGTCTGGTTTCGCTTCCAAAACCTCGCCTTTGGTTTGGCGGCTGTGATCGCGTTGCTCCATGATGTTGCCGTTGTGCTGGGCGTGATCGCAATCACGCACTACCTCGCCGGTGGACTGGGTTTCCTAGGAATTACGAACTTTAAGATCTCACTCGCGGTGGTGGCTGCGATCCTAACCGTGATCGGTTATTCGCTGAACGATACGATTGTGGTGTTTGACCGCATCCGTGAAGTACGTGGCAAACGTCAGGAGATTACTGCTGACATCATCAACACGAGTATCTCGCAAACGCTCAGCCGTACGTTGCTGACATCGTTGACGACGTTCATCGTGGTCTTCATTCTGTATTGCTTTGGTGGCGACGCGATTCACAGTTTCGCGTTCACTTTGGTCATCGGTGTGATTGTCGGTACATACAGTTCCATCTTCATCGCCTCCCCAGCACTGTTGTGGTTGATGAATACTGTTGGCCTCAACCCAATGGATGTCGATCCTGAAGTCGCAGCTGAAAAGTAATTCTCGACTCGCTTCAGACGATAAGAATCAAACCGCGTGGCCAAATGGCCGCGCGGTTTTTTCGTAAATTCGATTAGTACTCGGATCTACGTTAGCCCGTGCCTGTCGGCCATTTCAAGCCAACAGCTCGACCGCTGCCGCATTGGATCTGACTTGGTCAGCATTCTTCACACCTGGAATTACGCAGGTGACCGCCGGATGACGCAAACACCACGCGATCGCCCACTGCGCCATGTCGACGCCCTCAGGCACTTCGTCTTTTCGAATCGCTTCAACTTCCGCAAGCCACGCGTCACGATCTTCATCCTCATGCCACTTTCCACGCATTTCATTGTCCGCGAATTTGTGACCGGGCTTGTACTTGCCACTCAAATATCCACTGGCCAGTGGCACTCGCGCAAGCACGCCAACATTTTGCCGTTGGCACAACTCCAGCGAATTTTCCTCTGGCTCCCGCCGCAAGCGGTTATAGACAATCTGAATCGCGTCGATCGCGTGATCGTTGCACTGACGAACTTGGACGCTTGAGTCTCCCTTGCTGCGCACTGAGTTACCGAGAAAACGTACCTTCCCCTGATCTTTGGCCTTCAACAGCACGGCTTGGACATCCTCGGTGAAGACTTCATCGTCTCCCCAAGAGTGATACTGATACAAATCGATCACATCTGTTTTGAGTGCCCGCAGTGAGTCCTCCAGTTGTTTGCTCACATCTGCCGCTGAGCGGGGTTCGGTTCGTTCAAAATTCTCACAGAAGTGATGGCCAAACTTAGTGGCTAAAAACCAATCGTCGCGATCCTCTGCGATCGCATTGCCGATCAACGATTCTGAAAGATGGTGGCCATAGCATTCGGCCGTATCGATCAAATTGATTCCGCATTCTTTGGCCGTGCGAAAAATATTGTCAACGGTCGCCTGATCGAAGTCGATCCCCCACTCACCGCCCAACTGCCACGTGCCAACGCCGACGACGCTTACTTCTGCTTCCGTTTTTCCCAAAGTTCGGTAGATCATGTTTTAAACAGTCCTCATCTGGTCTCTTTATAGATATTGAAAATTGACTACGATGTTGGAGCCCGGCATGGGGCATCCGTCCACTTCTCTGGAAAAACCATATGGATCCTTCCTCGAAAAAACTCGACCGTGATGACCTAATTTCTTTGGTCAATCAGATCATGACGTCCAGTGGATGCATGATAGATGTCGATGGGCTGATTGCGACATTCGAGCAAAACGTACCCTATAAAGGTGCCGGAGAACTTATCTTCCACCCTCCGTCAGGAAAAGCAATGACGGCCGAAGAGATTGTCGACCTAGCACTCCATGGCTAACCACACAAATCATAAACGCCCTGAGATACTGTGGCGTTTTCTGATGTTTCAAAGTATCTGGATAGTCGCATCTGCCGTGCTAATGGTCAGCACTTGGCGATTGTGGGTTGGGACAGACCAGTTTCCTCAAATTCCATTGTTAAGCGTTTTCGTTGGCAGCTCACTTTGGATCGACTACGTGGCACTCACAATTTATGGCGTTTCAAGCCTAATGATGATTGCTGCGCTATTTGATGAAAGCCACTGTATTACTGGTGACTTCATTGGTCTCAAGCTAAGAGTTTCTTATCTGGTCTGGTTGGCAGCGATGACGATCCTGTTTTTGATCAATCAACACCGTCTCCAGCCATGGGCGTGGCAGTTTTATATTTTTGCGGTGCTGGTCGTACTTAGCCCAACCAAACAGGGCACTCTGGCCGCGAGTCGCGCGGTGGTCCTATCGATCTACTTGTGGTCTGCAATCGGGAAATTCGATTTCCAGTTCATCAATGGACTGGGCCGCCAGTTCGTGGCTGCGGTAACTGATTTGTTCGGTCTTTCGGTTGCAGCAGAGAACATCTCTCCGTGGGCGGTTTTTCTTTTGCCGACGGGAGAATGTCTGGTAGGAATCCTGTTACTCTTTTCGGCAACACGAAAGTTCGGCGTCGCCGCCGCTGTTGTACTCCACTTAGGACTCGTGGCAATTCTTGGACCGTGGGGAATGGACCATCACGCGGCCGTAGTCATTTGGAATCTTCTTTTTGCTATGATCACCGCCGTTCTGTTTTGGCCACGGACGAGCCAGAAAGATTTCGAAGCGGGGCAACCAGCAGCCCCACTGCCAACGACAAAGCACGCGGCAACGATTCTGTTCACGATGGGCGTTATTGCTTTACCGCTGTATCCGAGCTGGGATCACTGGTTAGCGTGGGGGTTGTACTCGCCCAACAACCGCCGCTGCACATTGAAACTGATGGTGACCTCAGACCAAGACATCGATGAAGCGATCCGGCCTTATCTCGTTCCCATGGAAAGCGAATTCGTCGGCGGCTTGGAAGTTCTGAAATTCGACATGGGACGTATGTCACTGAAGCTGCTGGATGCCCCGATCTATCCAGAGGCTAGGATGCAATTGGGCGTCGTCCGGTGGGCGCAGCAGCGATTCAACCTGCCCGTCAGTGCCGTTGTCTCAATCGAGGGAAATTCAGATCGTTTTACCGGCGAGCGTCAAGTGAAAACAGTTGAGCCACTACAACCCGCAGACCAACGGACATCATTTTTCTTCAATTACCTTCCGCGCTAAATATTCAACAAAGTATTTACTGAACATTTCCCACGAACCAGCTGCCCGTCCTCGTGTCAGAAAGCAGTATTCGCTCGACTTGCGGCAATCTCACCCAACCATGAAATCCCCCTCTGTGAACCAAGCTCGCACCGCTACCGCTCAAAACGGCTCTTCGATGTCAGCAACGGATCGTTTGATCGGTGGAATCAGTATCCTTCTGGGGGCAGTGCTATTTTCGACCAAAGCCGTCATGGTCAAGTTGGCGTTACCTTACGGCATCGATGCCGTTTCTCTGCTGCTGTTACGGATGCTGTTCGCGCTGCCCATCTACGTCACGATCGCGATTTGGTTGCATCACCGGTCAACTAACGACGGCGACCGCACTGCCATCACGCCGCACCTTCCTCACCTGATCGCCCTAGGCATGGTGGGATACTACTTAGCCAGCTATTTTGATTTTGCTGGCTTGGAGTTCATTCCGGCTTCATTGGAGCGCGTGATCCTATATCTGTACCCCACAATAGTATTGCTGATTTCCGGTTTCTATTTAAAGAAGCCTATCTCGTTTCATCAGTGGATCGCCATTGGGTTGTGTTACTCGGGTGTTTGGATCGCGATTCGGTTCGGAGCCCAAAACACTATCCCCAAAAATTACTGGTGGGGCGTAGGCCTGATCTTTCTTTCCGCCACAACCTATGCCATCTATCTCGTTGGTAGTGGAGAGCTAATACCCAAACTTGGTGTGCGGGTATTTACTTGTTACGCAATGATCGTATCGTCTATTTGCGTCTGCGTGCACTTTCTGTTGACCGTCGAGCCTAGGACGTTGCTTGACTACCCGTGGCAGGTCTATGCTTACGGTATCGCAATGGCAATTTTCGCCACGGTGATTCCGTCGTTCTTGATTTCGGCAGGCATCAAACGAATCGGTGCCAGCAACGCCGCGATCATTGGAGGCATCGGGCCAGTCTCGACGATCGTGTTGGCCTCAATCTTTCTCAGCGAAACCTTTTCGACGGCTCAGATCATCGGAACGGCAATCGTCATCTTTGGAGTGGTTTATATCTCGGTGAACATGAAGAAGTGAATAGACTCGCGCGTTCGAGCGACTGAAGCTCAAAGACCTCGGTTTTCGACATTCCACAACATGTCTGCGTCGCGTCCAACGAGCTCAACAGGCGCACAAAAAAAGGATGGAGCGATAAATAAAGCTCCATCCTCTTGAATCGCACATCAGCGTCTGAAAACTAGCAGCTGCGTTTGCGGCGACCGAGAAGCGCCAGTGAACCGAAGCCAAGCAAAGCCAAGCTAGATGGTTCCGGAACAGCCGTGACGATAGAGACGGCAAAATCAGCAATCCGAACATTACTGGTCTCGGGGCCATTGTTCTCGAATGTCAGCGTCGTTCCCGCAGTCAACACAGTGCCAACACCAACTGGCTCAAAGTAGATGTCGTTTGTGGTGCCGTCCTCTACAAAAGTGAACGTTGATCCACCTCCAACTGTAATTGTAAAACTGTCGCCAGTATTAAGTGACGCAAAATCGATAAGATCAAACGTGACGTCTTGATCGAATGAAATTACGATTGTCTCACCAGCATTGATGTCATTGGTTTCGGTGCCTGCACCGCCGAAAAAGTTACTACTTGAAATACTTGGATTGTTTACGCCAAGATCACCGGCACTGCTCACATTCGTGCTCAAACCGGTGAGGATAGTACCGGTCGGCATGAACGTCCCGTCAAATTCTGGAGCCGTTACATTTACAATGGTTAGTAGGAGACTGTCCCCCGTAACCGTATCAGTGCCAGTTATCTCAGTGCCGGTAGCAGCACCATCGAAATCATCGTTGTTAACTATGTTAAAAACAACATCTGCTTTGGCTGATGTGGCGGACATTGCCAGAATGGCGAGTAGAGCCAGAAGTGTTCGTTTCATTGGTGTCGTCTCCAAATTGGAAGCAGGTCAAGCCGTAAGCGGTTGTCAACTCTTGAAGAACTGACGTCCGAGGACAAAGCAAATTTATTTGCCCCATGCAAATTGTTCTTTTCCGATTTTACCTTAGAGAAAAGGCCGTTCCTACTACCTATCCGGTAAAACTTGATATTTGTATAGCGGCGGCTTCGTCCGACCAGGCCACCGTCGCTCATTGTGAGCGGTGTCACGTCAAGCTTATTAAAAACAGCTAAAATGCGGCTATTTGCGAAAATGCGGCTAAATCCCGGCGAATCAATCGAGCCAACTGAAAACCACCAGGACAACAGATCTACTGAACCGGTGCATCATTCAATCGTGGTTACCGAACCAATCCCGCACCGGCAGGTGGTACCAATTCGGCAGTTCGATTAACACCATTTTGAAGTCCATTGGAGCGATCGGGCACTTGGAACAGCTGCCGGATCGAATCGTTCAACTGCGGCAGCACTTGTCGCCTCATCTTCGGGTTGTCCACCGTACCGTCGACGCTGATCCACATAATCTGCTGACTGCCGGCATGATACAGTTCGTTCAACAGCGGAATTCGAATTCGGTTGCGCCCCATGATCGAATAGAAATTCAAATCCAAATCTTGATCTAGGTTCATGCGACCGTTACCAATCAACGAGATCGCATCGCCAACCAATTCGATACGTTCAAAATCAATATCTGTCCCGTTGATCATGAAGTTAAGATTGCTGGAGTCGAATGCCGTTCGATCGGAGCGTCCCACGTTTAGCATCTTCAACAGCGAGAGCATTGCCGGAAGTTCATAAATTTTGGCATCGCGCAATTGAACGGTGCCGTCACCTCTATACGAATGAAAATCATCATAGTTGCCGCCCATCCGCATCGCGACAAAGCCGCGCCCTTCGACCTGCTTAACCCCCGGAGCAAAGTCTAAACAGGCTTCTTTAATGTCTCCGTCGGCCATCGTCGTCTGAATGTAAAACTCTCCTCTACTATCGTTTGCCATCGTGGCGTCAAACCTCGTCAATCCTCCGTAGACGGTCCCCGTCAACGACTGACTTGGTTTCGTATTGGCACCGGTTGCCGTCTGCGCAGGAGGTTGAACAAGCGTCCCTGCAGAAACTCGATCATTGTCCATCCAAACCGGCCCCTTCACGTCGGTGATCTGAGCTCCGTAGATGCTAAGTGAATCGAGGGCCAATTCGCCTGTGCATTCGGCGCGTTTCCCATCGTAGATCCCTTGCAATTGCACTTCGCCAAACACGCTCTCTAGTGGCAAACCAACCAACATTTTTGCATTGTTCATGGCGAATTTTAGATCCCACGCCATTGTCGGATCGGTCAAGAAGTAATTTGCGTCTGCGTAAGCTTTCTGTACTGAGTTCACCGATGGGTCTTGATGGACTCCCGCCACCGTGATCTCGCCTTGAACATTCAACAATCCTTGATATTTCATCTGCCTGACTGGCGGCGCCAAAGACGTAGGCAACGCCGTCAGCAGATCTTCATCAACACTGACCGAGGTTGCCAACAGTTTTCCCAGCGTCACCGACCATGACTCGTCTGAGTATCTGCCCGTTCCCTCGCAAGACAACCAAGTACGATCGTGGTTACCATTAATTCCTTTGGCACTGATTTGTCCGTCGCCAATCAGAACTTTGCCTGCCAAGTTATTGATTTCGTATGGAAACCAATGCGGAAAAATCGAAACGTTCGACTGGCCGCCGCGCGGGTCTTGCAGATCAGCGTCCAAGATCACGTTGACTGACTTGTGCCCCACTGGCATCGTCATATTGACCTTCATTCCCGCAACGATGCCACGAGGCCGAAACCCGTTCCAAATCTCTTGAATCTCAGGAGACAGCGCATGTTTTAACTGATCATCCAAGTTAACGTTTTGGCAAACAAAATCACTGATCAGTCCTTCGCGCGGATTCCATTTTCCTGACGATGTGATGGCACCATTTCCGTTACTGCCCGCCAAATCCCGGAAGCTGAAATCTAGGTTCGCAGACGACACCTTGCCCGTAATGTTGCGAATAGGATAAGCGAAATTTGCATGTCGAATATCCACCCCTTTGAGCTCCACATCAAAATACTTGTCAGCTGTGCCGCGCGGAACACTTTTGATAATGGTACCCTTTCCACCGACTTGGCCGTTTGGTCGAAAGGCGCGAACCACGCGTGACATTGCGGGGAGCGCGTCGAGTGCCTTCAACAGCTTTTCGTCGATTGGAACTTCTCCAGGAACTGCAAGATTCAAATGATAGGTCGCATCGACTCCGGGGTTGTTGATATTGCCTTTTAGAGTCATTGGAACGGGCGTGGAAAGCGACCGTAAATCTACGGCCATCACATTGTCTTGGAGCTCAACTCGCCCCTCGCACTGGTCAACAAAGTAGGGAAACTTGACGAATCGAAATGACGTGTCCCGCAGGTCAGCATTGATCTGCCGGTATTTCGATTGGCCGTTGTGTCCAAGGGAGAAGTTTAAGTCACATTCTCCGGCCGGTGAGAAATCATCGCAGAACCTTTTGCAGCCTTGCGGCAGCAGATGCGAAAGCGCAATCGCATGATGGAATTTCAGTCGCTTCGCAGTCCCTAATATCTGCCAATTTTCTCGCTCCAGCAGCCCTTTTTGTTGGTAGTTGATCTGAAACGTCCCCTCGCCAATTCGACCAACTGCATTGGTCACACGAATTTCGCTGTCGGACAAAAGGAACGAGGCACGGGCTCGTGTCAAAGGGGCCGGCAACCGCTGATCATCAATCGCAAAATCCTCAATCGATCCCGTAGCAATGAATTGGGGAACAGTATCCTTCAAATTCCCTTTCACACGTCCTTCGGTTTCCAGAGTTCCAGTCAGTGCTTTAATGGGTGTCAACCGGTCCGATAGCGACTCAGGCAGCAATGCGAACAGGGCAGGGGACATCCGCAGACCGCGTGTTTGGAAATGAACGTCAAAATCCCCAGATCGAGTATCGGCCAACACAGAGATATCAAAGCCGCCGACTTCGCTACCAGCACAATGGAAGACCACTTGGGTCAATTCCCGACCTTCCCGAACTAGGTTTTGGAAGTCTACCTGAACGTCAGTCAGCCGATGAACCAGCGGCGGCTGCCGAGTGTTGTCGACGATGCGAATCTCCGAATCCTTGATGCTGACAGGAATCGGTTTTGCATTTGGTTTTGGCTGGAAGGCGGAAATGAACCTTGCCAACTCCCACTGCCCGTCATTTTCTCGCACCAAATTTAGACGCGCGCGGCGGATGTTTACCCTTTGCGGAGTGCATCTGCCCATCACCATGTCCGTCATACAGACCGGCAGATGTACAAAAGCATCATATAACTCGATCAACGGAGGCTCATTGTCGTTGGAGACCGCGCGCCTGTCGAGAAGATCGGTACGCACCGGCGACACGGCGATGTTGTTGAGCGCGACGCCTTCTCCGTCGAAGAACTGCGCCTGCCCCACGCTAACGTGCAAACCGCTGTCGGCAACTGCTTGGTTTAGACACTGCTCAATCTCTCCCGTCAGTTTGGAACGCACGGTAGTTTCAAAGTACAACCAGCCGGCAACCAAAATCAGCCCTGCGATTAGGCAAAACTTCACGACGCCACTAAACAATCGCGATCCCGGAGGGCGCGAGGCAGTAGAATAGCTTGGCGAGCGATAAGGGGAGCGCATCAGCGTCCGGAAATGAAAATCGAAACGGGAGCAATAAGGCTGGCAAAGTTAAGATTCCAAAGGACTTCCCCGAAAGAAACCATTGCGAGATCTGCCAGCAGTGGGTCGGCCAATAGTAGAGATTTCAAAGGTTTGGCTGAAGATTGATTGGCTCTGTAGACCGTAACGGCGCACGAAAAAGGCCCAAAAGTGCTATCACTTTTGGGCCTTCGTAGATCTTATTCCTTTACCAGCGCTAATGGGCGGCGCTGGCCCCAAATTCAGCCGGTTTATAGCCACCTTTAGATTTGAAGTAAGCGATCAAAATCAGGTAACAAACCAACATAATGCCGGGGAAGAGACACATTTTTGCCAACGCTCCCTGCTTGGCAGCACTGACAATCGAAACAATCTCTTCTGACTCAGCGTGGCCTTCGACCAATTTATCATCCACAGCTGTGTACTTACCCAAGAACAGGTTGGCATCTTCTTTTTGGATGGTCTGGTACACCCCTGGTTTGGCGGCCTCGAGGGCAACCATGGCCGAGTCTTCTTGCATTTTTCCGATCATTGGGCCTCCGATGATACCCACGGTCAGCATTCCGATTCCGGCAATCGCATTAAGCGTAACGGCGCCACCGCGCGGAAACTGCTCTGCAACAACCCCCAGCATCGTTGGCCAAAAGTACGTCTTGGCGACTCCGTACAAGGTAGCTGCCAAGAAAATGGAGATCGCCGTGGTCGTCATCGACAAGGAATAGATTCCGACCATCGCAAGAGCTGAACATATCGCCAGCAACCCCAGCGGCGTGAAAGCTTTAATGACCGGACCAGCAAAGAAGCGTAGCACCATCATAATAAACGAAGTGTAGATTAGAACCCACAGGCCGTTTCCGCCAATCGCTTCCATGGGTTTTTCCATCAATCCGCTGATCGCACCATCAGTTCCCAGTTCCGTTGTCGCCAACGGCATCATGATCAAGCACAGAAAAATCATTAGCGGTCGTCCAAGCGAACGGCAGTACGCACCATAGGCAATCACTGCAACGGCCATCGCAATCCAAACCGCCATGTCAGGGATCTTGAACACACCGCCAATTTCGCGGAACATCAAAAACGAAGCAATCAAAGCTCCGATTGCGCCGAACTCAGCCAACATCTCTTTGTAAGTCGCTCCTCCAGCAACACGCTCGCTGACAGGAAATTTCGCTCCGATCAACATGAACAAATAGATCACTGCAGGAATGGCAATGATATAGATTAACATTCTCCAATCCCCTCCAGCGTAGCTACCCAACCCTAGAGTGATCAGTCCGCCAAGGACCAGTCCGCCGGGCCAACCGGCATGCAGAATGTTCAACCACTTGGTTTTTTCTTTGCTGAACATGGTAGCAACCACCGGGTTAATGAACGCTTCCACTGTGCCATTACCCAACCCCAAAATAATCGAGCCATAAGTCAGCAGCGAAAGACCGCTCTTCTGAGCTGCTAGTAGTTCGTCGCCGGCAAGTCCATCGACTTTCACAATGCTATAAGCCCACAGCGCTAAGCCTGCGTAGAGAGCGTAGCAGACAAAACTGAACAGCATTGCGATGCGGTATCCAATCCGATCAATGACCAAACTGAACAAGATGATACTAACCGCAAACGGCCATAGTCCGGCACCGAATAGTTCCTGTCCTTGAACCTTGTCGATGCCGAAATCGGCGGGCCACATCGACGGCGTGTTAATCATGAACGCACGCGATATGAATGCAAATGCGGTAGTGATCAAGGCAATCCAACATCCCCAAAACACAAGTTTCGAAGGACGTTGTTCAACTTCTGGTGAAATGGCGGCTGTACTCATTGATATCCCATTAAAAGAGCAGGCGGTGGCTTGGTGAAAAACAAATATTCAAGCCTAAAGAGTAATTCACCAGAGACTCAAAAGCTATCGTTTCTCAGAGAACTTTGACCACCAGTCGCTTATCCTTCGAAGCTTTCCCGGCTATAAACCGCAAGATCTTCCCATCTTATCGGGTCTCGCACGCGGCGGCCCTCCTGATGACTCAATCCCTAACGGCAAAAGTTGTTACGGACGGCCGACCTTTTACCCTGTTTCAGTCACTAGGATCTGAGTCAAGTCAACTTCAAACCTTAAGTCAGACGGCAGGTTCAACACGCGGCATCGATCGTCTTGAAGAATCAAAGCGCTTATCTCATGCCATCGCACCGAGGTCATCGCTCCCAATGGCCAGCCATTCTTTCGCCACACTTCGATCAGTATTGCCCGCACGAGCATAGGTGGGATGTCACGAAAGTCATTCCGCGCAAACACGGTCGTCCGCTTGCCATTCTCAACGTAAAAGTCGATGTGATGCCTGACAAAGAAATCCTGAACGCGTGCTTGCTCAAGTTGTAAAGAGTCACTGGCGTGCTGTGCCAAACGCAAAATCGACTGATCCACGTGCGGACCGAAATAATCTCGTACTTGCGGCAACAGAGTGTTTCGAAGAAAATTGCGGCTGTATCCATCGCCGTCATTCGATTCGTCGTGGCAGTAATCCTGATTCCACGCCGCCAATGCCGCTAGAATCGTTTCGCGCTGGACCTCCAACAACGGTCGTACCAACGACACCGTTTCATCTACAACTCGAACAGCCGGGATTCCAGTAAGCCCAGCCATTCCGGTCCCCCGAAAAATTCGAAACAGAATGGTTTCTACTTGGTCACCTTGATGATGTCCGGTGAAAACATATCGGGCGCCGATCTCTCTGGCGACTTCCAAAATGGCATCGTATCTCAATTCGCGCAGATCGTTCTCTGATGCGGGTTCTGCCGCGCCACCGGAGACCCATGAAATGGCTTTCAGGTGAAATTTCGCGTCAAACGTCTTCGCAAGATTCTTCACGAAATCTACATCACGATCTGCGGCACCCTCACGAATGCCATGGTTAACATGAACCACTTCAGGAGCAATCGCGCTAGGAGCGAGTTCATTTCTTAGCTCACTGATCGTTCGAAACAGCGCCACACTGTCCGCTCCGCCGGAGACAGCAACCAGTACGCGGTGATTGGACCAGACCGACACCGGCAGGAGCGCTTGGCTGGCAGCAGAAAGCTGTTGGCGAGCGCAAGGGGCCTGTTCTTTAGTCACAATAGGGCCAGTAGAGGAAGGAGGTATCTGTTAAGGATCTTCAGGCAGAGCAAAATTGCAAGTTGCATACAAGAAAAGCACGAAAGCTTTAACGTCGGCGGGCCTGCCCAGTTTAAGTTTTCGCGCGGCTTTGATACACTGCTAATTACTCACTGTTCGGCGGTCATTTCGCCGAGTGGTTTGGAACGATAATTAAAACTAAAGCATAAGTGACACAAGTTTCCTCTGATTTGCAAGTTATTCTTGATACCTGACCGACATTTGCGTGACTCAATCCCACTATTGGCCTTG
Organism: uncultured Pirellulaceae bacterium; assembly: GCA_964503675.1. Classification (GTDB taxonomy): domain Bacteria; phylum Planctomycetota; class Planctomycetia; order Pirellulales; family Pirellulaceae; genus Mariniblastus. The sequence goes on along the minus strand of CAZDBE010000054.1, from coordinate 8,865 downwards.
TCAGCAATCCACCTCGGTCAATTCCACGGCTAAAACAAACATGGTTCCTGCTCTGATGATCGCTGCCCTAGCAGCCCTGCTATTGTTTGCTGCGAGTTTGTACGCACACAATACCCAGGATCGATTTACGGCTGGAAATCTCGGCCCGTCGACGAACTGCGTCCCTTTATTGGCATCCATGCCAATCGGCGCGTCTGCGGCATTGGGAAAAACGCCACACGGCAACCGAAGAGCCACGCTGACTCGACAGATCCCCCATGTCGTTTTCACCTCAAGCAATTCTTGCAAATTCTCATCAGTATGCCGCGAACCTCTTCGCTGGCCGCAGCCTATTCCTCTGGCCGAAGATTCTATTCGGCCGGCCGGTTAGACGTAAAACTTGTGTCACTCAAGCATAGAACGGAGTGGCATTACATGATCAACCAAGAATCAATCATCGGGTTCGTCGTCGGGATCCTACTGGCGGGCGGTGGCAGTCTGTTGCTGAACCTCATCGCCGGAGGTGGCGCACGCGCCAGAGCCAAGGCGATTCTTGATAGCGCCGACCGAGATGTAGAGAACAAACTCAAAGACGCTGAAGTCGCCATCAAGGAACGCGAACTTGAGCGACGGGCTGAATTTGAGGAAAAACAGAATCAGGCGCGCGAGGAAGTACACCAGCGCGAACGGGCGCTGGACAAACGCGAAAATCAGATGAACCAGCAGACTGACGACCTGAAAAAGCAAGAGACCTTTATTCAGACGTCGCAGAATCGTCTGCGGGCGAAACTCGAGCAAGTCGCCCAGACTGAACAGGACATCGCCGACGTCCTAGAAAAGAAACGTAAGCTTCTCCATGAAGTGACGGGACTTTCCAAAGAGGAAGCGACCAAACGTCTGCTGAAGTTATTGGAAGACGACTTGGCCGATGAAGTCGGTGGACGCATTCTCGAACACGAACGCAGGATCAAGGAAACGTGTGAGGAAAAATCACGCGAGATGCTGATAATGGCCACTCAACGGATGGCCTCCAGCCAAGTTTCAGATTCCACCACCAGTACCGTCGACATCCCCAACGACGAAATGAAAGGCCGCATCATTGGCCGTGAGGGACGCAACATTCGCGCGTTCGAAAAAGAAACGGGAATCGATGTCATCATCGACGACACGCCCGGCGTCGTCATCGTCAGTGGTTTTGATCCGGTCCGCCGCGAAGTGGCCCGCATCGCGCTGGACCGCCTAATTACCGACGGACGGATTCACCCGTCGCGCATTGAAGAAGTTGTGGCCGAAACACAAAAAGAAATTGATGCGTTGATTGTCAAAAAGGGAAAAGAAGCCGTCCAAGAGGTGGGCATTAATGGCATCAACAAGCGCGTGATTGCGATGCTGGGCCGGTTGCATTTTCGTACCAGTTATAGCCAGAACGTCTTGCGACACAGTATCGAGGTCGCGTTTCTCTCTGGAATGCTGGCCGAAATGATGGGCTTCGATGTCGACATCGCTCAGCGTGCCGGTTTGCTGCACGACATTGGTAAAGCGGCCGATCACGACCAAGAAGGAGGACATCCAAAAATCGGAGCCGAGTTCCTCAAACGCAACGGCGAAAGCGAAGAGGTCGTCCATGCAGCGTATGGCCATCATGACGAAATTCTCGTGAAGTACCCTTATACAGTAATCGTCGCCACTGGCGACGCCTGCAGCGCTTCGCGCCCGGGCGCTCGGCGCGAGTCACTGGACCGATATATCAAACGTATGGAAGAACTAGAAACGATCGCTAAGGAATTTGGCGGTGTCAGGGCGGCTTTCGCCGTCCAGGCAGGTCGAGAGGTTCGTGTGATTGCGTCGGCCAAAGATGCCGACGACAATGTGGCGGCCAAGATTTGCCGTGACATTGCTGCCGCCTATCAGGAACGTCTCTCTTATCCCGGTGAGATCAAAGTGGTGGTCATACGCGAAAGTCGATTTACTGAATTGGCGAAGTAGCATTTCATTGCCGTTTTACGCGCGTTGCCACCCTCCCCCCGGGAGGGTCGGAGGCTCACCGACGGGGAGGGCAGAGCTTTATTCCGGCGAAGCCTCAACGAAACAGATCGAGATCCACTTTTCCTTAAAGACTTTTGCATCAATGGAAGTAGGATCAAAATTAAAGATCCAAAGCTGACACCAGAAAGAACCTAGTGCGAATTTTATTTATCGGCGACATCGTTGGAAAACCAGGTGTCGAAATAGCAGTCCAAGCGATCCCTGGCTATAGACGAGACGAATCGATTGACGTCGTGATCGTCAACGGCGAAAACGCCGAGAGTGGCTCGGGCATCACCCCCAAGATCCACAAACGCCTTATCAACGCCGGCGTCGATTGCATTACTCTTGGCGATCACATCTACCGCAAAAAGGACATCATCCCGACGTTGGAAAACAAATCCAATATCGTCAAACCAGCGAACTATCCGGCTGACGCTCCTGGCAAAACGTGGACTGTGATCAAGTCGGAGACCGGTAAAAACGTGGCCGTGTTTTCGGCGATTGGACGCGTCTTTATGAAGCCAGCCGATTGTCCGTTTGCTGCCGTGGACAAGGTGCTCGAAGAAATTCCGGACGATGTAGTTATCCGTTTTTGTGATTTTCACGCCGAGGCAACCAGTGACAAACAATTGATGGGTCGTCACCTTGACGGGCGCGTGACGGCGATGTGCGGAACTCACACGCACGTCCCAACGGCGGATGAACAAATTTTACCCGGTGGCACGGCATACATCACCGATGTGGGCATGACGGGGCCGCACGAAAGTATTCTTGGCCGGAAGATACAAAATGTTTTGTCCGCCACCACCTCGTTCAAACCGATACCGTTTGATGTGGCCAAAAATGATGTGCAGATCTCTGGCGTCGTGATTGAAGTTGAACCCAAAACAGGCAAGGCTAGTAAGATCACTCGGATCAAGATTAATGAACGACAAGCTGAGATGCTGGAATTGGAAGAGGACTGAGTTCGTAACTTAAACGTCCCGCTTGCCCACTCAGCTTGCGAACGGGAAGCTCGCACTACGGTGCTCCGCCTTCCGCATTGATGCAACAATCGGTGCCCGGTTTGCAATCGGTAATCTGACAAAATGGGCACTGCTTCGGATTCACGTCGGCATCTTCTTCATCCATCTCGTCGCTGCGATAGCCGACGGTATCTCGCCAGCCGCAATCGAGGCACTTCAACTCCCACGCGTTAATCTCCAAATCGTCCGACTGAAAATGGTTGTACTTACAAACCAACGGACACTCTTTGCGCGTAGAATCTTGCTTGCATTGGCCAGTGGGAGGTAATTTGGGCTTCATGGGATGACTTCGAATGAACTGATCATGGGAGAATTCTACCAATATAGCCCTTAATTCGACGAATTTGGAGGATCGGCGGGCTTAATACGGACTCTCGACCACAGCTCTGCCGAACAATTGACTACGGATCAACCTAACCGGCAGAGTCCAACCAAATCTCCCAATAGGCAAACTCGATGAGCAATACTGACCAATTTGGATACGATCCTCGCAAGCGGCGCGGCGACGGCTTCGACCAAGATGCGCTTTTGAGCAAACTGTCTGGCGACCTGACTAAAGGCGCTCTGCTGTTGGTAATCGCAGCGATCGCGTTCTTTCTGTACACTTGCTTCTATCGAGTCGACGCCAGTGATCAAGGCGTCGTTCTACGATTTGGCCGGCATGTCCGTACAGTTGAAACGGGTTTGCAATTGAAACTGCCGTGGCCCATCGAGAGTGTTTACACCGTTCCCGTAAAGCGTGTTCAATCCGAAGAGTTCGGTTTTCAAACCGTTGAGGCCGGTCGCAGTACAGTCTATGCCAAGAAATCTAATCGCATGTTGGAGGTTGCCGACATGTTGACCGGCGATTTGAATCTGGCACATGTGGAATGGATCGTTCAATACCGAATCTCGGATCCGTACAAGTCACTTTTCAATCTTGGCGGCGACGACAGTGGTTTTTGGGGCAGTAGCTTTCAAGGCGGCAGTATGCAACGCTTGACGCAAGATGGCATTAACCCCGCGATACCTGACACCATTCAAGACGTTTCGGAATCGGTGATGAGAAAACTAGTCGGCGACCGTAGCGTCGACGCGGTGCTGACGCTTGGCCGCGAAGAAATTGCAGCACAAGCAAAAGTGGACATTCAGACGATGCTGGACGAGTTCGATGCTGGAATCGATATCGTGACAGTGAAACTGCAAACGACGTCTCCACCCGATCCAGTCAAGGACGCCTTCCAAGAAGTTAACCGCGCTCGTCAAAACAAGGAACGCGTGGTTAACGAAGCCGAGGGCGAGCGCAACCGTCAGATTCCTGCCGCACGGGGTCGCCGTGATCAATTGATCTCCGAGGCCGAAGGCTACAAGGAAAATGTGACTCAAGAAACGGTCGGACTAGTCTCTGCGTTCAACGCGAAACTGCTCGAATACGAAAAAGCTCCCGAGGTCACGCGCCAACGTTTGTATCTCGAAGCAATGCAGGAAGTACTGGGGAACGTCGGCGGCAAAACGATCGTTGACGAATCACTCAACCAGATGCTGCCCATTCTCAACTTGAACAATGGTTCGACTACCAACCCACTGCGAGGGACCAAATAATGTTGTCACGCATCATCACAATCGTTGTCATTCTAATTCCACTCGCGATCGTACTGTACCTTTCGACCTTCATTGTCCCCGAGGGCAAACAAGTCGTCATCACTCAGTTCGACAAACCGGTCAGCTTCATCTCCGAACCGGGGTTGAACTTTAGAATTCCGCTGCTGCAAAACGTCAATACTTTGGAGAAACGCATCCTGCCTTGGGACGGTGCTCCCGAAAACATGCAGACGCGCGACACCAAGCGGATCTTTGTAGATTGCTGGGCGCGGTGGCGAATTGTCGATCTTAAAAAATTCTACACCGACGTGAGGACCGAAGCCAAAGGGCAAAAGTTCCTCGACGACGTCGTCGATTCGGCGGTGCGTGATGTGGTGGCCAAGCATAATTTGATCGACCTCGTACGCACTACCGACAGCCCGCTGAAGTATGAGAGCGATGAACTGGAGCGTCGTGCAACAAGTCGAGACAAAGTTACCAGTGGACGTGAGAAGATTGAGAAAGAAATTCTTGCAGTCGCCAGCAATAACTTGGAGAAAGAATTTGGAATTGAGCTAGTGACCGTTCACCTGAAACGAGTCAAATATAGCGAGAAAGTACGTGCTGAAGTTTACGCCCGAATGCGCAGCGAACGAACGCTCGTGGCCGACCTGTTTAAATCAGAAGCCGAAGAGGCCAGGAACCGAATCAAAGGGATGACCAGTAAAGAGTTGGATATTATCGAGGGCGAGACCAAGCAGAGGGCTGCCGAGATTCGCGGTTCAGCGGATGCGAAAGTGATTCAGATGACGGCCGAGGCCTACGGCAAAGCTCCTGAATTTTTCGAATTCTTGCAGCGATTGAAGATGTACAAAAATTCGCTCAATTCAGACACGAATCTTGTGTTGTCGACGGACAGTGAGATGTTTGGGTTGTTCAAATCAACGAAGCCAAAGCTTGCTGCTGAGCCTGTTGAGACCGTAGAGTAATCGCTACCAAACTTACCTTAAGCGGCATGTTAAACTCCGGAAAGCCGACGCTTTGTAAAACTTACCATTGTTGGAAACGGTGAAATAAAACACTCAGTGAGCACAAGCACTTTTGCAAGCACTTCCATGACTTGGAGACACACCGTGCGGTCGTTACTTTTCTTGATCTTTGCTCTCTTTATCAGTGTTTCGAACACTCATCTTCAGGCCCAAGAATCATCCTTCGCGCCCGGAGAAATCACGTCAGAAATCGACTCGGCTGCCGTAGCAACACCATCATTATTTGACCAGCAGGCTGTTGACACCGAACTCGACGCCAGCAACGCGATTATCAACGAGGCGCCCGTAACTGAGACAGTAACTCTGCCTGACACCACCACCTATTCAGCAACAAGCTTCGCGGGCAGCAATGACGTGCAATTTTCTCAGACTTCGACCGCTCCGAGGTCAGGAACTTGGTGGCAGCGAGCAAATGAACATCTCCGGCGAGCATCTATTGACGCCCCCAGCGAGGGAATCACGCTAAGTCTCCTAGGCGGTCCGTCTTACGCCGGCGACCGGATCGATGATTTCGGACGGACAATCGGAGAAGCAGTCACGACTGGTGACACGTTAGGTTTCAGTGTTGGGAAACGGTTCACGCAAACCTTTCGCATAGATCTGGAATTGTCATGGCGAAAGGCAGATCAGAACGGCTACCTTACGCTACCAGCAACTCCTAGTGGAATACCCTTTTACAAGTACGAATCTGAGCTCAAAAACTTCTCCGGAATGGCGAATTTCTATTACGACTTCCATCGTGCGTCCGGCAGCTTCCTGACGCCGTACATAGGTCTAGGGTTGGGGACAACCAAACAAGAGTTTTTGGTCAACTTCGATTCCACCAGTCTCGCCAATATTGAAGAAAGTGACACCGGATTTGCAGTACAAGGAATGATCGGCGTTTCCGCAAACATTACAGTTCACAACGAGCTATTTGTTGAACAACGCTCATTCTCCATTACAGAGAACAACTATTCGGCAACTACCAATGGCACGATCTTCGGCTGGCGTCACACGTTCTAAGCTGGTCGCGAACTAGGCGATCATGCGGTCCACAACAGCGGAACCCATCTCGGTCGTAGAGACAACCGCTTCGCCACTAGCGGCAATATCGCCGGTGCGAATTCCGTCAGCTAACGTCTGCTTAACTGCCGCTTCGATTGCTGCCGCACATTGCTCGTTGCCAAACGTGCTGCGCATCATCATGGCAACTGACAGAATCGTCGCCAACGGGTTCGCTTTACCTTCGCCAGCAATGTCCGGCGCCGAACCGTGAACTGGTTCGTACATGCCTTTGCCGTTGGAATCCAACGAGGCCGATGGCAACATCCCGATCGATCCTGTCAGCATCGATGCTGCGTCGGAAAGAATGTCGCCAAACATGTTCGTTGTTACGATCACGTCAAACTGCTTCGGAGCGCGGACCAACTGCATACACGCGTTGTCGATGTACATATGAGACAATTCGACTTCTGGATAAGACTTGCCGACTTCCTCCACGACCTCGCGCCACAGCTCGGACACTTCCAGAACGTTTGCCTTGTCGACCGAGCACAAACGTTTGTCGCGCCGCATGGCCATTTCAAACGCGGACCGAGCAATCCTTGCGATTTCGGGCTCGGTGTAGACCATCGTGTTGTAGCCCTTACGACTGCCGACCGCGCCCTCGATGGCGCGTGGTCCACCAAAATAGATGCCGCCGGTCAGCTCACGAACAATCATGATGTCCAAACCGGAAACGACTTCTGGCTTGAGAGTGGAAGCGTCGGCCAATTCGGGGAACAGCATCGCTGGACGGAGATTACTGAACAGGTCCAACTCACTTCGGAGTCCAAGTAACGCTTGCTCAGGACGCAAATGGCGATCAATTTTCTCCCACTTCGGTCCACCAACGGCACCCAACAAAATGGCGTCAGCCGACTTGGCCAACGAAAGTGTGGTCTCGGGCAGCGGATGGCCATGCATTTCGTACGCTGCGCCACCGACAGGTTGGCTCTCGATTGTAAACTGAGCATCGAATAGCTCGTTCAATTTCTCGATCACTCGAATAGCTTGATCAGTGACTTCGGGGCCGATCCCGTCTCCGGGGACGATTGCAATTTTTGGCATGGGTTTCTATTCAGGAAAACGTAAAGTTTGTAGAACAGTTGTCCCAACTGTTCTGCGGCGATCAAACCGTCGGCGCGAGTTGAACAGTTGGGACAACTGTTCAACAAAAAAATCGTGCTACTTACCGATAAAATACTCCATCAACGTGTCGCCGGGCAGTTTTTTCAAACCGCTGGCGTCGCAGGTGACTTCGTTATAGCTATCGTGGCCATCGGCTTCGATACGCGTTCCACAAATCGTGAACGGCACGTTACCGTGGGTGTGCGTCTTTGTACTGATGTATGTCGGATGATCGGGCGTCACCAAAATACGGTAGTCCGTCCCCATCGATTCCAGTTTCTTGTGGATCTTGGCAACGATGTGCGTATCGATCTCTTCGAGTGCTTTGACCTTCTTCCCAAGGTCCCCTTCATGGGAAGCTTCATCCGGCGCTTCGACATGCACGCAAACGATGTCGTATTTATCAATCGCTTCTAAAGCGTAGTCGCCTTTGGCCCCGTAGTCGGTGTCGGTGTAACCTGTCGCGCCGGGAACTTCAATTCGATCCCAACCAATCAGTGACGCCAATCCACGCAACAAATCCACCGCTGTGATCATCGCACCTTTGATTCCATGGATCGATTCAAACGAAGCAAGTTTTGGCTTGCGCCCAAGTCCCCACAGCCAGACGTTAGTCGCCGGAAGCTTGCCGTCCGCTTTGCGTTTCGTGTTGACTTCGTGGTCTTCAAACCACTCAACTGATTTGCTCATCAACTCGACCAGCACGTCACTGCCCGGTCCGCGCGGAAAATCGTTTTCGACGGTCTTGTCGGACAGATCGTGAGGAGGCGTAGCACGGGTGTCGTTAGAAAACGGAGCGGCTGGCCCGTCTCCCGGGCGATACATCAGCAAGTTTCGATAACTTACACCTGGGATGAATTCAAGGCGATCGTCGCCGACTTTTTCCTGAGCCGTCTTGAGCAATGTTTGCGCTTCTTCGCTGCTGATGTGACCGGCAGTGAAGCTTTTCATGATTTGATCGTCGACGCTGACCAAGTTACATCGAATACACCAGTCCTCATCAGCGAGCTCAATTCCTTGAGCAGCCGCTTCAATCGGAGCGCGGCCGGTGTAGTTCACTTGCGGGGCATAGC
>CAZDBE010000053.1:18834-23537 GCA_964503675.1 uncultured Pirellulaceae bacterium | reverse complement strand
ACAGAAATCAGAACCGCAATCATCGACATCCTCGCAGACATCGCTCCCGATGAGGATTTGTCGAATTTGAATGATGACAAGTCCTTTCGTGATCAGATGGAACTGGACAGTATGGATTTCTTAGACATCGTCATGGAGCTGCGAAAGCGCTATCGCGTGCAAGTTCCTGAAGAGGACTATGTTAACCTCGAATCAATGGCATCAACCGTTACCTACCTTACGCCCAAAATGGTAGCCGTTGCCTAGTCTAGGCGACTGGCAGAGCCGATCACCTCTGTAGCTGGAGTCGCCAGACTTCAGACCGCCTTACTCCACCGCTGTCCGAATTCTGAGGAATCCGGCTACGCAAAATCTCAATCTGCCGCATGTACGACACGATCATCATCGGTGCTGGAATGTCTGGCTTGGCGGCCGGAATCAGACTCGCCCATTACGATCAGAAGGTCTGCATCCTCGAGCGGCACTACACGATCGGCGGACTTAACTCGTTCTACCGAATGAACGGACGAGACTACGACGTCGGGCTCCACGCGGTGACCAACTTTACTAAGAAAGGCGCAAAAAAAGGTCCGCTGGCTCGGATCCTCCGCCAGCTTCGCTTCAAATGGGACGACTTTTCCCTGTCGCCTCAGAAAGGTTCACGTGTTGTCTTTCCGTCGGCAGAATTGCGGTTCGACAACGACATTGACCTTCTTCGCAGTGAAGTCGCTCGCGCCTTCCCCAATCAAGTGGACAACTTTGAATCCTTAGTCGCAAAGATCCTCGACTATGACGATCTGGATCAAGAAGCGTTCGAAATTTCCGGCCGCGAAGTACTCAACTCGACGATCACTGAACCACTACTGATTGAGATGATCTTGTGCCCATTGATGTGGTACGGAAACGCCGACAGCCACGACATGGCTTGGGGCCAATTCTGCATCATGTTTCGCAGTATCTTCTTCGAAGGCTTTGCCCGTCCCTACAAAGGTGTTCGGCTGATCCTGAAGAATTTGGTCAAAAGGTATCGCAGTCTCGGCGGTGAACTGAAACTGCGACACGGAGTCAGCAAAGTCGTCGTAGACAATGGCCACGCGACGGCGATCGAGCTCGACAATGGTGAGGTTATCGAAGGCAAGCGGATACTATCTTCCGCTGGATCGCTGGAAACGATGCGCATGTGCTCCGACGTAAGTGAACCGGATACGTCCAAGGCTGGGGAGATGACGTTTATCGAATCGATTTCCGTGCTAGACCGCGAGCCGTCAAAGATCGGTAACGACGATACGATCGTGTTCTATAATGATTCCGAGAAATTTAACTGGCATCCGCCGGCTGATGATTTCTGCGACACTCGCACCGGTGTGATTTGCTCACCGAACAACTATGTTTATGCCGACGACGAAGGAAAACTGGCCGACGGTATCGTACGCATCACCACAATCGCGGACTTCCGCCGCTGGAACGAGATGTCAGATGAAGACTATGCGCGGGCCAAATTGAAATGGTACGACAAAAGCGTCGAGGCCAGCGTACGGTTCACGCCAGACTTCCGTCCCTACGTGATTGACACTGATTTGTTTACACCGAAAACGATCCGACGTTTTACTTGGCACGACAACGGTGCAGTTTACGGAGCCCCAGAAAAAAAACTCGACGGAACAACTCACGTCGACAACCTGTTTCTCTGTGGAACAGACCAAGGCTACGTCGGAATCATCGGTGCGATGATGAGCGGAATCTCGATGGCCAACTTACACTGTCTGAGACCTTAATTCTGAATTGAAACATCGTGACATCGGAGAAGAACGATTCTGTAGAACCTCCAAACGTGCGCCCCGGCGTTTCAGAGCGTGATCCGCGCGTCCAAATGGCGGCCGAACGGACACTGCTTGCATGGGTCAGAACCAGCTTGGCCCTGATGGCATTTGGTTTCGTCGTGGCCCGTTTTGCCCTCATACTAATGACGCTTGGAATCAAAGTTGGCGCTAGTGTCGCTAACATGGCCACCGCGATTGGCGTCGCAATGGTGGTGCTGGGTGCAATCGCTTCGGGTGGTGCACCGTGGCATTATCGGAAATACTTCGCTCGTATCCGCAGTGATGGATACCGTCCGTTTGCAGCGTGGACTCTAGCGATGAACGTCGCATACGCAACTGCAATCGTTGGCATAGCCCTAGCGATCTATTTGTTGATCGTTGATGTGGGAAAACTTCAGCTACCAGTCTGAATAGTCTTTTCGCAGATCTAACCAGCAGGCCAGAGCGTCGCAAAAACAATCCCGACGATCAAGCCATAAACGATGCCGTCAACCATCGTCGTCCACATTCTTCTCACGAACCAAATCCTGTCCAAAGCTCCACTGCTGGCGTAAGTTAAAACGCCAATCGTTCCGGCGATTCTAAAAACACGCAAGAAAGTGGTTGTCTCGGCACCCGGCGGACAGGCAACATGAGTGATGTAGCCGATCGTTCCGACGGTCAGCAGAAAGTACAGCAACGTTTTGAGAATGTTCAATGGCATGCTTACCGGACTATAGACGTGAAGTGTTCCGCGCGGACCTGCGGTGTATCGCTCCTGATGTTCTTTAGAGTTCATCTCGGCTGGCGTTTCCGGATAGGGAAACATATAGCTGCCCGCTGGAATCTTCTGGTCTCCAACCCAAGCCATTAAGTCTTCCTCACCGGGCACGGTTGCGTGGTCGCCAAAATGATGTGGCAAGACCATCCACGCCATCGTGCTGGCGAATTGAAGTACAAACGTCCCGACGAGAATCGGAATCCAAAGATCATTGACAAATTCCATAATATTCCGCCTTTGCTGTTCGCCGTGAGTGATGCCAGGCTTGAGAAAAACGGGTATTTCTCGTATCGTATTGAGCCTCGCAGGTGTCGCCACGCGTTCCTTCGATCCTCATTCTAGCTACAAAAAAACAGAAACACAAAGCAGCGATCCTCCGCCATGCCCAAAGACTTCCTCAAAGGTGCCGCCGACAGTTACGACGTAGTCGTCATTGGCAGTGGACTCGGCGGCATGACCGCAGCCAACATTCTGGCCCGCGATGGAATGAAGGTCCTGCTACTTGAGCAGCACTATAAACTGGGCGGTCTGGCAACTTGGTTCAAACGACCCGGCGGCCACATCTTTGACATCTCCCTTCACGGTTTCCCTCACGGGATGGTAAAGAGCTGTCGCCGTTACTGGACCAAAGAAATCGCTGACTCCATTGTTCAGCTGGAAGGGGTGCGTTTTGACAACCCTATGTTCTCGCTGACCACCACTTTCGACCGGAAAGACTTCACTAATCTGTTGACCGCAGATTTCGGCATTGAAGAAGAAACAGTAGATCGTTTCTTCGATACCGCCCGTGGCATGAACTTCTTTGACGACCAAGAGAAGACGACGCGGCAGTTGTTTGATGAATTTTTTCCCGGCAGAGAAGACGTCGTTCGCTTACTAATGGAACCAATCACCTACGCCAACGGTTCGACGCTAGAAGATCCGGCGATCACCTATGGGATTGTGTTCTCAAATTTCATGTCCAAAGGTGTTTTCGTGTTCCAAGGTGGCACTGACAAATTGGTCAAAGCCATGGAAAAGGAGATGAAGCACAACGGCGTCGACGTCAGGATCAACTGCGACGTGGAGAAAATCAACGTTGGGAGCGGCAAGGTAAAATCAGTCCAAGTCAACGGCCGCACCATCGAGACAGGCGCTGTCATTAGCAACTCGAATTTACGATCAACGATCTTCAACCTTGTTGGCGAAGACAAATTTGACTCGTCATTTGTTGACGAAGCCAAAGAAGTGCGTCTAAACAACTCCAGTACGCAAGTCTACATGGCAATGAAGGACGGCGACACGGTTCCACGCGAGACTGGCGATTTGTTGTTCTGCAGCACGGCCGACCGCTTCCAGACCGACCTTTTGCTCAGCCGTGACATCACCAGCCGTACGTTTTCCTTCTACTATCCCGACACGCGCCCAGATGGCAAAGGTCGGACGCTGATCGTCTCCAGTACCAACGCAAACTATTCGGATTGGACAGAACTTTCCAAAGAAGAATACGAGGCCAGCAAGAAAGACCTCGTTGAAACAACGCTTAATTCTTTAGAAAAATACGTACCTAACTGTCGTGAGCGTATCGTCCATGCCGAAGCAGCGACGCCAGTAACGTTTGAGCACTATACAAAACATGTCAATGGCTCGAGTTTCGGCACCAAGTTCGAGGGGCTTGGCGTCAGTCGAGCGCTGCCCGAGCAGATCGGCGGACTCTATCACGCGGGCAGCTGTGGGATCATCATGTCGGGCTGGCTGGGCACCATCAATTACGGCGTGATCGTTGCCAACGACGTGATTAATCAACTCTCGTCCGCACCGACGGTCTAGGCAAGAGTTCTACAGAAGCTCCCAGAGAACGCAAAGAAATGAGACAGATTTTCTTTGCGGTAATTGCGACCTTCTGTTCAAATCGAGACTGACGAAACCTCTGTATAAAACGTTTTCGAAAAAACCTATCCCAAACACCCCATGCCTCATCCATCGCTTGAAACGATCCACGCTTCGATCCCGCATCGGCCTCCGATGTTGTTGGTGGACGAGATTGTGTCGCAAACAGACAAGAAAATCGTTTGCCGGAAATTGTTTTCTGGCGACGAATACTTCTTCCAAGGGCACTATCCAGATCAGCCCATTGTGCCAGGCGTGATTCTCTGTGAAAGCAC
>CAZDBE010000053.1:11258-18806 GCA_964503675.1 uncultured Pirellulaceae bacterium | reverse complement strand
TTTCTTTCACCCTCCCGGGTTGCGCCTCGGGGGGCGCCAAAGTCGCCGCGCGGCTCGGATTTACTTGCACCATCACCAACCCTAATGCCCAACCCGACACGTAAGCGCGGGACCAACCAAAAGAGTAACCTCTTCATGGACTTCCTAAAACTTGCTGAAAAAACCATCGTCGTTTTCGGTGTCGCCAACAAAAAAAGTGTCGCTTGGCACATTGGCAAGACACTTGAGGAAGCCGGGGCGCGTGTCGTATACGTCGTCCGTTCTCCCGAACGACTCGAAACGGTTAAAAAACTGATGGGCGATCGCGAGGTCCACGTCTGCGATGTCGAATTCGAAGATCAGATTGAATCCGTTGCCACTGCGATTACGGCAAAACATCCGGTGATCGATGGCCTCGTTCACTCCATCGCATTTGCGGCTTACGACGAAAGCGGCATCAAGCCCTTTCATGAGACAGGAAAGCAACAGCTGCTCCGCACATTTGACATTTCCTGTTATTCACTAATTGCGATCTGCAACGCCTTCAAAGAGACATTGGCCAACAACGCGTCGGTCGTCACGATTTCGATTTCCACCACCACAATGGCCAGCGAAAATTACGGATTCATGGCTCCTGTGAAGGCGGCGCTCGACAGCTCGCTCGCCTTCCTTGCCAAAAGCTTCAGCAAATTTTCTGATGTGCGATTCAATGCCGTCGCTCCGGGGCTGCTCAAGACATCAGCGTCGGCCGGGATCCCCGGCTACGTCGATGCTTTTCTGTTCGCAGAACAAGTCATTCCGCGCGGCAAGGCCGTCCAGACACAGGAAGTCGCCGATGCGGCATGTTTCCTCTTAAGCCCCCGTTCATCTGGAATTAATGCTCAACATCTGGTGATAGATGCCGGAATGGCGATCAACTACTTCGACAACAAGATCGTCGGCAAGGTGATGCAAGCGGATTGATTGGCAAGTGGTAGCTTGAAGCGTACAATCTAGAACACAGACTCAACGTCAAAAAATTAAGGAACTCTGCGATGACCGTTTTTAAATCACGTCTTACTAAAGCCCTTGCCGTCGTGTCATTGGGAATCTCAAGCTCACAAGCTTGCTTGGCTCAGTCTGCCGCAACCACCGATGCACCTGCCAAAGTTCAACAGGCCACCGAGGGTGGCTCATCAAAGAAGACGGAAGCTCCTGTCGCCGGTGAAGCCAAGACACCCGATCCACTTTCGTTCTCCGTTGCTGGAGGAAACTTAGATTTCACCGCCACTGGAGAATGGAAAAGCGTCAAGCCGAAGAGTCGCATGCTGGAATACGAAATTCAGGTTCCACGCGTTGAGAACGACAAACGTGACGGCCGATTGACGATCATGGGTGCCGGTGGCTCGATTGAGGCCAACATTGCTCGCTGGGAGGGTCAGTTCTCACAAGCCGATGGCACGGCAACCAAAGCGAAAGTCACTGAAGAGACCGTTGAGGAAATGAAAGTTACGATGGTCGATATCTCTGGAGTCTACGTAGAAACGATGGGCGGGCCTTTCTCGGGTGGAAAGAAAGTAGAAAACCCAGACTTCCGTGTTCTGGCAGCGATTATTCAAACACCAGAATCTGGCAACTACTTTGTGAAACTGATTGGGCCGAAGGCAACCATCGGCGCCAATGAGAAAGCCTTCGTTGACACAATCAAAGGCATCACGCTAAAAGAGTAGGTGTTTCGGCTACTTCAATGGCCTTTGCTGCCGCAGCACTTCGAGCATACTCTGGATATCCGCAGCCAGCGGGGCAGTCAGTTTCATCGGCTCGCCGCTTACGGGATGAAAAAACTCGATTCGGTGGGCGTGTAGAGCCTGCCGATCGAGAATCACTCGATCATCTTCCGACTGCGTGCGACGATTGAAATGCTTTAAGCTCAACGCCGCTCGTCCGCTATACAGACGATCGCAAATTACTGGGCAACCTACGTGTGCCATGTGAACTCGGATCTGATGTGTACGTCCTGTTTTCGGCTTAACTTTAATACTAGCAAAGCCCTCGAATCGCTCGACGACCTCGTAGTAGCTCCACGCGTTCTTGCTGGTCAAATGATTTTCGCGAATCGCTTTCTTTTCGCGCTGGTAGGGATGAGCACCGATAGGTTTGTCGATCACGTCGCGGTCGCGATCCGGCGCGGGCGTCACGATCGCGAAGTACTCTTTCAAAACGGTTCGAAGTTCAAACTGCTTCGAAAGCTTTTGGTGTGCCTCGTCTGTTTTGGCGACCAGAATCACCCCGCTAGTATCGCGATCAAGCCGATGGACGATGCCGGGACGTGTTGGACCTCCAACACTGCTCAATTTTTTGAAATGAAACGCGAGAGCCGAAGTTAACGTTCCCTGCCAATTGCCTTTTGCGGGGTGGACGACCATTGCTGGTGGTTTATTGATGGCCACCATAACGTCGTCTTCAAAAAGAATGTCCAGCGGAATGTCTTCTGGAATTGGACCTTCCTTCTCCACTTCTGGTGGGACGAATATCACCGACTGTCCTTCTTTCAGCTTGGTCGAAGATTTGGCCGAACCTCCATCAACCTTGACGCCTCCTGCTGCAATCGCCCGCTGCAGTTTAACGCGACTATGTTTCGAGAAATACTGCACCAGATACGAATCCAGCCTCATGCCGCTTTCCTCGTGGGCGACAGTTAATTTAACGGGCTGAGACATAATTGGATGGGCTGAAGGATACGGCAGCGGAATTCAAACGAGGCGTGGCTTCGGATGGAAAATTATAGTCGCTTGCGGTACGATTGGTCAGGTGAGACGGACGCCATTGAGACCATCAACCGCACCACCAAAACACATCACGCATTAATCTTCCATGCCTGAAACTGCCCCACCGCCAACCAAACCAGACGTAGAGCCCAAACCGTCGGAGCCAAAACGAGCGCCCAAGCCGTCTCCGTTCAAGCCCGATTGGCCTGCCGACCGTCCGCTTCCGCAGCCCAAAGGCGATCGAATGGGCAAAAGAATAGGCAGGGAAGAAGGTCTCGAACTTGATCAACCATGGTGAGAAAAGCAAAACTTGTCCCTGACGACCTAAGCCCGGCACAACGTCATCTGGTGAATAAGCGATTGACGTTGAACATTCTAATTCAAGGTGCAGCTTCACATGCCCATCTATCGGCTCATCATTTGGTACGCGACGAACTTGACCTGATCAACACGGATTTGGTGCCGCTGTACGACCACGCAATCGCCGGGGCTACATACGCTTATTGGGAAGGTTTTCTCACAATCATTATGGGGCGTAGCGGCAAGTTCTGGGGGAGGATGAATCGACCCAAGCACCCTTTTTTCTTCCATCGATTTCTGCGCCGCCACGGCCAAATGATGGCAGATGCGGCATTCGTAACGGCCAAGGCTCGGTGTCTGGAGAAAGGCGTACCGACCGGCATGTATCGACATGAATTTGCAATCATGAGAGATATTTTTCGGATCATTGATTTAGAGAAAGCACACAGGCCGCGACTAGCCGAATTGGCCATGCTTACTTGCGAACAAATCGTCGGCACGCCTCAGGATCTGATGAACGCAACCATCACCGAAACGCCGGTGTGGGGCACAGTAAGGAGACCTCAAACGCTTAAAGGAAGAATTATCAAGAACCTGATGGTAGGTTGGGGCGGCGTCGATCGAGTCGACGACCAATTGCAGGTAGTCGCCAAAGCAATCATTTGGCCATTGCTGTTGCATGAACTGGTCAAAGGATCAATGGAGCTAATTTGTCTACACGGCATGAACGACATGCCTGCCGAGGAGTTCAACGTCATCATGGATTACACCGAGCATCTTGAATACGAGGTGCCGATGATTCAGCTGGGGCCCGAATTTTACAAGCGGTTCCTGCAAGTACTACCCGCTGCTCACAGACTTGCGGATTGCGTGATGACTGTTTCCTTGATGGAACCCGTTGAGCTAGAAGAATTTTTATTCGACATGATAGAGGTGCCCGAAACAGCGACGCAAACGCTGCTCGAAGCAGTGAGAAATGATGAGTAGAAATCGCCGGAGAAGAACGGCAAAAGCAACCTTGGACTAACCCGGCATCAGAATCTCGATAAATGGTGGGATATCCGCAAAGTTAACCACTCCGTCACGATTAACATCGCAATTCATTGAGTATTGTCCGTTAATCAGAATAGAAATGAATGCGGAAATATCTTCCGGATCCACGACGCCGTCGCTGTTGACATCTCCCAACAAAAGATTGGCTTCGAACAGATTTGCTACCGAAAACTGATAGGCATCGATACCGATCGAAGACCCCATAACTCGACCTGCGAAGTCATCGGCCGGAATGTGAATTCCACCCCAAAGCCGAGAAATCCCCGCTTCATCTGCAGCGTCATAATAAGATGCCCATTGCAGCGTAACGGTTTGACTTGGCCCATCTTCAAATTCCAAGAAATCAGTATCAAATTCTTTTTCGCCAAGGCCGCCGGGGAAATAGGGATCTCCAGTGAACAGCGTCATAACTTCGGCCGCTGCTCTGCTGAACGTGCTGTGTCCTGACACGTAGGCTGCAAACGCAGGCGTTACAAAGTTGTCATTCTGGAACGGCACCCAGTTGTGCGCGAGAATCCAATCGACGCCACTGACATCATTCTCTGTATCGTTGGGCTCATGATTCCAGCTCTTGATCGCAACCTTGCCGACCAATTGATAGTCGTAAAAGTTCAAAAGAAAGTTTCCATCTTGATTCTGATTGGCGTTTGCAAACACATTTCGATGCTTGCCTCCTACTGCAATGGTTGCCGCGGTAATCAATTCGACCTTATCAGGTATAAGCGGCAAACCATCTGGGTGATAAGAAGCCATGCCTGAATCAGACGACTGTCCCAGGTTACCTTGGTAGCGGATCTTGGTAATTGGCCGCACGTAATCGTATTCTCTTTTAGCACCCCAAGCCGCAACGGCCGAATCATGAGCAGCGCCATTCATCGCCAAGTACAATTTGACGTCCCATTCGAGATCATCAACAATCGGTCCTATGCCTCCAATACGCTTTACCAACAAGGGATCATCAGAAACAGTATTGGCGATAACGTTCCAGTGCCCTGGAGGTGTCTCCGAATTAGGTCCATCCGCCCAGAATTCAGCCAATATCCGCCCGTAATCCGCCGTCAAAGCAAAATTATCGGCGTAGGGCTGCCCCGTTGACGGGTTCATCGCATAGCCCTGATTACTATGAGTGCCCAGCGGTCGGTTGCCGTTGACACTTGGCGAGATGTTAATGGTTTCAGCACCTGGACCTTGATTAGGATCAAGTGAACTGCTGTAGTCAATTACCAGCATCGTATCGTCTCGGTACTCCTGATCGCCCTCGCCACCAAGAATCGGTGGCGGTCCGGGGTCAATGTCCGACCAACTATACGGCCCTGATACGCTGCTCATCGCAAACGGTGTAACAGCACCCCAATGAGGTCCGATATACTCCTGTAGATCAGATCCATCCTGTTGGTTCTGCGTAAGTGCGGACTCAATAAACAGTGGCTGCCAACGATTCGGGTCGTCCAGCGGAGCCATGTTTGGAGGCAACACATTCGGATAATCGACAACCATTGGCTCATTGAAAGGAATGTATCCTGTTGGATCTTGGTAATTGTTCGCTTCATTAGATCCGTCGTTGAGACTCTCAGTTAGAATCAGGTCGGCAATACGATTCCCGATCGCTGAAGGTGTTGTTCCTACCGTCGTGGTGATTAAAGGATCATAGCCAAGACTGTTCATCACTGCGTCGAATATTGCCTGCGAGGCAACTGGATCGACTGAAAGCTGGTATCGCGCGGAGAGCACCCGGTACGCTGCATAACTGATCGCTTCATCTCTCGCCGCAACAACGTCTCCTGCCTGCTCCTTGGCAGTATAAAAATGGCCGGCCGCGATATCATCAAATGTGGCCCACGCGTCATACATTGCGGCAGACGTGTGATAGAGGTTACGTGAATGTACCGTCGGAGCAGGGAAATCTATCCTGATAGCGTTCAACAACGCTTCGTTCCATTGCCGCGCAACACTTTGAGCGTTCACTTCCGTTTCTGTACCCAGTTGCAACGCGCAGACAGCAACCACACAGGCGATCAATTTAGCGAAAAGTCTCATACGACACTGAACTCCAAAACTCTCTGGTTAGAAGTGTGTATTATATCACCAACTGGGGATTTTTCCTCAGGGAAACGCGTCCCAACAGCCGCCAATATACGCCTCGCCAGCGATTCTGACGAATATTCCAAAGAACAGCATTGGTCGCCAACACTAAATCGCTCGGTATCCAAGGCACGTCACTATCGCTTCGGATACTGGACACTCTTACTCTAGAGGCATTAGAGCTAAGGTTGAATTGCGTCGATCTGCCGCAAATCTAGCTTGTATATTCTCACGGACGGTTCTCCGGATCTAGCCTGTCTTTGAAGAACCTCCAAACCACGAAACCAATCACGTTGATGATCAATAAGCTCGTCAACGACGGCACGATGGCGGCATACCCCGACTCTTTGCCCAACACAACGCTGACAACGATCTTCATCGCTGTACCAGCATTGATCAGGAGCAAGCCAAGCCATGGATTTCTGTGCCAGAAAGTCGAGAACAATCCGACTAGAAACGCAGCGACGACTATGACCAATACAAGCCCGGGAACAAGTGACTTGTCGGAGAAGAACAGTTGCTTCTCCCATTCAAGATAACCGCTCACGTGCGGCGGCACGTCCACAGGCGCAGTGAACCAAAACAGGCTACAGAAGAGCATCGCCATGAAACCAATAATCAACCCAAGGTTTTGGCGATAGGCATAGTAGCAAGCAGGCACTAGGAACACTGGGCGCGAGTACCACGAAAACTGATTCTGGTGTCGCTCCCACACCCACGCGGCAAGGTTCTCTCCATCGTAGTATGCGCCGACAAGCATTGCTGCCGAGTACAGCAGTACCGCCCCAACAACAATAGAAACGAACTTGTCAAAGTGGGCTGATTTATCCATTGAAAGTCCAGAACTTACTTTGGCAGGACACTCAAAATACCGTGGCAACCCATTTCTAACAGCCCATCAGACTTCCAGCGCGAAGTGAGTCTACGCGAGTCGATCGGTCGCAACGTGGTACTGCGGGTCTTCGGAGAGATTTGCGACCACCAAATCATCAGCTCGGTCTAACAACTCTCGGCATTCCGGAGACAAGTGCGTCAGGTGAATACGCTTGCCGAGAGATTTGTACTTCTCCGCCAAAGTGTTGATGGCTTCGAGTCCCGATTGATCGTAAACGCGCGAGTAGTAGAAATCGATCACGACATCGTCTGGATCGTTCTTGGGATCAAAGATGTCTTTGAAGGACTGAGCCGATGCGAAAAACAACGGTCCATGGACCTGGTGGATCTTGCTGCCGTGCTCGTCGATACGAACGTCAGAGCCAATGTGGGTAGCATGCTGCCAGGCAAACACCAGAGCAGAAACAACGACACCAAGAATAACGGCGCTTGCCAGATCGTGCATCAAAACAGTGTATCCAGCAACCAAAACCATCACCAAAATATCTGACAC
>CAZDBE010000053.1:0-11248 GCA_964503675.1 uncultured Pirellulaceae bacterium | reverse complement strand
CATTTTTAGCGACGCCCATTCAAACGTTCCAATCACGACCATGAACATTACGCCAACCAGAGCCGCCATTGGAATCATTTTGATCCAAGGAGACAAAAACAGTACGATCAACAGTAGGCAGACCGCCGCGACGATCCCCGACAGACGGCCGCGACCGCCCGAGTTCACATTAATTAGTGACTGGCCAATCATTGCACATCCGCCCATGCCACCAAACAAGCCGCAAACGATGTTTGCGATTCCCTGACCAAAGCACTCGCGGTTCCCCTGTCCACGTGTCTCGGTGATCTCATCGATCAGTGTCAACGTCAGTAAAGATTCGATTAGACCAACGCCGCACAGAATCAATGCGAAGGGGAAGATGATTGTGAACGTCTTCCAAGTCACCGGCGGCATTGTGTAAGCGCTGTCCATGAAGAACAACGTCGGCAGGCCGGCGCTGATACTGGCTGCACTAGGATCCACAGAAGCAACAGCAGTATCGATTTGCTGCTGAGTAAGCTGAACATGAGGTCCACCGTGGCCATGTGCGTCGGCGGCGGGTAGGATTTCACCGCGTGACAACGCTTCGGTTCGCAACTTTTGGGCTTCTAGATCTGAGACTTTCTTGACTGCTTGGGCCTTGGCGTTGTTGGATAACATGTCGCCAACGGTCGCTACAGTGGTCGGCTGATCAGTCACTGAGTAGGCACTGTTGATACCGATCGAGATAAACGTTACCAAGAGGATCGCCGCGAGCGATGACGGAACGGCTTTCGTAATTTTCGGCAATCCCCAAATGATCAGCATCGTGAGTGCGACAAGGCCCAACATGATGGCCATTGGAACAGTTGGAAGATAAGACAAACCACCGCTTACAGTATCGAAGCCTTTAAAACTGCCAAACTGAGCCAGAAAGATGACGATTGCTAATCCATTTACAAACCCAAGCATCACCGGGTGAGGCACCATGCGAATCAGTTTTCCCAACCGCGCCGTCCCAACAAGTATCTGTAGGATGCCGCAAAGGATGACGGTAGGAAACAGGTATGCGACACCATGCATCGCAACCAATCCAATAACGACAACAGCCATTGCGCCGGTAGCTCCGGAAATCATTCCCGGGCGACCGCCGCAAACTGCAGTGATCAATCCAATGAAAAAAGCGGAGTAGAGCCCGATGACTGGTGAGACACCAGCAATGAAGGCAAACGCGATAGCTTCAGGAACGAGTGCGAGAGCCACTGTTAGGCCGGAAAGAACGTCGTTTTTGATTTGGGTCGCGTCGTATTTCGAAGGTGCTTTCTGAAGCATTAATTACTCAACGGAAAAGGGCTGGGGACGCTTGCCTAGCGTCTCACGGTGCTCGTCCTGAGCACATTTCGCCGGCTACGTAATTTCACTAAAGTGTATATTCGGTGGAATGATAGACGCATCATTAGGTACGTCAACATTACCTTAGCTTGCAAAACACGCAAGTTTACCGGTTTTTATTGAAAATTCAGATCCATTGCAAATCGCTCGCCCCTTACCGAACTGTCAGGTTGTGATTATGTACGATAAGTGCTAATTATCGATTTATTTGCAGTCGGCTCATTTGTGGTCTGTTTTGCCCGGAAATCGGGTTGTGACAGTCAAGCAGCCACGTATCGACGGTGCTATTCGATGAAACGCCAAACAGGATCTGCTAGATGACTCGGTCTGATCCACCGTCGATCGGCAGTTGTGCTCCTGTCGTCGCGCAGAAAACATCCGAAGCCACAGTAGAAACCAACCGCGCTACGTCAGCGGATCTTACCTCACGAGAAAGTAGATTCTTAGTCTTGTACTCTTCCACTGTCATCGAGTACCGCTCGGCCGAACGCTCGAGCGCTTCATCCGTCCAAAGCTCCGTATCGAATACCGCGTCCGGATGGATGATGTTCACTCGCACGTTGTCCTTGGCAAGTTCCAGCGCCGCGACACGCGCAAGTTGTGTAACGCCCGCCTTGGAAACGGAGTACGCCGCAGCACCAGCGCCCGGCGCAGGATAGTTGCGTGACCCAATCACGATCACCGATGCATCGACGCCCAACTTGAGATAGGGAATCGCGTTCTTTAGAAATCGCTGAGATGCGGTCAAATTAATCTCAATCGTCCGGTCCCATGTCTCATCAAGTTCGTCGATCGTCTCTCCTGATTTAAAGATGCCTGCGTTGAGCACCACGATATCGAGTCCGCCATACTCAGCAATGACAGAATCGATCTGATTCCGCACTGCATCTTCGTCGGTCAGATCACACACACGCCCTGTTAGTCCTCGCTGGTTGAGGTTATCCGTGACGATAGGATCAATATCTAGGCCTACGACAACGGCGCCGTCAGCATGGAGTTGCTCGGCAGTCGCTCGGCCAATTCCACCGGCGGCTCCCGTCACAATGGCCACCTTTCCAAGATGAGGCTTTACCGCGCCGGCCGGCCTCGTTAATTTCGCCTGCTCAAGAATCCAATACTCAAGATCGAAAATATCTTTTGCCGGCAACGCCTCCCAACCGCCAAGTGACTCGCCAGTTTGAATCGTCCAAGCGGTATGGCGCGTGATGTCTGTGATAATGTCGCATTCCTTTTGCGTTGATCCGAAGGAAAGTGTGCCAACATTTTTCCAAACTCCCCAGCGCGGCGCTGGGTCTAGCATAATCAGCGAGCCATCGGTGTGATTTTTGAAGTATGCCTTGTACTCATCGGCGAATGATTGCACCTCGGGAATATCGCACTGTGACGTTTCTTCAAGAATCACTGCGGTTCTTTTGGTGCGAATAACGTGGTCCGGTGTAATTGGGCCTCGTGTCGCAATGCTGTCAACCTTCGAGAGAGACGCGAACGACTGCGCGGCCGGCGTCGAATTGAGACAGGCAAGTTGGGCTTTGCCACGCGCATTGGAAACAGCGCGGCGGATCTTGGCCAGATGCAGCAGGTCAGCTTCAGCACCAGTGGCTAGGTCAGGAGCCTTCCCTGCTGCTTGAATGTTTGAGTCAGCATTGGCTGCGATGTACTTATCTGCGCGATCAACCAGTTCGATCATGTTCTCATATGCCGTCCGCGCGTCGTCGGAGAATGTGAACACCCCATGGTGATGCAGAATGATGCCTTTGTACTTGCTTATGTCTTTCCCCTGAATCGCATCGAACACCTGCTTGGACAGAATAAAGCCTGGCATGATATAGGGCAGCAGCAAGCAATCGGGATAGAGCTCCTTGATGATCGCTTCACCGCGCGGATTGTTGGAGAGTGTGACGACTGCATCGGTGTGGGTATGATCCACAAACTTGGCCGGCATGATCGCATGCAGAATTGCCTCAACCGATGGCGAAGGGGATGCTTGATCCATCAGCAGGGCGCGAAGCTGCTTCGCCATGTCAGTGTCCGTAAGCGTCTTCCGCTCAGCAAGCATTTTGGTCTCTTCCAAGCGGATCGCAGGAAAGCCCTCTTTCTCAATCGTGCCTAGATCCCAGCCGGAACCTTTTACGAATAGAACTTCAACCTCACGTCCAAAAAAATCCTCTGTCGTTGATTTGACCGAAGTATTACCTCCTCCGTGCATGACGAGGGATTCGTCGGCGCCCAGTAGCCGAGACGTATAGACTCGTATCGCAAGGTCGTCGCCAGAAAAAGCTGCGGCGTCGGCTTCATTCCAAAGTGATTTCATAGAATTGGTATCGGTTACTTTTGAAAGTGATTAAGTCTTGAGGATCAACCTTCGATAAGATTGATCAATGTTTCAACGGCCTTTTTCACAAACGCTGGATCTTCGGCAGTCAGCTCGCAGGATTCGAGCTTAATCGTTTTAGGCAGAGTCTGCTGCAATGATTCCCAATAGGCAGCGTCAAGATCGGTATTGTACAGTTCACCACCTTCGGCTGAGTAGCTGGACACACCTTTGAGCGGCATCATAAACACAGTCTTCGTAGTGGAATGCTCCAGCCGCTTTGCAATGTTTTCGGCAATCTTGTGTTGCTCTTGCTGGTTTAAGCGCGGCACAAAGATAAACGGCGAATGCCATGTGACTTGATGATTTTCATATCCTTCGGGAACTTCATTGGCCTCTCCCACCAGAATCCCAAGGTGCTCGGAACCGCCCGGGCAAATCACTTGCGGCAGACCTAACTTGCCGGCGACGGTAAGACGTTCTGCGCCCGATGCCCGCAATGCGTCAAAAGTGGCGTCTGCAATCTCTCCCAAGGCATAGTCAAAGACGCCCGTGATGATTCCCTCTTTCATCATCTGCTCCATCGCCTCTCCACCAGCGCCGATCGCATGGAAGGTAATTACTTCGTAACCCGCTTTCTCAAACAGATCAATCGCATGAACAGCGCCTTTGGTAAGTACTCCCAGATTGGAAAGTCCGATGACTCCTTTGGCCTCGGATCTCGTGACGCTCCTCTCGACCTGAGCCATTCCCCATGCTGCGGCGGCCGCGTTGGCCAGAATCTTTCGCGAGAAAACGTTCAGACCAAGAATATCGGAGACCGCAAACATCATCGTGATGTCTTTTATCCCAACGAAATGCCCCACGTCCCCCGAAGCGGCTGTCGATAGCATTACTTTGGGAAACCCGTAAGGAAGCGTTTGCAGAACCGGTGCACAAGTCGATGTCCCCTGAGTTCCACCGAGAGCTACGACTCCATGAATTTTGCCCGCTTGCTGCAATTCTTGCAGAATCTTCGTCGCTCCAGCGGAAACTAATGGATTAGCTTTCTCCCTACTAGGGGCCGACAATAGTTCCTCCAGCACGCCCCCGCCAGCGGCGATGACTTCCGCACGGGAGACATCCGCTGGGATCCCCGCTTTGCCGACGACACCAACGTCGATAATCAAACCAGCCCCACCGAGTGCTTCGATCTCTTCCTTCATGAACCTGGCTTCGCGCGCCTTGGTATCAAGTGTCGCAAGGACAGCAATGACTTTTGACATGAGACTTCCTAATTAGAGAAGCGTAGACCGGCGAATTCAGCCGCCGCTTGTGACACGGCGCGCTCAATGGGAAGGCGTTCGGTAGACGAGCCTGTCCAGAATCCATGGCCAGTCGTGTTGTCCAAAATGTACTGTGCGTCTGCCGGAGTTTCCAATGCAGCCCCGTGCGCGACCAAGATAACGTCCGGGTGAACCGCGCGGCACTTCTCATATGCGTGTTCAGTTTGCTCGGCCGTCTGCTCGATGGTCATGCCATTATCATATCCAGTGATGCCGCCCTTGGTTGTCCCCGCGTGGTAGCAAAAAACATCTGGTTTTGCGTCGCGACAGATCGCAATGGAGTCTTCAAGTGTGAATCCGAGACCGATCGTCACCATGCCCATTTCTTTGGCCAGAGAGAGCATCTCGATTTCGTTTTCGATTGTGATCCCAGCAGACTTCAGCACTTTAAAGATTTCAGAGTCCTTATCGACGTAACTGATCGAAGGCCCGATGTTGGAAACCGAATTCACTCCCATGCGGATACAGTCTTCCAGCACCATTCGCATGTCTTTTAACGGATCGTTCGCATTGAGGCAGGCACAGACAAACGCCTTTCCTTCCAATGCCGGCATGATGTCTTCACGGGTGTAGTCGAGCGTTTGTTTGTTCGAATCGAGGATGGGCCACATCATGGACATGGTGCCCATCCCGTTAGCGCGAAGACGAGCCCCGGAAAACGTGTTGATGCAATCCGTACCGGCAGACTCCAGAAGTTTGGCGACCAGCCCGCTGCCAGCAGATGCGATCATTAGAGGGATTTTCTGATCGACCTTCTTCTTAAGATTCGCGCGGATTGTTTCTGAGGAGATTCGCTTCACGATCATGTTGGTCTGCTTTTACTATTTGTCTCGGTAGCTGTTCTTTGGTTTGCTCACATCATAAGAAATATACGGCTCAACCGAAGTCCCATACTATTTTAATAACTCGTTCTTCAGAATTTTTATCTGTTGGTCGTGAAGAGTAACTTGTGGATGCCCCGGGCCAAATCGAGTCCGGTGCACGATCAGACGTTCCTCAGCTAACTCAAGCTCTAGTTTGAGACTTTCAATTTTCGTGGCTGCCTCTTCAAGCAGTTGAACGCGTTGTTGTAAAGCTCTTACTTGGCTAGAGTGTCGCGAAGAATTGATAATTAGGAGTGCAGTGAGTGCGACAATGGCAGTCAGCAGGAGAAGACTAAGCACATCAAATTGAAACTTAGGCTTTGTCATTAGATTGCCTGTGACTGAGGAAGTTTGAAACTGTCGCCTTTCGCTCCGCGAAAACACGTTACCTGCGCTACTTTCGCCGAGCAAAAGGCGACACTCTACACCTTTTCGCGCACCAACCCCGGAAGAATATCTACGTCCAATTCGTCGGTGACTCCAGCCTTGAGTTTTTCAAATGCGATGGCTCCCATGACGGCGTTGTCGGTGCAAAACTTCATCGGAGCAATGTGCAGCTCAATGCCGTCCTTATCACATGCCTGCTGTAACTGATCACGGAAGACGCGGTTAGCCGCCACGCCACCGCCAACACACAAACGCTTCAGTCCCGTTTTCTTGAGAGCCTGCATCGCTTTGGAAACCAAACAATCGACCACCGCCTGCTGAAAACTGGCCGCGATGTCGGCTGATTGAGACTCACTGAGTTCGATGGTTGTCGGATCGATGTTTCCTGGACCAGTGATCGAATAACGGACGGACGTTTTTAGCCCGCTGAAGCTAAAATCCAGCCGGTCGTCCTTGAGAAAGCTTCTGGGATAGGCGTGAGCCTTGGGGTTGCCTAAGACGGCCAGTTTTGAAATCTCTGGTCCGCCAGGGTAACGCAATTTCAACATGCTGGCGACTTTATCAAACGCCTCGCCTGCCGCATCATCGATCGTCCCACCGAGATACTGGGGGTGCAGCGCGTCTGCGTAGTGATACAAATGCGTGTGACCGCCGCTAACAATCATCCCCACGCAAGGAAACACGGCTTCACCAGACTCCAGCTGACAGGCGTAGACGTGAGCATGCAGATGATTAATGGTCACCAGCGGCTTATCAAGCGCGAAGGCCAGTGCTTTGGCAGCAGTTACCCCAACCAGCAGTGATCCTGATAAACCCGGCGTGTTGGCGACAGCGATTGCATCCAGATCTGCCAACGTAAAGCCCGATTTCTGAACGGTCTCGTGGATCACCGGTAGAATACGCTCCACGTGAGCCCGAGCCGCGATTTCGGGGACTACTCCGTTGTATTGCTCATGCAGATCTTCCTGCGAGGCAACAATGTTGGCATAAATCGTCAAATCGTCGCCTAAAATTGCGGCCGCCGTTTCGTCACAAGTCGTCTCAATTGCCAGTATTTTCACAAAGATTTACACAAATGATGGAGGAAAATGAATCGTCAAGGGTCTTGGTGGGGTTATTTCTACGTGAGAGAACAAGTACAGGTGAGGAGTTGACGCTGAGACTCCACAGCATATCCTCACCCGACAACAGCAACTTTCGGTTAGATCAAACGTTACAACTGATTTAACGCTAATATCTGTCGGTGTGCAGCGATTTTATCAGATCACGGTTTAGCTAAACAGCATCGATTTCACCAGTTTGAGTCTGTTTTGCCCGGTTTATACTCGAAAAAACCCACGACGCGATAACGGTGACTTACCTTTATCAACTAGGAATCCTAGGTACCTTCGCTTCCCAAGTTAACAAGATGCCATCCCTATACTTTATCAAACCAGCTTTCATGTACCGTATTTTGCCCCTGCTTCTCGTTCTTTGCTTGGCTCCCGTGGCCGTCGCCCAGCCCCCGGCGACGATGGCAGAGCAACCCATAGCGAACGAAACGACTCAGGAAAGATCGATCCAATTTTCGTTCGATAAAGCTGACTGGAAAGACGTTATTCCGTGGTTCGCCGAGCAAACAGGATACTCATGGCAACCGATCTCAAAATGGCCCGAAGAGACGTTTACGCTAACGGACGACCGAAAATATTCACCAATGGAGGCGCTGGATCAACTCAATTATGCACTGCGTTTGCGCAAGCCGCCGTACACTATTATCCGCAATCGCAATCAACTGATCCTTACCGAAGCATCACGACCGCTACCAGACGAATTGATCGAGACCATCACCCCAGCGGAACTCGACCAGCGCGGTGACTATGAGATAGTACGCTGCAAATTTTCGCTTGGCAGCATCGATGTCACGACAGTTGAGCCGGATTTGCGTTTGGCGATCTCACAGCAGTATCAACAGTTTGCCAAAATCCTACCCTCGACCAATGAGTTCTACGCCCGTGAAACGGGTGGCAATCTTCGCAAGGTACGTGACGCTATTATTGCGATGACAAAACGAAAGGCGTCCAGCGTTTCAACCTACGCTTTGAAGCACTACGATCCAGAACAGTTTCTGATGGTTTCGCGCCGATTGTTAGGAATCGCAGAGGGCGCCTATGTCCGCGACGATGGATCTCTGATTATTACTGTCGATCCATCGAGCGACCGATTCATCCTCAAAGGCACACCTTCAGCGATCGAAGAATTCCAAAACATTGCCACTGTGGTCGACGTGGCGGCTGATGCAGTAGACGTCAACACAGAGCGCCCATATTTGGAAAGCTACCCGGTTTTCACCGACCCGGAAGCTGCATTAAAAGTTTTACAAACGATGCTTGACGGAACCGACGCAACGGTTGGCCAAGATTCCGTCAGCGGCGCAATTATCCTGCGTGGCCGCAAGGAACACCACCAGCGGGCCAGCGAAACCATTGCTACTTTGCGAGGTGAATCGGGCACTACAAAGATTGTCCAATTGGAAAACACTAGCGCTTCCAACATCCTCTCTGCTGTCCAGTCGCTCATGAATTCGGGGACAACCGGCCTTGAGAACCCGTCTGGCCCAAAACTACTTGCTAACACAATACAAAACTATATCGTGATCCGAGGCACACCGGCGGAGATTTTCGAAGTCTCTCAAATCATCACGAAGCTCGATCAAGCGTCTCAACTGGATCCAAATCGCGTCCGCACCAACACGAGGATCATTAAGGCAGGGCCCGGCAAACGGGACGACCTAATGGAAGCCGCTGAAGATTACATGCGTTCTACCGGCCGCAAAAACCCTATAAGAATCATCATGCCCGAGGACCGCAAGAAACCCATCGATGGGCTCAGACGATTTGGAACCCCCGGTTCTAGTTCCAGAGTGCTTCAGCACTCGGACATCGAAGACCAGGGCGCCCCTCAATCGGCAACCTCCGCTAAAACACTTAATGGCTCCCAAACACGCCGAACCGCCCCCCAGCGTTCGGCTTCAGCCATGTCTGGACTGCTGGGCTTCGCCATCACCAGCGTCGTTGCCTACCAGCCCCAAGACGAGGCAGTAAGCACCCCAGAATCGCGTCAGACCCACAGCTCAGACTACATTCCACCTGACACGACTTCTTCGGTACCCGGCTCTCCCGTCACCATCAAAGGAACCCCGTTTGGGATCCTGCTCGAATCAGACGACTTAGATGCACTGGACGACCTAGAAAGAATTCTCCTTTCCGAAGTCGGCCAAGAAGGAACTGACCAAGGACTAACCTTCTTCTACTTGAAGTACAAGAAAGCGTCATCCATTAAATCTGCACTCGATGAGATGTATGGCCTAGCCGGATCAGACGGTGGTGGAGGCGGCGGTGACCTGTTGTCAGGCATTGTCGGCAACATGGCTGGCGAAGGCGCTGGTGACCTACTAGGTGGCATGCTCGGCGGTGGTGGAGGCTCGTCTTCTTCCGGCGCCGTGATCAGTCTAGAAGGCGATGTTCTAATTGGCATGTATGTGCCGCACAACCTGCTCTATGTCAGTGGCGCCACGCAGAGCGACCTTGAAACAATCCAACAGACCATTGAAATATTTGACCAACCAAGCCCTCCTCAGGATCCGGAATTGGCTGGCCAGTTCTTCGCAATTCCAATTGAAAACCGCGATTCGGAAGAAGTGTTTAAGATGGTACAAAGTCTGATGGCCGACTACCTCCAAGCACCCGAACAGGCTAAGCAAGCAGAAAGTGGTGGCAATGCACAGGAACAGGTCGCCAAAGCCGTGCGAAACATGGCCGGCGGTGGACGCGGTGGCAAGAAAGCTGGCGGCCAAGCCGAACAAGATCAACCCAAAGCTCGATTGGAGCTGGATAAGCAAACCGACAAAATCTTATTGACTGGGCCAAGATACATTTACGAACAAATCAAATCACTTGTTGTTCAGATTGATCAGCCACAGTTTGAAAGCCCAAAAAATTCATTGGTCCTTCCTAGCGGCTCATTGACCTCAGCGGCGCTGAGAATCATGCAAGAGCAGTTTGGTGGAAAATTTGTCGTGGTAGATGAAACGGACGACGCCGACTCCGATGCCGCTAAACCAGACGCTAAACAAGCGTCAGAAAACAAAAACAATAAGGCTGCCCAAGACGCGGCCACTCAACGGCGAGAACGCGCCGAGATGATTCGCAATATCCAAAACCAAGTCCAATCTGGGCAACGTGGTGGCGGAGGCCAACGCGGAGGCGGTGGAAACCGTGGTGGCGGAGGCGGCCAACGAGGTGGTGGCGGTGGTCAACGCGGCGGCCGATAAGCAGTTCACCGCGAGTGTAACGGACATTACTGTCCGTTGAACCTCTTTGGACAGGAATGTCCGCAATACTGCATCGAATTATCTACCTGACACGCTACGCGTCGTCATCTTTCTTCGTGATCTCAATGCCTAGCTCTTTGAGCTGCATGGTTTCGACCAAGTTCGGGGCTTCCATCATTAGATCGGTCGCCTTCTGCGTTTTCGGAAACGCAATACAGTCGCGAATGTTGTCTAGATTATTAAACAGCATCACAACGCGATCGATCCCCAACGCAATCCCACCGTGGGGAGGAGCTCCATATTGTAGGGCGTCCAACAGGAACCCAAACCGCTCCTGAGCCGCTTCGGCATCAAGGCCCAGTAGACCAAAGACCTTCTCTTGGACCTTACTGTCGTGGATTCGAATCGTTCCACCGCCAGCCTCATAACCGTTGATGACTAAGTCGTACGCCTGAGCACGTGTTTTGCCTGGATCTGTATCCAAGTATCCCAAATCCTTTTCTAAAGGTGCAGTAAACGGGTGATGCATGGCGATCCAGCGATCAGCTTCAGGATCGTGCTCGAACATCGGGAACTCCGTCACCCAAGAAAAGTTCATCGCCTTAGGATCATAAAGCTCAAGCTCCGCACCAATGCGTTTCCGCAATCCATAAAGTGCCTTGCAGCTGATTTCCCAAGTATCAGCAATGATCATCAC
>CAZDBE010000052.1:3414-23666 GCA_964503675.1 uncultured Pirellulaceae bacterium | reverse complement strand
CTGATGCAGAAAACTGAATCTTTTAGCGAACCTATCACTTGGCCCTTGACACCTAACTAAAGATCGGGCATCTTATCCGCCACATGACCGAAACGGCAACGTGCAAGTCATTGGGATCGTAGCTCAGTCGGTAGAGCAACGGACTTTTAATCCGTAGGTCCAGGGTTCGAGCCCCTGCGATCCCACTCACCTTCTCTAGGAATAACTAAGTCGACAATTCGATTCGAAGACAGGCCCGGCTTTATCTAGCTGGGCTTTTTTCGTAGCCCATTCGCATGGACGCGTCCCCATTGGAAGTAGCCGATGATTATCACCCATAACGCCGTCGAAGGACTCCAATGGTTGGATGAAAAATCTGTCCAAACTGCCATTACTTCCCCGCCGTATTTCCAACTGCGCAACTACAAGGCCGGTGACGGTGAAATTGGCAATGAGAAAACGGTCACGGAGTATGTTGATCGATTGGTAGACGTTTTTCGGGCCGTCAAACGCGTCCTCAAAGACGATGGAACGTTCTGGCTGAATCTTGGCGACTCCTATGATAAGGGCCATTTATTAGGTGTGCCATGGCGCGTCGCGTTTGCGCTGATCGACGATGGCTGGGTACTGCGGAACGAGATTATTTGGAACAAACCCAACCCCATGCCCGAGAGCTGTAAAAACCGGCTGACCAAGGCACACGAGCAGGTGTTTCTGTTCACCAAGAAGCCCAGCAAATACAAGTTTAATCAATTGATGGAGCCCGCTGTTTACGCCGGAGTCTCGCGGGGCGGATCCACAAACCGGTACGAACAAAACGAATCCGGCATGGATGCCAGAACTTATGACACGCGTAACAAACGCGACGTCTGGACCGTGCGACCGGCGACGTTGCACGGCTACCACTCAGCCATCTTTCCCGACGAGCTGATCGCGCCTTGTATCGAAGCTGGTTCCGATCCGGGTGACATCGTCTTGGACCCCTTTTCCGGCAGTGGCACAACCGGCGTCGTCGCTCGTAAAATTGGCCGCGACTATATCGGTGTCGAACTCTCGGCCGAGTACGCAGAACTATCCAAGGAACGCATCAGCGGAGCGTGGAAGCTTCAGCGCCCGACCAAGCTACAGACATGGCATAAAAGCTATCAGTTGACTGCAGAAGCATTTGACCTAACGGACGACGAGAAGATTCGAGAGGCACACGAAGATGTAAGTAGCCTGCTGGACACTCAGCGTGAGGCGATCTGCAAATGGAACGATGCGATTGACGAATTGCTCGGAGCCTCCAGTGCATCTTATCTACGTTTGGTTACAGCCGCCGAAGATCCCGACCTGATAAAAGGATTCGACGAACTGGTAGACCAAGCAACCCGCCACGAAATGTACGCGACTCTACTGGCGGGCAACAGCAACCCAGAAACTGCACTGTTTGAATCTTTGAAAGACGGAAAACGAGCGCTGCCGCGTTTTGAAGAAGCGCTGGAACAATTTGCGTCGGAATGGTTTGCGAGGAACTAACGGCTAAGGACTAAGGGCATTTAGGCCCAGTCAGGTTTTGCGGCAACAAACTCTTGACGCTGCCCCGTTGCAGGGTGGTCAATCTCCAATTTCCAAGCGTGTAGGCACATCGGCGGATGGTCCACACTCAACGTTTGAGTTTTCTCACCTGTTTCCGATAAATTCTTGACGGCCGGATTGTAGGAAGGATCGCCACAGATTGGAAATCCAAGGTGAGCCAGATGAATGCGGATTTGGTTTGTGCGCCCCGTTTCGGGTCGACATAACACTAGAGCCCGGCCGTCGTCACGTCGCTGAAGCACTTCGAATTCGGTCAATGCATCCTGACCATCTTCAGACACCTCGCGCGTCCCAGCCGTTGAAGCTTCCTTAGCAATGCGCGCCTCGCAGGAAAAATGATCAGCCTCTGGAATCCCGTCCACCAATGCCAGATAGGTTTTGACGACCGTCCCCTGGGCAAACTGCGGGAATATTCTCTGCGCATGACGTTTCTTGGTCGCATAGAGGACGACGCCCGTCGTATTAGCGTCCAAGCGATGCGTCTGACGCAACTGGCGATCGTCATATACAAGTTTTAGAAAATACCCCAATGTATTGCGGTTGAAGCGACCGCAAGGATGCATCGGCAATGGCGCGGGCTTGTTCACCACCACCAAAGCCTCATCTTCGTAGATGACCTCAACATCGTTGTTGACCGGTGGCTCGGTAACTTCCGGCGTCCGATGCTCAACTCGCCACCCCGCTCGCACAATAGAGTCGGAATTGAGCACATCACCCTTAAACGAGATCCGCCCTTGATCTAGACGCTGCTGCCAGAAGTCTTGTTCCAAATTGGCATGCATTCCCAACAAAAACTCCATCACGGGTCTTTGGTCAAACCGAAGCGGAACGTTCATCGGTCGAACATTGTCATAAGGCAGACTGCCGGGCAAGGGATCGGTGGCCGCGACAATCTGCTGCGTCCGCAACAACGCTGCCGAATGCCGTTTGTCTTCTTCGCTTTGGTAGCAGTAACCACAGGAATGGGGAGGATTATAGTACTCCGACTGCTGATCTTCTTTCGTCAGCACTCTTTGGCATGCATAACATTGCTCGTAGTCCGACTCGGCCAGCGATGGATCAACGGCCACACGTTTGTCGAACACAAAACACTCGCCGTCGTAGTGGTCGCCACCGACCTCCTCGAAGTACCGCAGGATGCCTCCGTCGAGTTGATAAACTTCCTCGAAGCCTTCTCTCTGCATCAACGGCCCCGCCTTCTCACATCGAATCCCGCCGGTGCAGAACATCACCAGCGGCTTCTTCCGCGCGTCTTCGGGCATCGCTTCGATCGCTTCGGGAAACTTTCTAAAATGATCAACGCCAACTGGAACTGCCTGCGCGAACGTCCCCACTTCGATCTCGTAATCGTTCCTCACATCCAGCAACGTGATGTCACGGCCCTCGTCAAGCCATCTCTTTAGTTCGGCGGCTTTCAGTTTCGGACTGGTGCGCACTGCAGGAACAATGGACTCAACGCCCATCGAAATGATTTCCTTCTTCAGCCGCACCAGCATCCGGCTAAACGGCTGATCGTCGCTGATGCTTTCCTTGATTGGCAGATCGTGAAAATCCGGATAGTTCGTTTCGAAGTACTGCACGAATTCATCTATTGCCGCGCGCGTTCCAGCGACAAACATGTTGATACCCTCTAAGGAAACCAAGATGGTCCCTTTTAGGTCTAGCGATTTGCACTTCGGTAGCAGGTCAGCTTTGACGGCCGCCGGATCGTCGATCGGCACGAACTTGTAAGCAGAGATATTGATGTACTGAGGATTCATCGTTGGATTAATTTTGACTACAGTGAGGTCCAAACTGTGACTTCTGAGGCCATCCTAGGAATTGGATGAGGAAGCGAGAGGGATTTATTGGCGAATTTAAGATAGTATAAGGCATTCTGAATTTTGTGGAATCGCTTCTAAGCTTCGATGAGTAATAAGCTTCGTTATGAAACACTGTCGCCGTTACGCGTAGGTGGCAATGGCGAGCACGCAATTTGCGGACCACCCGACTAGGCTTTATAGTTAATGTCCCAGACAACGAGTCAAAGCCAATTTTCTAAGACACGATCACTTCCAAACCATGTCCAGAAAACAAAACCCGTATCACTTATGGTTGGGCTTGCCAGCTGAAAATGCCTCGCCCAATTTTTTCCAGCTGCTAAGCATCGCCCCCAATGCGGACGACAACAATCAGATCGCCGCCTCTGCCCGTTCAAATGCACAGCAGTTGTTGAACCGTTTGAAAAATATCCCAGTCAAAAATGACGGCGAAAAGGCGATTCGTGAAAAACTGAAAACGCGAATTGTTAAAGCTCATAAGACGATCTCCGACCCGGGGAAACGAAAACAGTACGTCGAAGCTTTGGCAGCCAAACATTCTATTTCGGGCGTCCTGCCGGCTGTCGCGCCGCCGACTCCACCGGTTTCAGCGGAGTCCCAACCTGCTTCTCCAACACCGCCCGTCGCCCCTCAACCTCCTCCGACGCCGTCCGGTAATACCCCGGCCAATATTCCGCAAGCCATCCCATTGGCAATGCCTTTGGATTCCTCACCACAGCAGCCCGACGCTGCATCAAATTCGGAAGATCCGTTCGCAGGCATCAGCGATGAGGACACAGTACGGGTTCGTCCCGTTCGCGCACGCGGAAAAAGAAGCTCTATCATTCCAATCTTGGTCACCCTATTGATCATCGCTGTGATCGGAGGGCTGGTATCGCTACTGGCCAAATACAACAACGTGTTTGACGTGCTTGCAAAACGAGATCAAAACGCAGGTAATGCTACAACGCCTGCCGTCCCCGATCCAAAGACAGTAACGGCTGGCCCAAACGCGGCCAATTCTGACGCCAGTTCCGATGCGGAACCACTGAAGGTACCCCAGCAGTTTAAAGACTTGACCGACTCTCAGTCGAAGCGACGTCAAGACGGTTCCAGCGACAAAAACGTTACCGACATGTCTCCGGTAGAAATTCCCGCAACAGAGGAAATAAGTGAAGGCTCAAATTCCAAGGCAAAGGACACCGAGGAAGCTCAAGATGCTTCGTCTGCCGATCCGGTTGCTTCGGCAACGATTGCTCGAGTCGCGGCCAACATGGTGCGTGCGGCACTCCTTCGACGAGACCTTCCTGCGGCCAAGGCTGCCAATGAGCGACTCAACCGCTTGGGCGATGCCGAATTTCTGAACGGGGCAACAAAGTCTTTGCTGAAGGAAACGGAAGCTCGCAACGCCCACATGATTGCCCATCAGGAAGTGTTTTTAGAGCAGTTGAGATCGGCTGCTGAAGAACTGCCGGGAGGGCAAGACATCAAGGTGGGCAGCCTGATAATGGGACTACTGGATGCCGGTCCAACAGAAGTAACACTGCGTCGAGCCGGTCGCAATGAAGTAATCCCCTACACTGATTTACCCAACAGCGTTGCAATCGCGCTGGGAGAACAGGGGTCCAAGAAGAGCATGCCCAAATGGAATATGGCCAAAGCAGCCGACCTGATCATCCACTCTCAATTCAGCCCACCGCTGAAAGAAAAGGCACTACCTCTTCTACGTCAATCAATCTCCGACGGATACGACATCGAATGCGAAGCCATTTCTGCATACGGCGACATGCCTTGGCAGCAGCAGGACCTTCCGCAAGAACGTGCGGCCGATCCGACTCTAGATCAAGTAACCGCCAAATTGAAAGAGTTCCGCGCCGCCAATGAATATAAGAACCCCAAACTTGTGAAGGCAGAGATGGCTCCAGCACTTCTTGAAAAGCTACTGTTCTCTGTTGCCCCATCCCCCGAACAGCGTGTGGCTCGTCTGTCTGATGCGATTGCGATTGCGGCGCGACAAAACGAATTTGATGCCGTGCTGGTAGCTGCCGGCGAGTTGTACGAACTTTCAAATCATGTTCACGTCGCCGATATGGTTGTGAAACCGATCGATCGTTGCATGCGAGGCGACATGACGGCAGCCCAAGCCAGACAATTAGTACACACGATCGTTGCCATGGTGAGGCAACATAGCGAACGTCGAAACTTCAAGAAGAAAGCTAGATCCGAACTTATCCGCCATGCCCGGACGCTTGTGGAAGAGTTTCAGTTTTCCGAACTTGCCCCCAAGGTAAAGCAACTGGCACAGCAGTGAGCAGGGCATCTCCAAAACCATTAGTCGGGTTATCGATAACCGTCAGTTTACATTTGTGTCAGCGAACCTCTAAACACGAGAAACGTGAAAAAAGAGATTGACATTCATTTTACGGCTACCGATGATAGAGGAAACTGCCTCCCATCAGAAGAACTTGGGCGCGTACGATTCACGACGTTGCGCCAGCAGTTCTTCCCTTTTGCCTCTATAAATAAGGGTAACCATGATTAAGCTCTTCTCTCCTGTTTTTGTCCTTTTCCTATTCGCCATAGTAGGTACCGCAAACGCTCAACAGGTTTTTGACTCCACTTTTACTGGTGTTGCGTCCAGCTTTCAGGACGTTACGCAAATAGGTTCCGGTGGAGCCTTCTCTGGTTCCAGCCTTGCATTTGATGATGGTCTCAGTCCTCCCGGCAGCCCCCCCTTTTTCATTGTTGAAGAGTTTGCAACCGTTGCTGTTTTTGATCTCGCCAACCTTTCGGGACCTGCAACCTCTGCCTATCTTGAGCTTGATCTCGACCCCGGTGGCTTCAACAGCGACGATTCATTTGAGGAATTTGTTATTCACGACGTTTCATCTTCCCCCGACTCGATCCTTTTAAGCGGTGTGATCGATATGTTTTCTTTTCCTGATTTTGTATCTGGAGTACAGTTTGGATCGACAAACGTCGAATCGGGTGACGAGGGATCTATTGTTCGATTACATTTGAATGCAGACGGGGTTGCCGTAGTTAATTCAAGTGCTGGAGGCCTTGTTGCATTTGCAGGCTCAGTCTCAACCCTAAACGTTGATCCGAGTGTAAATAATTTCTCTGAGGGTGTGAGTTTTTCTGACGTCAGACTAGTGGTTGCAACATCAGTCCCTGAACCGGAAAGCGGTTTTGCCATTGGTCTGATGGGCTTAGTACTGGCCAACTTCCGGCGAAAACGCTGTTAGACAATATTTCATCCACGGTGCGACCAAGCTTAAAATTGATCACCCCATGCCACCGCGAGATTTTGGTACCTAAGAGAACCATCGCTAGTACATGTAACCAAGTAGATCAAGCTCGCCGTCAACCCGCTTCTTATCCGAAATAGCTTTGAAGAGCATGGATGCGTCTGTGATCAGCTCGTTCCCGACGCCATAGTTTTTGTGCTGGTCAATCTTCAGCCACTGCGTTCGCACCGTCGTCTTCTTATAGCCAAGTTTTTCATAAATCAGTGGATTCTTGGATACCAAGAATAGGAAGTCGACTCTATTTGAGTCTCGCGCAATGGTTTCGAGCCGTTGGAGTATCGCCGTCCCTATTCCTGAGCCTTGTCGATCTGGAACTACACATACATCGATGGCCCCAACTACAGTTACTGGCCGACCGTTTAAACTCATCACGCGCAGGTCAACACCAAGATGACCAACCAGTCGATCATCCTCGTAGGCAAGCAGCCGATAATGTGGAAGCTGCTTAAAATAGTCTCTTCCCTCGTGTCCCTCTCCGGGAAAACACATGGCAAGGAGCTTAGCGATTGCTTTGGACGTACTCTTGTCTATCTGGATCTCAGAAACAAACTCAATGTTCATAACATTTCCCTGTAGAGATCCATGGCGAACTAAGCATGGTCTGATAAAAGCTTGGCCTTCTGCTTCGCCATTAGTTTCTTTTGATAGCGGCCTTGAACGATATCCACAATCACCAACACGCCAATCACGAAGTAGAATGTAGTCTTGGTCATTGGCGTCACCGCGTTACCGAAGAAAGTCAGATGAGCCAAATGACCGCCCTCGCTGACCAACATTACGCCAACTATAAACAGGATGAACAGTCCAAGCACTTCGTACATGCGATTCTTTTCTAGGAAGACCGAAATGGTGTCAGCCAACACGATCATCAAGACACCGCCAATCACAATCGCAATCGCCATCACCCAGAACACGTGCGTTAACGCCATCGCGCTGAGAATTGAATCGAAAGAGAACACGAGGTTCATCAGCACAATCCAAAAGATCACAGAGAAAACGCTCTTTGGTTTCTTGTCCTTATCGTGTCCATGCTCCTCCAGTGTCACCATATGCAATACTTCCTTAATCGCCGTGTAAAGAATAAACGCACCGCCAGCCAGCACAATCAAACTGTGGCCGTTGAAGTGACCTTCCATAAACGGATTCAAAAACGCTGGCACGTCAAAGAGTTTGTCTTGAAAGAGTTGAATCAACTGAAGGAGCACCAGAAGTAATCCGATCCTGAGGAAAATCGCCAACCCGATCCCCCAAAGACGCACCATCTTTTGCTTGTCCGCGGGAGCACGTCTCGATTCGAGGGAAATATAGAGCAAGTTGTCAAAACCTAGTACCGCTTGCAGCAGAATGAGCGCCAACAGCGTAACAAGGTTCGCAATGATCCCCGGTTGCGGCTCATCACCGTGCAGCTCACCCGCGCGAGCTTTGTCTCCATGCCCGTCGTGGTCGGCATGGTCTTCATGCTCCACATTGTCGGCGGCAACCGGAGCGGAAGGCTCGGTAACGTCTGCGGCTGACTCTGCAGCAACCGCCGCTTCTTCCGCCAACGGCGTCCACGCCGAAGCTTGGTTGCGGTCAAAACAGTCGGCCACAAACAACCCGACTAGCAAAATGGCGGTGACATAAATGAAGGGTTTCACAGAACGATACATCAACGGCCTCGAGAAATGCGAGCAAAGCGGAAAGACGACAGCTGTGAAATTTAAAAATTTCTTCCCGCTGTGGCTACCCCAAACTCGTCACAATCGCAGTTCCCGAACAGAGAAGTGCAAAGTGAAGCGGCCCAAGCCTACAGCCCGTATCCGGCTCGCGGATTAGATGTCTCGAAATCAACGACTTTCCATTGGTCGTTGACCATTTCCAGTTCCAAGTCCACTTGTACGTTGAAGGGCCCGGAATTGTTGCGGTAGCGCCCCGAGCCAAAAGTAACGATGCTGATTGAGGCCGTTTTGGCTGAGTCCAAATCACTGGATTCGTAGGCTTTAATGCCCGCCACCCGCACATTCTCGAATGTGACATCTTCGAGCATCGTTCTTGCACGCGCAATCTCTTCGACCTTGTCCGATTTGATGAGACTCAATAAATAGGTGTCATCATTGCGAGTACCAGCCCGCGCGGCATCGTAGAGCATCGTGTAGGCTTTCTCCTTGTCAGTGACCACCATTCGTTCAATCGTGGCTATCCCTACCGTACCGATGGTTACAAGAAGGGCGATCCACAGCATGATTTTTTCGCTGGAATAAAAATACAGCCCGAACATACAAATCGCCAGAAAGCCTCCTAGTATGGTTGGAAGCAAAGCGTCTTCGGTGAACCACTCAATCATTGAACGGCCCCTTTCAATAAGTGGTCAAAACAGATTCTTGTACCCAACAGTACCCCTTGGGTCGGTGAAAGGTTGAATAAATTCTTAGAAGAATCGCATTTACAGCTGGCAAAAAACTCCTTGACGTGTGAGCCGGCCGCCGAACTGCCGACGCTCCTATGTCGTTGGCAACGCACGATAGTAGCCATCCTCAAGCACCACACGGACTCCAACCTCAAATAACTGGCTGAGATTCTCGTCAGTGAGCACATCAGGCTTCCTTCCGTCGGCGAGGATTCGCCCGTTGTCCAACAATACCACTCGTTGAACCTCTGGGGGAATCTCATCAATGTGATGCGTGACCTGCACGACGGTTTTGCCTCGTTTGATCAACTGCCCGACGGTTCTCAGGTAGTGAAACTTTGACGCTAGGTCTAACCCCGCAGTAGGTTCATCAAACACCAGCGCTTCGGGGTCGTGAACGAGAGCACGCGCTAACAAAAACCGACGTTGTTGCCCTGTCGACATCTTTCGGATGGGCTTGTCCTGTAAAGACGCAATCCCCAAATCTGACATCAAAAATTCGGCGCGATCAATCTGTGCTTCAGTCAGCTCTGATTCGACGACATGCCCTAGGGTCGTCACGAAACCCGAGAGCACGACTTTTCTACCCGTCGTATCGGGGAAGAAAGTATTCTGCAGATCCAATGAGACGATCCCCAGTCGGTATCTCAATTCCCAAACGTTCCAGCGCGACTCACCAAAAATCTTAAACTCGCATGCCGGCTCGACAAAAGGATAAAGTTCGCGCGTCATCAATTTCAACAGAGTCGATTTCCCAGCCCCGTTGGGACCGACAATCGCGGTGCTTTGCCCTGCGCAGATCTCGAGATCGAGACTGTCGAGCGCTGTTGTTTTGCCGCGAAAAACAGTCACGTTTTTGCAGGATAGTATTGGAGCCATATTACCGATCGAAGGATTTAGGGGAGTGCAACGACTAACCGCGTGAGCGAGGCAAGCGCAATGCCCACGGGAAAGCAGGCCATTAGCCGATTATAAGAGTTCTACTCGCTGTCGCTAACGGCGCGTGTCCTCGCTCACTAGGAAATTACATCAAGCCGTTTGCGCCGTTGGTTGTACCGCCTTTAGGCGGAATGGAACAATGCCGGCTAAAGCCGGTACGACGAACGGTTTGCGAGCGTTCACGCAATTTCCTATCACACGTCGGGTTAGTTTAGTAGCTTGACCGGCATGTAGGAATCCCGAACTCGACAGATGTTTAAACGGATAGGGTCAGATGAGAAAATCTGATACCATGGCCGACTTCGTAACCACTGAATTTCGTTCAATCAAATGGACTCACGATGACACGATTTGCTCTCCTGACGATACTCGCCGCCAACCTCTTCTCCGTATCGTCTGCGTTTGCTCAGTCGAATCCCGATAAAACGCTCGACCAGAAATCCTTCGATACCACCGTCCGGCCACAAGACGACCTGTACCAATTCGTCAACGGAACA
Organism: uncultured Pirellulaceae bacterium; assembly: GCA_964503675.1. GTDB lineage: Bacteria > Planctomycetota > Planctomycetia > Pirellulales > Pirellulaceae > Mariniblastus. The sequence continues at coordinate 13,177 of CAZDBE010000052.1, read as the reverse complement.
TGGCTTACCGAGACTGAAATCCCAGCGGACAAATCAAACTACGGTGCGTTTACGAAGCTCTCGGACCTGTCCCAAAAACGCTGCCGCGAGATGATCGAAACGCTATCCACGGAGCAGCATCCCGACGGCAGTGACGCTCAGAAAGTCGGTGCTTTTTACACAAGTTTCATGGACGTTGATGCCGCCAATGAGAAAGGCATCGCTCCACTGCAAGAGGAGCTTGGTAAGATCGATGCTCTCGAAGACACCGCCACAATGATCAACCACATGGCTCACCTGACCAACATCGGTGTCGACGTCCCGCTAGGCCTGTACGTCTCTCAAGACGCAAAGAATTCTACCGCTTATGCCGTTCACTTCATCCAGAATGGTCTTACCCTGCCCGATCGCGACTACTACCTGAAGCACGACAAAAAAACACTGAAGGCTCAACTGGCGTTGCTGGAGTTCGCAGAAGCCATCTTCACAGCCGCCGAAATCGAAGGCGGAGAAGACGCTGCCACTGCTATTCTTGAAATTGAAGCGAAAATGGCCCAAGCTTGCTGGCCGCGCGTAAGAATTCGCAATGCCAACGAGCGTTACAACAAATACTCCAAAGAAGAATTTTCAAAAATCATCCCTGAAGTCGATGCGTCTGCTTGGATGAAGCTACTGGGGATCAATCCGCCGGAATACGTCATCGTAAACACACCTAGCTTCTTTGAAGATTTCAAGGGAATCGTCTCTGAAACAGAACTGTCCGATTGGAAAGCTTATTTGAAGTTCAAGTTGATCAACGCTTACGAACCTTACCTCTCGGAGCCGTTTGTTGAGGCCGGTTTCCAGCTATTCAAGAAACAATTGGCCGGCGTCGAAGAACAGAAGCCACGGTGGGAACGCGGCGTGGCATTGGTTGCCGGTCGAGGCGGTTTTGGGGCTCTGGGCGATGCGGTTGGCAAATTGTATGTCGAGCGTCATTTCAAGCCCGAAGCCAAAGCCAAGATGGATCAGTTGGTTCAGAATCTTTTAAAAGCATTCGGTGATTCCATCGGCGATTTGACATGGATGGGTGACGAGACAAAAGCCAAAGCCAGAGAGAAACTTTCAAAGATCCGTACCAAGATTGGATACACGACGAAATGGCGATCTTACGAGGCGTTGAAGGTCGACGCCGACGATTTGCTCGGCAACGTGATGCGGTCCAACGAAATTGAGTTCCGTCGCGGAATTGAAAAGCTTGGCAAGCCTATCGATCGCGAAGAGTGGGGCATGACTCCACAAACGGTTAACGCGTACTACAATCCGACCAAGAACGAGATTGTTTTCCCGGCCGCCATTTTGCAGCCACCTTTTTTCGACGTGGAGTCACCGACTCCGTTGAACTACGGAGGAATTGGGGCAGTGATTGGTCACGAGATCAGTCATGCGTTTGATGACCAAGGAAGCCAATATGACGGCGACGGGAACCTAAACAACTGGTGGACCGAAGACGACAAAGAAACTTTCAAAGAACTCACCGAGAAACTAATCGCTCAATACGGCGACTACCAGCCGCTGCCGGGAAAGAATGTAAACGGAAAATTCACACTGGGTGAAAATATCGCTGACCTGTCAGGGCTAACCATCGCTTACAAAGCGATGGGGTACGAGGATCTCGATCCGGCGGCTAAAGTCGCCGACTGGACACCCAACCAATTATTCTTCGTTGGCTGGAGCCGCGTTTGGAAACGGAAGTATCGTGAAGCGGAGATGGTGAAGCGTTTGCTGACTGATCCGCATTCACCATCGCGCTACCGCGCCAACGGCCCGGTAATGAACATCGACGCGTTTTACGAAGTATTCGACGTGAAAGAGGGCGACGCGTTATTCAAACCAGCCGCTGACCGAATCAAGATTTGGTAGTTCTCAAATCACTCGGCTACTGTCCGCGAGGTTGAACCACGTTCCCTTCATTCATCTCGAATAAACCTAACCAGTCGTTGTCCTTAACCAGAGAGAGACAACTGCCGTCGCAGAAAGCAACCGGTGTTTTTCCGTCCGTGAATTTCAAGCCAGCGTCCGGTTTGTCGCGATCAAAAACGTAACCTTGTGGGGCTGTCCATGGGACCGCCATCGAATCTTTGACGACCAACAACAAAACCGTATTGCTGCTTCCATCGGTGATCGCGCTGAACGTGATGTTCCGCGGAGCACCAAGAATTGTATTTTCAGAAAGTGGCGCGACCACAGTCGTGTAGCCAGCCTTGCCATTGACGGGAGCGAGCAACTTTGCCCCGTAGTCGCTGTAGACGTCCGGCATCTTTGGTAAGAGTTTGATATTGGTGTCGCTATCCCAAGGTTCGTCGATTGCAAACTTATTGAACAGCGTTTGTTCTCCAATAAACGGCAGGATGTGAACACGCCAGCTCAACCCCGTTGGTCCTTCTGGTCCGCGAGACGCCAGCGGCGGCGGGAAATATCGATAAGCCGATTCGTAGTTCAGAATACCTAACGCAAGGTTTCTCAATCGTTTTTCTGCAGATCGATTGGCTGTTGGGCCTATTAATAACTCAATCATTTTGTTTACTTGCCAATCCTTACCCTCCGTGATTTGCCAGCGCACTTGGTTTTCAGTAGGCTCAAAGGTTGATCGTTGGAATTGTTGAACGATCGGTCCTAAATTTGAAGTTTCGCGTTCGATCGGTTCTTGGGAAGTCAGCAGCTGTTGTGCGGCTGCTATGAACCCCATGCCGCGCCACCGATTTACCAGCTCAGTTGCTCGATCAGCAAACGCAGTCGCGGCGGCGGGAGAGGCTGAATTAATCGTGCTTTCTAGAAGCCCGTTTTGTAGATCGATCGTCCCGGCGGCACTCTGCAAACCATCAGTTAGCAATGCTACTGGACCACCGCCGAAATAATCTGGCAGCGATACCTGCAGTTCGCGATAAGTGTCGTACAAGAGCGCTGGAGGCAAACAAGCAAACTGTATTCCACCTTCAACGTTGGGTGTGTCTTTTGTCGAAGTCATCAACTTTTTCCATTGCTTCAGACGCAGATCACCGGCTGGCCTCTTTAAACTGGCTTCCGAAAGCGGTTTGATGACCAATTGGTGCTCACGGCCAAACGGATATGGCTTGGGAAGATTCCACAAGTCCTTCAGCGTTGCGATCCGCTTGCCGTCTGGGTCGTGGACGAAAATCCTGACCTTTAGCGGCGGTAGTGGAAATCCGACAGTCAACCAAACAGGGTCGCCATCAAGGATTTCCCGAGTTTGATTCAAACGATGTTGAAGAACCGTTTGCCCTCGATCTATATCTTTTGGTTTCGCCTTGCCAATCAAACCATCAATCGCTTTGGGATCAATTCGAATCAGAACGCTGGTCTCACCGTTAATATGTGTCAACACTTGGTCTAACTGTTGACTGCGGGCTGAATCAATGAAACTCAACGACACAAAGCAGACTGCGATCACTGTCAGACAAGTTGTTGTCTTACGGAAACTAGCTGTATTCATTTGGTTTTCTCCTCTTGTTGATCCAGCTTTGCCAATTCCAATCTAATTTCCCACTTATGTGAGAGTCTCGCACCTCTCAAAGTTGCAATTCCTTCGCTGAGTTTGTACTCAAACGGCCGATTCGTTACCGGGTCCAACGGAGCCGGAACGATTAGTTGGTCCAACGAAGCTGGAAATTCACCTCCATTGCCAGCCGCAGTCATTCGTAAGGCTTCGACGGTCTGCCATAGGCTCTTCTTTTGCTCAGCCCGTGCTGCGGCCTTAAGGATTTGTTCAAAGTGGGCTGGGAGAGCGTGTGCGATCGCAAGATACGAGTGCTCGTTAACACTAAATCTCGCTTTCCACTGATCGGCCCAAGGACTTTCGCTGATCTGGGAAAGACTCACATATGGCACAACGTATTGCTTCATCTGTTCATCTTGCAAATATTGGAAGTACTTTACCATCGCAAGAAACACGACTTGTGCTTTAGGGTATTGGTCAAGTTGTCTATCTGACAATCCAACGACCTGATCAAGAAAATCACGAGCAATTGGGTAGTCTCTTGCGATCGCAGTAACTGCCTGCCAGTGATCCCAGTTTTCAATCGTTTTTCCATTCCACTGGGTAACGAGCGGAAAAAACTCATTTCTCAACTTGACGAATGGTTTTATAAAATCAGCCCAGTAGCCGGACGGACGCACCTCTTCGGTGACCTCTTTGAGCATTGGCATTTGTAAAAACAACAGGTCTCGCTCGAACACAAACGCAGGGCTCAGATCAAACGCGGGTGCGGGGCAGGCTGCGATTGCCCAATACAGATTGGGCGTGTCGGGGTGCTGCGACAACACCAAACCCGTTTCAACTCCAATGCCATGACAGGCTATGCCAACCAAACCGGTAACAAGAAATTCGTCGTTGCCAAGATGCTGGCCCATGGCTAGCATTTGCCCAACAATCTCAACGGCATCGTCGATCCGCCCCTCGGCGATCGCAAAGCGACACCGAACATTTTGCACTCGGGCAAGTTCACGGTGCTGTTGAATAGAAGGCAACAGATAGCCAATTGGGTTTGGCTCCCGCTCAATTGCACGATCGTGCTCAAAGCGCGTTCGTCGTGCGGCATCGTGAAGGAACTCCTTCTGGAAATATTGAAGCTCAAGGTACTGTCTGACTTGATCCTGCGGTAGTGATTCGGGGGATGCATCGGACCAGTTATTGGGTGGGTAATCACCAGAATCACGCTGCTCTTCGGAAGCTTCCTCACGCCACTTTCGCTCAAGCTTCGTCAATTGCTCTCTTGCGTTCTGTTGTTCGAAAAAACCCATTGCCTTTAAATAAAACAATGCCGCGTTGCCATCCACACGTTCATTTGCTGCGGGAATCAGACGATGCTTAAACGCAGGCACTGGCTCGGCTTTTAGGTAGACGCGTAGCCGCATCTGGTGAGTTCTTTCCCCGGACGCATTCTCTTTATCGATCCAAACGCCATACTTTTCAGCGACCGAGCTTTCGAGAGGTTCAACTTCCTGAGCCATAACGTCAGCGAAGCACACGATGGAACCAACAATGCCCAAAAGCGTTAGGAAGAGGTATCGATAATGAAGGTGCAAGTTTCGTTTCATGATGAAAACCTCTCAGCTTTACAAAAAGATTTATCCGAAATTGGCAAGGACGTCAGATCGTCAAGGGATCGCGGAAACGACCTTGGAGACAACACTGGCTTGTCGACTGGCTGATGGTCAGTTTGGTCAACTGGAGTATCAAACGACCCCGAAGTATTAGGCTTGGCCAAACGTTGGTCTCTGCTCGGCTCCATTAACCACTCGCGACCTCGGACTAAGCGCTCATCAGTCGATCCGAACGCTCTTAGCGTCGTGGAGTTCCGATTGGTTTGGCCCAGGCGATTTGACGGCAGCAACAGTTTCACTTGCCGATGACGATTGGGAAATTCTTGGCCAACGACCAAAGCAGGATCCAGTTTTTGCAAATCCAAAGCAATACCTTGCGATCTATCTGGAGCTTGATCGTCCACACGTTGGATTGGCACACTTGAACTGTTGGAGTTGCCAGTAGCGTCGATGCCCCCCGGATCGCCGAGCGGTTGCACCAACATCACAGCAACGCCTACCGCCAAACCGATCGTCGCAGTGACCGCATGACTGAATATTGGCCTCCAAACGGACGTGGCCGAAAAAATGCTGTGTTTTGTTACAGTCTGATCGAGCGTCGTCTCTATTGCTTCACACATAGAATCCCATGATCGAATCGGCGGTGCCGGACGCAACGAGCGTAATTGATTCTCAAACGCGCCGATGTCGTCTTTCCAGTCAGGTGATTCATCTTGATCCAAATGGTTCATGATCGATTCCTCTTTAATGAAATCGGACAATTTGTTTCGTCCAAGTATTGTTTCAGCTCTTTCAGTGAATCGCGGTAGTGGCGATGCACTGAACTCGATGAAAGGTGTGTTAAGTCAGCAATTTGTTGAAATGAAAGTCCGCCCCAAATACGAGTCACAACGATTTCAAGATTGCGATCAGTAAGCCGCTGCAACGCGGACTCGAGTTCGTTGACGTCGATATCGGTCGAAGGTTCTTCAACAAAGAATGGCTCTTTTTGATTTGCCACAAGTTGTTCGCGTTCATGACGGCGCCGCTCACTGCGGTGGAAATTGATTGCTCGAAAACGGACCGCACGATAGAGCCAAGCAACTGGCTCCGATGGCATCTCAGATTGGTTGGCCAATTCGACCATGGCTTCCTGCAATGCATCATCCGCGCAACGACACCACGTCCGCGCATATAACCGTAGCGCAGAGGCGTGCCGGTCATACAAACGGTTAAGAGCTTCGTTCACGCGACGGCCCTATCTGGGCAAAGGAAAATGAACTGCAATTGAATTCACAGAGGGCTTAACGCTTCGCAGCGCGTCGCCAGTCTATTCAACTGCAAAGTACTTCTCACTACTGTATTATCCCCACGAGAACGAGGCTGTCCCATACATAGTCAGATTATTTGCGAATCACGACAATTCAAAGGCACTCTCTCTAGCACATGACATGTAAACGGTGAGATAGCCGGACAAAAGAGAATCGCTCACATGAGCTAACTCTCAGAGCTCCTCTAGGTCTTCGCCGGTAAAATCACCTTCAAATATCCTCGTTTACTGGCCACACTGATCCTTACAAAACGACACGGGTGTGGCGTCTTGAAGGTTGTTTTAGTATTGTTGTGTCCATGAACGTCACTGAATTTGCCGAACAGATCGTATTTGGGAAGACGCTAGAGGAGAAGCTTCAAGCGCCGGGAAAACTCTCCATCGATCCCGATCGGCATTCCCGCACGCCGCTCAATGCGCTGGCGACTCCCGGACGACCGCAAGACCTGATGTTCCGCCAAGGCCCCGGCAGTCTGCAAACGCCCAGCGACGACAAACTTGAAAACGAACAGTCGCGTGGTCAGTTGCTGCATTTTCTTGCCAACCACGAGTTGCTGGCAACGGAGTTAATGGCCCTGGTGCTGTTGAAATTCCCTGACGCTCCACGCGCGTTTCGTCAGGGTGTACTCGTTACGCTGCAAGAAGAACAAGAGCACACACGCATGTACATGCGTCGCATGAAAGAGTGCGGCGTTGAATTCGGTCAGTATCCCGTCAGCGGTCAGTTCTGGAAAATGATCGAACCGATGCGATCGCCGATGGATTTTGTGTCGCAGCTGAGCCTCACGTTCGAGCAAGCAAACTTAGACTACAGCTTGCACTTCGCGTCTGTGTTCGAACGTATCGGCGACACGGACACCGCAGCGGTGTTGCGACAGATATACGAAGACGAAATCAGCCATGTCCAGCACGGATTGCACTGGTTTCGCCAGTGGAAGAATCAGGAACAGAGCGATTGGGCAGCGTACGAGGAGGCGCTTGAGTTTCCGATGTCGCCGCAACGAGGGCGCGGGCCACGAGCGGCGTTTAACCGAGCTGGCAGATTAAAGGCGGGTTTGACCGAAGACTTTATTGACGCGATCGAGGTATACCGGCAGTCGCGCGGTCGGACGCCAGTGGTTCACTGGTTCGATCCGGCAGCCGAGGCTCGACTAGACCAACCGTTGACAGCCAGAGAAGAACCACTGATGGAGCAATTGGCCAAAGACCTAGAGCTGGTCATGGTGCCGATGTCGAAACAGGATGACGTCGTGCTAGTACGACGAACGCCCTCACAAGCAATTCGCAAACAGATGATCGACAAAGGACTTGAGCTGCCGCAGTTCGTACTACTCTCCGACCGCGATGAGCTGACTTCAAGGAAGCTTAACCAATTCTCCCCTTGGGCTTGGACCAAAGACGCTCATCAATCGATTGAGGGGTTGGTGGACTCAGCACAGATTCCACCATCACCTTGGAACGATGCATCGATCGACCTATTTCGAAAGTCGTGGGGAACAGCTCGACTGCAGGAGTGGTTGAAGAAAAACGAATCTGACGGAACTGTTGGCATCGATTGGTTTACACCTTCACACGTCGCGGGCGTGCCCGTCGACAGCATCGACGACTTGCCAGAAATGCTTGACCAACTCGCAGAGCTTGGACATTCAAAAGCGCTGTACAAGATCGACTTGTCAGCGTCTGGTCGAGGGCAACGCAGTCTGCCGTGTGACATGCCACTCGATTCAAAGGATACCAATTGGCTTCAATCGACGCTGCGGGAGAACGAAAGTAACACTCACTCCCTAGGCGTTGTTGAGCCGGAACTCGATCGCTTGGTTGACCTTTCATTCTTGTGGCACGTATCGGCCGAATCAGGAGAGATGAATTATCTTGGCTGGACCCGTCCGATGGTCACCGCCGGTCGCAAGTACGTTGGGACGCGTCTTGGCAATCCATTGGGAAATTGTGATCGGGAGTTGAAACGTTTCCTTCTGGCCGACCAAGCGCTGAAGTTGCAAGTCACCGCCGAGTGGTTGGAGGCTCAGTTGGCGCCGGAGTTGAGGTCGCGCGGATTCGCTGGCTATTTCGGTGTCGACGCTTTTGTCTGCCGGGATAGTGATAGAGAACTGAAGATAAAGCCACTGGTTGAATTGAACCCTCGCATGACGATGGGGCATGTTGCTCGGCAACTTGGCAGATCCGTTTCTACGGGCGTCGAGTCGCAGTTCCGGATCCTCACCAAAGAAACGTGGCAGGAGCTACGACCGTCTCTGGATAACGTTTACTTTGAAAGAACCCGCGACGGCCGTTGGAAGTCCGGGGTGTTGTGGCTAGGTGAGGTAGATCAGCATACAAAGTTGGTACCCGCGCTGTTGATCGGCAAAGAGGCGTTAAAGCTGGCCGGCGGTAACTAACAGAACCGAACAGAAGCCAAACGCTTTAAACGTAGTGGGCGCAACCTTAATCCTTAATTCGGCTTCCCGCCGGTGTGACTCGTAGCCTCGTGCCTTATTAAATTAACAATCAAATTTTTCGTCACAGAGTCATCCAATATGCCAATGCGAAAAAAACGCTTTCGACGAAAAACAAAACCGGGTGCGCCGCCGGGTACGCTCATCTCACAGACCGGACTCGAAACAACGATTCATGTCATTGGATACTCATCTGACAAAGTCAAGGAAATCGACTGCAAGACATTTGCCGAAGTGAAGAAGAACGCCGGTGACTTCGATGTCATCTGGGTCAATGTCGTTGGGCTGGGCGATATTAAATTGCTACGGGAGTTCGCCGAACTTTTCTCTATCCATCACCTGACGCTTGAAGACGTTGTCAATGTGCATCAACGCGCAAAATCTGAGACGTTTAGTGACTACCACTTCATCGTCACTCGTATGGTTTCCAATGCGGAATCAGTTGCCTCGGAACAGTTGAGCATTTTCCAGGCTGAGAAGTTTGTCTTTACTTTTCAAGAACGAGTCGGCGATTGCCTAGAACCGCTGCGTGTTCGAATCCGAGAAGGCAAGGGATACATCCGTCGAAAAACTGGTGATTACCTAGTCTACGCACTGCTTGATACGGTACTCGATCATTATTTTCCAGTAGTAGACACGATTGGCGAGCGATTGGATGAACAGGACGAGGCTTTAATGAAAGGCGAAGACTTTTCTCTTCAAGATATTCACCGCCTTCGTAGCCATTTACTTGAGCTTCGCCGCTGGCTGCGGCCAAACCGCGAGTTGCTGAACCAATTGATACGCGATGAATCACCTCACATTTCGGACGACACGAAAGTCTTTCTTCGTGACTGCTACGACCACGTGATTCAACTTCAAGAGTCGATTGAGTCATACCGTGAAGTTTGTTCTGACTTGCGCGACTTTCACTTGTCCG
>CAZDBE010000052.1:0-3314 GCA_964503675.1 uncultured Pirellulaceae bacterium | reverse complement strand
ATTGCTGTCAAAAGGGACTCGTCACCTCGTCCACTGCGAAAATGCTTCACAGCACGCGATACCAACGCTTGACTGGACTCTACTTCCATTTATCGGTTTTAACACCCTCCAAAACTGCCCAGCCTGCCCACCGTTGGCCGTTTGTAACACGGTTGTAACTGGCCAAGAATTTTGGAACTAACTTTTGCGGAACTTCGTCGTAATGGTAGGAGTAGATCCGGCTGATGACGTCGGACACAATCACCCTCAGCAAATTGGAATACAATGAATAATTCAATCACACGCTTCCTGATTTCCGCCTGTATGTTACTTGGACTGGCAACCAACCTGTTCGCGCAGGACGTGACGATCACCATCAAGTCAGACGACACTCCGAAAGTGGAAGTCAAAAAAGATGGCAAGCCGCCTTTCACGGGAACTCGACCGGCAGTCGATGTGGCTATTCTGTTGGACACGTCGAATTCAATGGACGGCCTTATTTCGCAAGCGAAAAGCCAGTTGTGGACGATCGTCCAGCAATTCGCTAACGCAGAGAAGGCTGGCAAGACTCCGCAGTTGCGTGTCAGCGTTTTTGAGTACGGCAACACAAAACTTCCAGCTTCCGAAAATTACATCAGGCAAGTCGTTCAGCTAACAGATGATTTAGACGAGGTCTCTGAGGCATTGTTTTCGCTGAAGACCAACGGCGGTGACGAGTACTGCGGCACAGTCATTAACGAGGCGGTCAAGCGACTAGATTGGGCCGATAAAGCAAATTCCTACAAGGCGATCTTTATCGCCGGCAACGAGCCATTCACGCAGGGACCAACTAACTACAAAGACGGTTGTAAAGCCGCGATCGAAAATGGCATCACGGTCAATACGATTCATTGCGGAGATTACCAAACGGGGATTTCCACGAAATGGAAAGACGGAGCCGACTTAGCCGAAGGCGAGTATATGAACATCAATCAAGATCGAAAGACTGTTCATATCGAAACTCCGCACGATGACATCATCATCAAGCTTAACGCGGAACTGAACAAGACATACTTGTGGTACGGCGATGCGGAGGCAAAGCAAAAGTTCCAGTCCAATCAAATTCGCCAAGACAGTAATTCAGCGATGGCTGGAAGGTCGGCTCAAATGAGTCGTTTCTCAACCAAAGGCGGTAGCGCATACGGTAACGTCAATCGTGACTTGGTCGATTCTATTGCGGCTGACGATAAGCTGCTGGAGAAGGTCAAAGAATCGGACTTGCCGGAAGCAATGCAAGGCATGTCCAAAGAGCAGCGTGCCCAGCATGTTGTCGAGATGACCAACGCACGTAAGGAAATTCAAGCGAAGATTAAAACCGAGGTCGCCAAACGAGAGAAATTGGTCGCTGCCAAACGGAAAGAATTGGCCGAAGCTGGCGGTGACGCAACGCTAGGCGATGCCATGTCGGCAGCAGTTGTCCGTCAGTTGAAAGCTTCTGGATTTGAGATCAAGAAGTAGTCAGTTTCTACTCGCTGCCGGGAGCATCGTGGCGAAAGACAGCCACGATGTCTTCTGCCGGTACGACAAATAGATGGTTATCCGACTCGAAATCAACCGGAATCGCGTTTCCGGGATGAAACAGAACTTTGTCATATTTTCGCAGCGGCAGGTCCTCATCGTGGTCGATGGCGGCAGAGATCGTGACGATTCTTCCAGTGATGGTCGGGATCTCGGCTGTATCAGGCAGTGCAATACCGCCCTTGGTCTCTTTTTTAGGCTCGTCTTTGCGGACCAGCACCCGAAGGCCGATCGGTTCCACGTACTCTAGCCTTTTCTTGCGAGCCTTGCTGCTTTTTGGCTCTTTCGCCATCGATTTATCCTTGTGATCTGTTGGGATTACCGGTCAATTGAGATCAGTATCGGATACTCATCCGGTGGTGAACATGGGCTTTCTGAACAACCGGCTAATTTTCGCCCAGCTTCGCGCGACCTAGTCAGTCGAAACTATAAAAGTGACTTGGACGTCCGGAATTCAACGAAAATAGGCCGAACCGGGGAACTTGGGCTTGTAAAGACACATGGTTCTGCCAAAATCTCGAAATTCAAAATTGAGCAAAAGTCAGGGACTTTTTCGCCATTCATCCTCTAACGGGATGTCCGACGCTAAAGGTTTGCTGGCCAACGGGCGAAATCATTGATTTCCGCCGAAAACGTTTGTTCGCTTGAGGAAGCTTCGCGTAGCAAACGACCCACATATAACTCTCAACAGCACAGATGAGAAGGTTTTGAAGTGTCAGATACAATTACAGTAACAAAACGAACTGAAACCGGATCGCTACGGATGAAGCGTCTGCGACAAACCGGACTTGTTCCAGCAGTCATGTACGGCCACGGCGAGGGAACGGTTCTGTTGACCGCTCCAGCCAAAGAGATCTTCAAAGTAGTTGAAGCGGGCTCCGCCATTGTCAAGCTTTCCGGCGATGCGACCGGTAGCGCCCAGATCAAAGAAGTCCAGTGGGATGCTCTCGGGGACAGCGTCCTGCATCTGGATCTCGCTCGAATTGACGAAAACGAAAAAGTGGAAGTCGACGTTCAACTTAAGCTGCACGGCGAATGTCCCGGTGAGAAGGATGGCGGCGTCGTCAAATTGCTGCAGAAGCAAATCACAATTCTTTGCCCTGCGAATCTCGTTCCCGACGAACTACTAGTCGAGGTTGGCGAAGTGAACCTTGACGATACCGTGTCCGCCAGCTCGATCGTTCTACCTGACGGTGCGGAATTAGCGGGCAACGCAGACGACACAATCCTCACTTGTGCCAAGCCAACAGCGAAGGCAGAGCCTGAGGAAGATGACGCTGCTCCGGCGGCTGAAGGCGAAGGTGACGCTGCTGCTCCTGCAGAAGGCGACGGCTAAGCTTAGAAGAAAGAACAGAGGAGGTTCCTGCTCCCCATGAAAATCATCGTTGGATTGGGGAACCCTGGTTCCAAATACAAAGACACTCGGCATAACATCGGATTCGATGTGATTGCCGAACTGGCCAAACGGCATTTTACCGATCGGCCAAAAGCTCAGTTTGATTCCGAGATCGCAGAGATCCGGATTGGAACTGAAAAATGCCTGTTAATTTCGCCGCTGACGTATATGAATCTCAGTGGTAAAGCGGTTCAGGCGGCTGTGGGCTTTTATAAAGTTTCGCCGCAAGACGATCTGATGATCATCTGTGACGACCTTAATTTGGCCCCCGGCAGAATTCGCGTTCGCGCCCGTGGCTCAGCTGGCGGGCAGAACGGAATAAAAGACATTATAAACCGGCTCGGTTCACCCGATTTTGCTCGCTTGCGAGTTGGAATCGGAA
>CAZDBE010000051.1:5694-23823 GCA_964503675.1 uncultured Pirellulaceae bacterium | reverse complement strand
CTTTTCTGGCTAGCGAATTTAGGATGCGGTACACCGCAATAGAGGCAATCCGCCCTTTATCGGATTCCGCCACCTCGCTATATTGGCTGTAGTTGCTCATCTAGTACTCTAAAAAGCTTTTCTCTCGCCTGATTGCTCAGGCTCGCGCTGTTATGAAATACCTCATTTCGCTGCTGACCACGCTGACGGCGGTATGGTTTGTTTGGTCGGGGCACGTGGAGCCCTTCATGCTATTTTTGGCGGGCGGATCGGTCCTGTTTTCACTGTGGATTTCGTTCCGCATGCGAATCGTTGACGAAGAGGGGGCTCCGGTTCAGATGGGGATTAGCCCATTTATCCAGTTCGCGCCGTGGTTGTTCAAAGAGATTGTAAGATCGAATATCGCGGTCGCCAAAATTATTCTGTCGCCAAAAATGAACCTCAAACGCAACCTAGTCACCGTCCCGGCGGGCCCAAAATCAGAGTTGGGGAAGGTGATACTGGCCAATGCTATCACCCTGACACCCGGTACGGTTTCTGTGAAAATGGAAGGCGACGAAATTTTGGTCCACGCGCTGTCCTTCGAAGGCGCCGCCGAGGATATCTCAGGGGAAATGGATCAACGCATTCAGAAATTGGAACGCTAACAAAACTTCGATAGCCCCTGAACTGACTACCCCAAGGAAAACTCTGTGTACCTCGTCGCATCCGCATCCATCATTATTACGATGTCGCTGGCGCTGATTCGCGCGATGCTGGGCCCGACCGTATTTGATCGCGTCTTGGCTATCAACATGTTTGGTACCAAAACAGTTTTGTTAATCTGCGTTATCTGCGTTTTAAAACATCCTGTCCGACACGATTTTCTTGATCTAGCGCTCTTGTACAGTTTGATGAACTTTATCGGTATGGTTGCACTATTGAAATTCTCCGAGTTCGGCACATTCGGAGACGCTGACAAGGCCAATCAAATACAGCAAAGAAAAAATGCTCGTCTGGAAGGCAAGGCGACATCATGATTCTGTTGGATATTTTGACGTGGGTGTTTCTCATTGGCGGAGCTGCGTTTTCGGTCATAGGTGGAATTGGCATCGTACGGATGCCAGAGTTTTACTCACGCCTGCACGGTGGCGGCATCACCGATACACTGGGCGCCGCACTGATCATTTTTGGGCTGATGTTTCAAACTGGATTGACGCTGGCGACGGTTAAGTTGGCGATGATTTTGTTTTTTCTGTTCGTGGTCAGCCCCAGTTCGTGCCACGCGTTGGCTAAATCAGCCATCATGCAGGGGCTTGATCCCGTCACCGACAAAAGGGAAGACTAACAACCGATGTTTGTTTCCGTTTCCATTTTGACCCTGCTTGCCGTGACCGCGATCGCGATCGCGCGTATTCGCGATCTGTGGGCGGCGGTAATGTTTACCGGCATCTTCAGTTTTTTAGGTGCGAGCTGGATGTTGATTCTGGATGCTCCAGACGTAGCGTTTACCGAGGCGGCTGTTGGTGCAGGAATTTCGACGGTTCTGCTGTTGGGTACATTGGCGCTGACGGGAAAAAAGGAAAAACCAACGACCCAATTGCCGATCGTGCCATTGTTTGTGGTTGGCGTTACAGGAGCGGCGCTGATTTATGGAACGTTGGATATGCCCCATTTCGGTGATCCAGAAGCGCCCGTGCAAAGGCGCGTTGAACCGTCGTTTGTCGAAAAATCACAGCACGATATGCATGGTTTGCCCAATGTGGTTACCGGTCTGCTGGGAAGTTACCGCGGCTACGACACGTTAGGCGAAACAGCCGTGATCTTTACTGCCGGCATCGCAGTGATTTTGATACTACGTCGAGATCCGAAAGAAGAAACGCACCGTTCGTCAAAGGGCGCTTCGTCGAAAAGAAAGAAGGGGAAATCATAATGGATTCGTTTCCCATCATTCGCGTCGTAACGAAACTGATTATTCCTTACATCTTGTTGTTTGGTTTATACGTTCAGTTTCATGGCGACTTTGGTCCCGGCGGCGGTTTTCAAGCCGGAGTGATTATGGCATCCGGCTTTATCCTCTACGGCTTGGTGTTTGGCTTACCAGCGGTAAAGAAAGTCGCACCGACAAAGGTGGTTGAGAAACTGATTGCATTGGGTGTGTTGGTTTATGCGGGAACAGGTTTGGCCACGACTCTGATCGGCCGCGCAAAGAGCGGCCATGCCATTGATGCCCATTCTGATCATGCTCATGGTGAACAGCTTCAAAACGTTCCAGCCAATTTTTTGGACTATGAAGCATTGAACCACGATGTTCTGCATGGATTTTTGCCCCATGGGCAGCATCTGGGTATTTTCCTGATCGAACTTGGCGTCGGTATTACAGTCACTGCCGTAATGATCATGATCTTTTATTGCTTTGCCGGTCGTTCCGATCTCTTTGACCAAGAGCATGATAGGAACCATCCAGATGCCAAGCATCAGGAGAGCCATAAAGGTGCTCAGCCAGCCAAGGGGGTGACGGGATGACGATGGAAGAGTTTTTTGGGCTATATAACTATTGGGTCGTCGTGTTCTTGATGATGACAGGTTTCTATATAGTGATCGCCCGCAAGAATATGATCAAAACGATCATTGGTCTGAACATTTTTCAAATTTCGGTTGTACTGCTGTACGTCACGATGGGAAAAGTAACTGGTGGCACAGCGCCGATCATTCCTCCGAACCTAGCCGGTCACTCCGATGGAGAACATGGGGCACACGATTCGCATGGCGGGCACGAAGTTATCGATCACGCTCACGATCATGCTGGCGAGGCGGCGGAAATCATTTACTCCAACCCGTTGCCCAGTGTTTTGATGCTAACCGCGATTGTGGTCGGCATTGCGACGACCGCTCTTGCTTTGGCGTTGATCGTGCGTATCAGCGAGGACTATGGCACGATCGAAGAAGATGAAATTCTACTGATGGATCGGCAGCGGTGAACGAATACCTTGATTTTCATTTGCCGGTCCTGACGATCGTCGTTCCACTGATTACAGCGCCGCTGTGCGTGCTACTAGGTGTGCGACACGTAGCGAAGTTACTGGCGCTAGTTGCTTGTTGGGTGACCTTTGGCCTCTCAGTGTGGCTGATCACCAAAATTGGAACCGTCGGCAAGCTTTCGTATTTCCTTGGTGGCTGGAATCCGCCCTACGGAATCGAATACGCTATCGATCCGCTGAACGCGTTTTTAATGACGTTCATCTCAGGCATGGGCGCGATCGTATTGACGTACTCGGGTCCAAGTCTCTGCGACGAGGTCCCCAAGTCCAAGCACTACATGTTTTATGCGTTGTATCTGCTGTGCATGACGGGGCTGATGGGCATGTGTGCCACCGGTGACCTGTTCAACGTATTTGTGTTCTTGGAGATTTCTTCTCTTTCAACATACGCGCTGATCAGTTTGGGAAAAACACGCCGCGCTCCACTGGCTGCATTTCAGTATTTGATTATGGGTACGATTGGAGCGACATTCTTGCTGATCGGGATCGGGCTGCTGTACCAAATGACTGGAACGCTAAACATGGCCGATATTGGCGTGCAACTAGAACAGTATCGTATGGCAGGCGTGGTGGCCGACGGGTCTCAAGAGCCGCTGCATTGGGAGGGTTCGCGGACGATGCTGGTGGCGTTTGCCTTTTTGACGGTTGGCTTGTGTATCAAGATGGCAGTGTTTCCATTGCATACGTGGTTACCCAATTCGTACACCTACGCCCCGTCGGTGGTGACTTGTTTTGTTGCCGCAACAGCCACCAAGGTTTCGGTCTATGCTTTTATTCGGATCGTGTTTGGGATTTTCACACCTAAGTTTGCTTTTGAAATGTTGCCGCTCGATACGGCGCTTTGGTCGTTTGCGCTTGTTGGGATCTTTGTGGCGTCAATAGCCGCAATTTATCAAACCAATATCAAACGCCGGTTGGCTTATTCAAGTATCGCACAGATCGGATACATGTTGCTGGGCATCAGCATGGCCAATCAAGACGGATTGACCGCCGGCATCGTCCACATGTTCAATCACGCATTGATCAAGGGTGGTCTGTTTATGGTGGTTGGTTGTTTTGCGCTGAGGCTGGGCTCGGTTCACATGGATGATTGGCGCGGAGCCGGAAAAACGATGCCGTGGACTTCGTTGGCGTGGGCGATCGGCGGACTGGGGTTGATCGGTGTGCCGGTGACCTGCGGTTTTATCAGTAAGTGGTTGCTGTTGACCGCCGCAATGGAGAATGAGTTGTATCCTGTGGCGGCGCTGATGTTAATCAGTTCTTTGCTGGCGGTGATTTACGTTTGGCAAGTCGTCGAAGTGTTGTATTTTTCTCCACCATCGGACAAAGCGAAAAAGGCGAAAGAAGCGCCACTGATCATGTTGTTGACGACGTACTGCGTTATCGGAGCAACGGTTGTATTTGGCGTATGGACGACTTGGTCGGCAGGGCTAGCCGGTGATGCGGCACGGTTCTTGTTGGAAGGAGCAGCACAATGACTCCTGAAATGATGATTCAAATCTGTCTGGGATTACCATTGGTGGCGTTGTTGCTGGTGGTGATCACCGGAAAGATTCCAAACCTGCGCGAGGGTTGTACGATCACGATCTCCAGTGCGCTGTTTTCCGTGACGTGCCAGTTGGCCGACCGCGTATTCTCCGGCGCACGTCCCGAGTGGAGTTTGGGCGAAGTGATGATGCCCGGTTTTGAGATTGCATTCCAAGTCGAACCCTTGGGGATGTTGTTTGCATTGGTGGCTTCTGGGTTGTGGGTGTTGACAACGATCTATGCGGTCGGATACATGCGTGGACACGACGAGATCAATCAGACGCGTTTCTTTGCTTGTTTTGCGATCGCCATTTTTGCGGCGCTGGCGGCGGCATTTTCGGCGAATCTGTTCACGTTGTTTGTGATGTACGAAGTGATGACCATCTCTACGTATCCATTGGTGACACACCACGGCGATGAAAAGGCGCGAAACGGCGGACGAGTCTATCTGGGTATCTTGCTATCTACTTCGGTCGCGTTTTTCATGCTGGCTATCGCGTGGACTTGGAGTGTGGCCGGAGATTTGGACTTCACTCAAGGCGGTGTGCTTGCCGCACCATTTTCCGAAGGTAAGATCAGCGAAGTACAATTGGCGATTTTGTTCTGCTTGTTTGCCTTCGGCATTGGCAAAGCAGCTTTGATGCCGTTTCATCGTTGGCTGCCGGCGGCGATGGTGGCACCTACGCCAGTCAGCGCGCTGCTGCATGCGGTAGCGGTGGTGAAAGTCGGTGTGTTTTCGGTGTTGAAGATTGCCGTTTACATTTTTGGTATCGATTTGATCGCCGATACGAATGCGGGTGACTGGATTTGCTACGCGGCGGCCGCTTCGATTCTGTTGGCGTCCTTGGTGGCAATGACTAAAGACAATCTAAAGGCGCGGTTGGCGTATTCGACGATCAGCCAACTCGCCTATATTACGCTGGGCGCGGCGATTGCCACGGAGGCCAGTGTCCTTGGCGGTGGCATGCACATCGCGATGCACGCGGTGGGTAAGATCACACTTTTCTTCTGTGCGGGTGCGATTTATGTGGGGGCACACAAAACAAATATCAGTGACATGCGTGGGCTTGGACGCACGATGCCGTTTACGTTTGCCGCATTTTTGATCGCGACGATCAGTATCATTGGGTTACCGCCCGGCGGCGGTGCGTGGAGCAAGTATTTCCTTGCACTCGGTGCGGTTGATTCAGGGAAAGCTTGGCTGATGGGAACGTTGATGGTCAGTTCGTTGCTGAACATTGCTTATCTGGTTCCGATCCCGATCCTTGCGTTTATGGCTCCGGTAGAAGATGGCGCAGGCAGCGCCGAGGGCAATGACAGCGGTGGCTGGAAGATCAAGGAAGGCCCGCTGCTGTGTGTGGTACCGCTGTGTATCACGGCCGTCGGTAGCGTGGTGTTGTTTTTCTTCGCCAATCAAATTTATCAATGGCTCCTTCCGATTCTGCAGGCGGGACAATAATTCCATGAACGAAAATTCAGATACAAGTTCACCAAGCTGGTTCGAAAAACCGGCCAACGTTAATCGCCTTGTCGTTGGGCTGGCGGTTGCTTGTGTGACACTGTTGGTAGTCGAATTGATATTTGGTAGCTCGTTTTATGACGAACATCACCCAGCGCACTTTCCACTCGAGCAAATGTTTGGCTATCAAGCCCTTTTAGGTTTTGTGGCGTTTGTGGTGGTTGTGTTTTTGGGGACGATGTTGAGATTCGTGATTCGCCGGTCGGAGGATTACTATGATCAGTAATTTCTTTGGCCTGTTGGCCGATACGGCGCATGGCGTATCTGAAGCGGCAGTCGGCGCAGCTGACCACCATGGCGATCATGGTCACGCGGCGTCCGAAGCGTTTCATTACGCGGCAGCATCTGCATCCGACTTGCCGTTGGGGTTTCTCCAACAATTGCCGCCCGGCACCATTATGATTCTTGGCGCGCTGTTGTTGCCGCTGCTAGGAAGGCGAGCCGCATGGGGTAGTCTCGTGTTGTCGGCGATCAGTTTGGTGGCGTTTCTGATGACGCCGTTTGGAGTCTTTGGGGAAATCGACGTGTTCGGCCAAATGCTGGAGATGGTCCGGATCGATAAACTGAGCTTTATCTTTGGGTTGATTTTTCATCTGGCCGCCATCATGTCGTCGATTTATGCCCTGCATGTCGACGATGTGAAACAACATATATCGGGAATGATGTACGCCGGAGGAGCGATTGCTGCTTCGTGTGCGGGCGATCTGATGACGCTGTTTGTGTTTTGGGAACTGACGGCAATTGCTAGTGTTGTACTGGTGTGGGCGACCAACACCACGGCTTCGTATCGTTCGGGGATGAGGTACTTGATCATTCAAGTTGGCTCGGGCGTACTGTTGCTCTCGGGAGCCATCATGCGGCTGTCCGAAACAGGAGCGGTTTCTTTTGGGGCGCTGGGTGAAATTGGTGTCGTTGGTTTGTACCAAGACAGCGGTAATCTCTCTATTTCGGGACTGCTGATTTTCCTTGCGTTCGGGATCAAGTGCGCTTTTCCGTTTCTGCACAACTGGTTGCAAGATTCCTATCCGCAAGCGACGCCGACGGGCACCGTTTTCTTGAGCGCCTTTACGACGAAGTTGGCCGTTTATTCATTAGCCCGAGGGTTCGCGGGAACTGAGGAACTGATCTGGATCGGCAGCGCAATGACGCTGTTTCCAATTATTTTTGCAGTCATCGAAAACGACCTCCGACGGGTTTTGGCCTACAGTCTGAATAACCAGTTGGGTTTTATGGTCGTCGGCATCGGGATCGGATCAGAGCTGGCGATTAACGGCATGGCGGCTCACGCGTTTTGCCACATCATCTACAAAGCCCTTTTATTTATGTCGATGGGAGCGGTGCTGCATCGAGTCGGCACGGCCAAAGCGACAGAGCTCGGTGGGCTGCATAAGTCGATGCCGTGGACGACCGGGTTCTGCATGATTGGTGCAGGTTCAATCTCTGGATTTCCGTTGTTGAGTGGTTTCATTAGTAAATCGATGATTATTTCGGCGGCCGCGGAGGCAGGTTGGTTTTGGCCGTGGCTGGTGTTGTTAATCGCGTCGGCCGGTGTGATGGAGCACTCGGGAATCAAGATTCCTTTCTTTGCGTTTTTCGCACACGATTCGGGCAAGCGGCCTAAAGAGGCACCATGGAACATGTTGCTGGCGATGGCGATTGCCGCCGGTCTCTGTATTTTCTTGGGAATCTTTTATCAATCGCTTTATGCATTCTTGCCGTATGAATCTCATTACTCACCTTACACGCTTTCGCATGTGACGCTGCAACTTCAACTGTTGTTGTTTGCTGCATTGGCTTTCGTGGTACTGATCAAGACGAATCTTTATCCGGCCGAAATCCGCGCGACGAATTTGGATACCGATTGGGTGTATCGGAAATTGCTGCCGGGTGCAGTCAGTATTGGTAGCACAGCAGTTCTTGCTATCGACGGTGGTTTGCGACGAGCATTTCTCGCGATGCTTGACGGCATCATTCGAACTGGTCGAAACTGGTTTCATGAGGGAGGGTTAATGGGCCGAGCGTGGTCCACCAACACAATGGCAGTTTGGGCCACGCTGATCCTAGGTTTATGTCTGGTTCTTTACTACTTGTAACAACTTTAAGAAGTCAAATTCAGTGGACAATACTAACGTCCACTCGATGACTTTGAGACGGCCTCCTACTCTAAAATTTCACATAGTCTTAAACTCCTGCCTCAATCCGAAACCATTATTGGGTTTTGAATTGGTTCGGCTACAATCTGGACTTCCGACCGGCGGTCGGAATCTATTCTATGCGGGAGCGATGACGGCGACTTCCGCTCACTTCGTTGAAAAATTTAGAGAAGTGATGTCCGAAATGAGATTTTACTTTGTAATAGCGCCTACCAATTTGGTTGTTATGTTTTGTTTAGTTTTCACCAGTGGCTGCCAGAACGAATCTGCAGCGACAAAAAGTGTTACACCTCCCCAAGTCGCGTTTACGTCTCCGTCAGGGGCTCGAGCGCTGGATGGTTCGGATCAAGGCGGTCAGGGCGACTCTATTGAGCTCACGTTTAAAAAGGACGAGTTGGTTCGGAAGGCGATGAATCAAGAAAGTTTTGCTCAGGACAGTTTTGAGCAGGCCAACTGGGAACAAGATATTCCGCAAGAGAGTGAACCAAGCCGCGCAACTGAAGAGTTGATGGTGGATTCGACACTCGGTTTTGAATCTGAAGGTCTAGGAAAGCTTAACGCAGACACCAGCAGAGTGAGTGCCATGCTTCAGAAAGCTTCGGAGAGATAGCCGAACATCTGCTGTTCGATTCGGTGTTAGGATGTGTGATAAAGCATTCTATGTTTCGCACTGCCACGACTTTGCTTCTTTGGATTCGACCCAAGGCGTTATCTCTTTTTTGAACTGCGCGAAGTGTGGGGTATTTCTGTGGAATTCGAGCGCAGCTTGATCGGTGTACTTTTCATACAACAAGCAGTGCGCCGGATCGTCCATGTCGAAGCAGACGTCGAATTGATGGCAATCTGGCTCTAAAGAGAGGCATCTTGCGGCCTGTTTAAGAATCGCTTCCCGGAATTGGTCAGCGTTAGCTGGATGGATTCTGAATTCGACTGCGAGAACAAACATCTTTATTCTTGTTTCTTGAAAGGGTGAACTGGAACCAGCTAACGCATTGGTGAACCCATTGTGACTTCTGTTGTCTTAATTTTGACGCAGATACTGTTTGGCATACGGTATCGGGACAAATACAATGAGACAGAGTTTCTCCTCGATCGAGAAACTCTTCTTTCACCGCGACAGGACACCATTTTGATGTTGGGATTCAAATACCTCAAGGCCACACCGACCACGCACGTGATGCAATACAAAAATGGAAAGCTGCTGCGTCAAGGCGCGGGGCTTTCCTTTTTCTATTTTACGCCGTCGAGTGTCGTCGTGCAGATGCCGATCTCGAGCGTCACTGTACCGTTTGTTTTCAACGAAACGACATCCGATTTTCAAGAGGCCACCATTCAAGGTGATGTGACATACCGTGTCGTGAATCCTGAAAAGCTGGCCGGGCTGATGGACTACAGCGTCGATGGTTGGGGACGCTATCAATCCGACGATCCCGCAAAACTAAATGATCGACTGACTCACGCCGCGCAGATCGCCGCCCGCGCATTTACTCAACAAACGGCACTGCGGCAGGTTTTAACCGATTCTGATAGTCTGGTTACAACGCTTCAGCAGGCGCTCAAAGAATCAAGTCTAGTGGCGATGTTGGGCTTGGAGACGATCAGTGTCTCCATTCACTCTATCAAAGCCACTCCGGAGATGACCAAAGCACTCCAAGCGGAATCGCGCGAACAGCTACTGCAGGAAGCCGACCAAGCCATGCACGCTCGGCGAAATAATGCAATTGACCTTGAGCGACAGATTAAAGAGAACGAGTTGCAAACGGAAATTAAGGTCGAAGAGAAACGTCGGCAAGTACGTGAGACACAGCTCAATGCCGATATTGCAGTGGAGCAGCAACGAGCCGAACTGGTTGATCAAAAAGTTCAAAACGAACGCAAGGAATCCGAAGCTCGAGCTGATGCGTTGCGGGCAATGCTCGATCCGATGAAAGATGTGGATTGGAAAACGCTGTTGGCCGCATCCGAAGGCGGTATTAACTCGCAACAAATGATTGCACTAGCCTTCCGCGATTTGGCCGACAACGCAGATAAAATTGGTACGCTCAATATGTCTCCCGATTTACTTAATACGTTGTTGAGCGCAGATGATCAGTCGGCCAATGGCAAAAGCGCGAAGGCTAAAACTACCAACCGCAACCGCAATCGGGACCGCTAAACATGGGTGCTTTCGTTCCTATTGTGGCTGTGGTGACGCGTGAAACACGGCTGGAAAATTTGAAGGAACGCTGGGTGACTTCGTCTGCATTTTCCTTCCGGATGAAACAGGCGGCTAGCCACGAGAAAGCGCGTCTTATGTCGCGGTCCGCAGAAAATGCCAACAACAATCAAGACGATTTAGATTTGGCTGTTGGTGCCTTGTTGGATCAAGACCAGATTCAGGAAGAGGACCTGAACTACCAGCATTGTCTGCAAAAATTGCTGACGGAAGTAGAAACCGATTACCCCGTCAAGCGCATTGGCCGTGACTTGGTCGCCAATTTTGATTTCCAACGTTGCGTGGCGGTAGTTGTATTTGGCCCAGATGGTTTGGTGGCTAACGTTGCCAAATACGTCGGGGATGTGCCGATCATTGGAGTCAACCCTGACCCATTGACCAATGACGGGATATTGCTCCCTTTTAATGTTGACGACGTGAGGTCGATCGTGAACCAAACCATTAAAAGAAAATCGCGCACTCGACCGGTGACTCTGGCGGAGGTGAATACCAACGACGGCCAACGAATGCTGGCATTTAATGATTTTTTTGTTGGCTGTAAAACACACACTTCTGCGCGGTACACGGTCGAATTAAATCTAAAGACCGAAGCCCAATCATCCAGCGGCTTGATCATATCCACTGGCGCTGGTTCAACAGGATGGATGTCAAGCGTTTTTAATATGGCGGACCGGATTGGTACTACTTTTGGCAATAGCAAGTCTGTGCATCGGCCAGAAATGAAGTGGGAGGACTCCCGATTGTTATGGGCCGTTCGTGAGCCGTTTGTCAGCCGCCACAGCAGCGCTGAAATGGTGGGCGGCGCGATCGAACAGAGGCAAGAGCTGGTAGTTGGTTCGCAGATGGACGGAAACGGCGTGATTTTTTCTGACGGTATCGAGAGGGATTTCATCGAGTTCAACAGTGGTTCGATTGCCGCGTTCAAAGTCTCCAACCAACGTGCGCAGTTGGTAGTCTGAGTAATGTTCGCTTTTCTGTTTCGTCGAGTATGACTTCTCCAACTGCCATTGACCCAATTAATTCCATATACTATTAAGTTCTATGTATAGGGAGTCGAAAAGAGGTTTAGAGTCCAAACCCGAAATGGAATAAGGGAGATCGCAAGATGGTAAACGTAGGAATCGGGCGAATGGAATTTGCCCTAACAGGGTTGCTGGCAGTAGTAACATTGCTGTTGGGAAGTGGTTCACCTGAGGGCCATTTGCATGCCCAAGAGAGAATTTACTTGGATTCCGTCGAAGGCGATTTGGAGCCCGACACGTCCTTGTTGGGACATGTTGATGTCGAAGTTGGTCGACGTGCACCGGTAATCGATGGCGTCGGATGGGCGTTTGGCATTCCACGAAAATTGCTTTTGTGGGATCGGCGCGCCGACAATCACAGCGTTTCCCATGGAACCGTCAACGAGATTGCCAACTACATCGACTCGCGCGGCCTCAATGATGTTAAGGTGCGCGTCAATCAATATGACCCTGGTGGCGAATGGAAGCGACTGGTTCAGAACAAACGTGTTGGTGCGGGGTGGAGGTACACCGTCGGTGCGCTCTCAACGCTCAAGTACACTTTTTTTCCGGGACGCCTATTTGGTCGAGACAACTACAACCCCTATACAGATACTCTTTCGGTGTTCTCTGACGCACCAACGCTTGCATTGGCTGAAGCAGCCTATGCGAAAGACATTCACCAGCGCGAGTTTCCAGGTACTTATGCGACGGTTCAGCAGCTACCACTGGCGGCGATGTGGCATGAAACCTTGGCGACCGGTGAGGTGTTACAATATGTTTCAATCAACGGATCGGTTGACGATCAGGAGAAAGTGCGTCAATTGATGTACGCTCGATACGGTATGGAGCTTGGCGGTGTCCTTAGTGAAGTATTGCCCGATGGAAGTTCTCTGTATCCCGTGGTCGGCGCTGCCAGCGGCCACGTAGTTGCTGCTGGTGAAAGTAGTCAGAAACAGCAGCGAGCGTCTCAACAAGAAATTGACCGTGGGCTCCGGAACCTAAGCAAATTGGCACAACAGAGTTCGCGCGAGTAAATTATGACTAAGCGAAAAACGAATCCAGATTTTCTAACTGGCGTACCGGAGCTATTAGTGCTGCGGCTACTTTCTAGAAAACCTATGCATGGCTATGCAGTTGTTCAAGCGATTTCAGCGGCCACCGACGGGCAGCTGACCTTTCGTGAAGGTAGTATCTATCCGGTGTTGCATCGATTGGAAAGCGAGAAAAAACTGACGACCAAAACGACTCAGCACAACGGCCGACAGCGTGTGATTTACCGAACAACGAAGAAGGGTTTGGCACAGTTAGAGGAGTCGCGCGGGACGTGGTTGAAGATTGCCGAAGCGATTGACAAAGTGTTTGACAGTTCGGAGGAGGGTCATGGATCCGCAGGATTGGCTTAACTCGGTTGCAACAGATCTCTATCGTTACGGGTTACCTGAAGACTATGTGAGACGCACCTGCGATGAACTGGCCGACCATGCCCAAGAGTGTGGCCGTGCTGGCAAGGTTTTCGATACGTTCGATCAACCACCAGTCGATTTTTGCACCCCGTTGGTGAAGAATTATCGCCGTCGAACTCTTGTTGGTAGGTTGCCACTGGTGTGTTGTCTGATTGCTCCATTGGTTTTGGCGGTGGCCGTGCCTTTGGCGTACTTTATTTTGGCTGGTTTGATCTTAGAGGGGATTTTTGGCAGTTTTTCTGAGACTGGCGGCAAGGCTCCTGTTGAGTCATCTACTATTTGGGCAACTTTCTACCTAGGCACACTATTGGTGCCTTTGTTGTGTATCAACTTCGTCAACGCGCTAAATCGTCGGATGATGCGATCGTGGGGATGGTCCGCCGCTATGTTTGTCCTTTTGTTTTGCGGAACGATGTCTGTCTGTACTACACTGCAGATGAAACGCGACGGAACAGATTTGTCACTCATCGTGGCGTTTCCCTCGGGCGTAGACAATTTTTGTCATTGGGGCCAGTGTCTGATGGTTGTTGCTATTGGTTACGTCATTGTGCGTCGTCAATGGCAATCGCAACGGAAGCAAAGCATCGTCGTGACTGAATAGACGAAACAGATTCGGAATCACTGAGAGTCTACTTCTCGGACGAAAACCGGTCCTTCGGTTCTTCGCACTACTCACTGAAGGCCGAATGTCGCCTTCCTCCACTGTGGTCAATGCGTTTCAGTATCGTAATCAGCAACGCGCTGACTATCAGAAGGTATCTAACGGGTATCGGAGTCGTTTCCGTTCCTACAGGCAACCTTAGGAATCAGTAGCGCGGTGGGTACATTGTGGCGTCAAAATCGCTATATCCGAAAAACCTTAATACGCGTCAATACATGAGCCATGCTAGTTCTCCGCTTTACAAGTGATCAACGATCAGAACAGTATGTTGTTAAGCTTTACTGAATGTAGCGATTGCGTGCTCCGTTTGGCGGTTGATGAGATATGGTTGCAACAGTCCGGTAAACTCTACCGATCATAGCTGATGTTTTGACTGTTTGGGTTCGCGCTGTTGTCAGGATTTCGCATGGTCGGGTTCTACGAGTCGGTCTGATTGATGCAGTTTTATTGACAGGACACAGTCGTACGGACGATGAGTAAAGTACGAATTGAAGTGATTTGAACTGAAGTAGTACTGGTACTGATTTTCAGACCAGTTTCAGACGTGAAGCCAGTCGATAGCTGGCGGCAACTTACGTCATCAAAACTATGACCGGTCGGGCCCTGCGAATGCGGTTTGGCGGAAACGAGGAAGACAAGATGAAACGGATTTCACCTGTTCTGTTTTTGACCCTAGTGGCAACAATGGTTTTGAACGATCAAACGTCGTTCGCCCAGAGTCAAAGTTTGGATATGGCACCTGGCCCAGTCGCGGAAGTATTGCCTGAATTCGACACTCCTTCAAACGGAGGATTCGACTATCTAGATTCTGCCCCTGCGCCGAATCGATTGCCAGCGCCCGAGCACCAGACGCAGCCGACCGAGTCTAGCAGCGTTCAGTTGCCAGAAACTAACGCACTGCCTCCTGCTACTAGCCAAGCTTCTTCGCTTATCGCGTCGCCGGCAAGAAATTCGCTGCCTCTGTTTGATACGCCAGCGCAGCCTCGTTCGACCGTTTCCCCGATCAACAGCGCGCCACCGACGATGCCAAGTGCGGCAATGGCCATTCCTCCCACGCCGGGCAGTTTTTATCCGGGAAGCACCCCGGTGAACTCCGGTGAATTTGGTGTTGGGCAGAAAGCTGCTCACAGTGGACTTCCTGCAGCAGCATCAACGGCTTCTGCGCCAACTCTCGCAGCTCAACCTTGCGACAGCCAGTCGACGAGTATTGTTTCGGAAGGCGATTGTAGCTGCGATCCATGTGCCGAAGGTGAGTTTGTCAGCACAGGTGACTGCGACACGTGCAAATCAAGCGAAGAGGCCTGCTACGTTGATGGAGATGAATGCGAAAACTACGACGATTGTGATTTGGCGGAGTGTTCTGAATCTGAAGAAGAACTTTACGATAACACCGGAGCGGATCGAATCGATGGAACCTCCTCTCGACGCTCCAATCGAAGCCGGGGACATAAAGGAATTTTTGGCCGTCATCGCGCTAAGCATTTGGCAAAAAAAGAACGACGGGCTCAGCGGAAGCAGGATGATGAAAGACAATCCGAAGAAGACCAGTATGTGGTCTATCAAGACGAGGAGGCTTACTATCAAGACGAGGCTTGCGACATCGGAGACAACTACGTTGCTGCTCCAGCGGTTGTTCCTGTAAATCGCGAGCAGGCTAATGGGTCGGGCGTCAATACGATGATCGGAGTTTCTGGACTGTACTTCAATCGCAACTACGGGGACGACCAACAAGTTTCCGCTAGCCAATTTCCCAATGAGCGCGGACTATTCGCTAACGATGCGGACCACGGCGACTTTTATGGCTACGATCTCAATTTGACTCGCCGTAAAGCCAACGGCAATGGTTTCGAAGCTCGCTACTTTTCACTTGAGCCAAGCCGCGCAACAGCAACATTGGGCGGCGCGCCGCTAACTACCCTAAACGCAGCCAGTGTTAACGATCCGGCCATATATTTGTCTGGTGTCGGTGTACCTAATTTTGGTACTGGGGGCGTCGTGGCGGATGTCACTGCGGCCGAGCTCTTCAACTATGCCGATGTGCATCAAGTCACTCGGGAATCATCGATTAAAAATGTAGAATTCAATCTTCTGCGTCTCGGCCGAACAGGACAACGCAAGAAGGGCGCTGGACGGACGGCTTCACATGAGTATCTGCTTGGTTTCCGCTACTTTCAGTTTGACGAGTCATTCGGCTACAACGCTCAAGCGTTTCGGCAGAATACGGTTGCCAGCCATCTGTTACAGGCTGAGTATCTGAATGAAGTTACCAATAGACTCTTTGGAGCTCAAATCGGCGGACGAACGGAGATTGGATTTCTCCGAAAGTTCAGTCTGATCATCGGTACCAAGGCTGGCATCTTCAATAATCGTTTCACGAACAACCAAAGTGTAATGATTCAACCGCGCGGTGCAGATGCCTATGCCGCTCAAGTGCTCAACGGAGTTTACAGCGGCCAAGCATTTGATACTGAAGGCGACAATTCGGACATCACTATGCTTGGCGAACTCGATCTAGGTTTGACCTATCGCATGTTCAGCAACAGCCGCCTTCGCGTGGGCTATCGAGCCTTGTTCGTTTCGGATGTGGCGTTCGCCGTTCCGCAAACCGAGTTGTACTTCTCTGATTTGAACGCGGTTCAAAGTCCTACTGCCAATGATGATCTGGTCCTTCACGGCGGTTACTTTGGAGCCGAATTCGCGTTCTAAGGAACTGTCGCAAGTTAGGTTCCCTGTTGTTTGCGGTTTAGAGCCTAACCTGTCCGTTAACGAAATCTTCAATGATTTTACTCGGCGACCGACGCGTTTGTCCATCATACCAATCGATTTGACTAACTCGATGTAGATGTGGGATCCGGGATCACCTCGAACAATTCTACGTCGAAGAACAAGGGTGTGTCTCCTGGAATCGAGCCATTTCCGTTCGGGCCGTAACCAAGTGATGAAGGAATCAGCAGTTGTCCTTTGGTGCCAACGGCATTTTGTGTAAAGAACTCTTGCCAACCCTCAATTACACCAAACCGCTGTACGCCGTCTTCTACTCTTGGACTTAAAAGGAGTGTGGCGTTGCTATTGGCATCGAATTCTGTCCCATCGAGAAGAGTGCCGCGATAGGAAACCCTTACTTCATCAGCCAGCGTTGCTACATCTCCCGTCCCCTCAGTTTCGATAGAGAAGTACAATCCACTCTCGGACTTCTGAGCGTTTTGAAAATTGTTGGCCTCGTCTGCGATGAAGTCCTGAATTTCACGATCTTCTGCGGGTTGAGTCAGATTCAGTGTTTGGGTGATCGAAATGTCGTCGTTTGAAATCAGCGTCGTTCGGATAACTCTATCTGTTGTATCTGTATTGGTTCCGACATTTGAATATGCCACCGATTGCAGAACCTCTTGGAACTTGGATTGGGCATCGACCAAATCATCTTCGGGAGTAAATGTCAGAACGCCCTGCGCAGAATCGTAGACGCCTTCGATGCCTTCGACTTGTTCAAACGTCAACCGGTCCTGAGTACTGGCTAAACCAGAACTGATTACCACCTCGGCGCCGTTGATTGGTAGTTCCACATCGGTAGTTGGTGAGATTGTAAGGGACGGGTTAAGCGCCACTGGAGCCCCTACCGTTGTCGCGTTCAGGGTTTGTGAAAAACCTTGTAACACGTTGGATGTGTTGGTGATCACATCGACCATTACTGTTGCACCAGCGGAGGTAGCGTTGTTGGCGCCACTGACATCTGTAACGGCAAAACTGATTTCGCGGAGCCCAGTGGTCGGCGTCGCTCCCATGTCAAACGTGACCGTGCGCAACAGCGCTTGATAGGCAGCCAAGTCCGCAGTTCCCGTAAATGTCAGCAAGCCGGTGTCGGCATCGAATTCGCCTGTGATGTCATCATCAGGATCATCCGTAAATGCCAGAACATCATCCGTTTGTCGTCCCTCATCAATGATCACAACGGCGCCCGAGAGACGAATACCATCGGCATCAGTGATTGTCGCGTTCTCGTTCAACGCAACAGGAAGCGTTGGATTATCGTCCAGATTCACAGTGATGGTCTCGGTTTGACCAGTCACTGTCGGAGCATCGTTGGAAGCTTCTACGGTAATGTCGCGCGTGGCCGTCAGATCATCTTCGCCGTCGCGACTCACTGTGAAGGTCGCAGTTCGTCCAGTCAGATCGGGGGCCTGGCTGGTGTTGTTGAAGGTAATAGCACGCAGCGCGGCTTGGTATTCGCCGGGCGTACCATCGCCGATTAGAGTTATCGTTCCGGTCGTATTGTCAAAAGTGCCGGTGATTGCGTCGCTGGTGCTGTTATCATCGAACGCCAAAACATCTTGATTTGCGATGAATGTATCGCCCAGACTCACGGTGGCTCCGGTGTAGGTTGTGTCGTCTCCCACCAGTACCAAACTATCGTCCAATACCTGTGCTCCGGCGTCTTCGTTCTGGACCAAAGCTTCGGTTGTAGCTGTGATAGCCGGTTCTACGCCATCGTCTCCGGTGTCTTCGCCATCGTCTCCGGTATCTTCGCCATCGTCTCCAGTATCTTCGCCATCGTCTCCAGTATCTTCGCCATCGTCTCCAGTATCTTCGCCAT
>CAZDBE010000051.1:0-5594 GCA_964503675.1 uncultured Pirellulaceae bacterium | reverse complement strand
CGTCTTCTGGGTCCACAGCGCCGCCGAACGGCGTGGTGTCGATGTCTGCAGCGGTGAGTGCAGCGTAAACGCTATCCAATAGCGCATCCAAATTGTCGACCTGCTGGTTTTCGATACTGCTGATCGTGTCACTGCGTAGGCTTGCACCGCCTTGTTCGATTGAGTCCGTTCCTGCATCTCCACCGACAACAGTGTTTCTGCGCGAGGTGACAGACGCATCCATCGAAATGCTGTCATCGCCAGCGCCGCCCTGTACGTTTAAGTTGCGGAAAAACAATGCGGTCTCGTTGCTGGTTGCTGGAAGAATATTCAATGAATCGCTTCCCTCTCCCAGTATAAGATTCGCGCGGTAGCCATACACAAGGCCAGTCATTATCACTTGATCGTTGGCACCGCCAGTATTCAAGTTGATGTTGTCTTTGACGCCCAAATTATCAATTGCAACCGTGTCGACTCCGTTGCCGGTTTCAACGGTGGCGTTAGTGCCGGCAGCCATATTGGTGATCGAAACAACGTCGTCGTTGTTTTCGCTCGAGATCAAAATCGAACCGCGACTGTAAACGTTATTGAATTCCAGTGTGTCGTCACCATCGCCAGAGAATTGTTCAAAACGTTGGACTTCAATGTGATGCACGAACGTGGTGTCATCGCCCACATTGGTACGAACACGCAGACTTTGCGAAAGTACCAATCCCTGAATCGTTGCGTTGTCGTCGCCCGCGTTCAGCTGGACGTCAACGTCGTCCAAGGTCGTCGACACAACAAACGGGTCGGTGCTTCCATTGATCGTGGTGTCGCCAATGGGAAAGACTGTTGCCGTGCCATCGGGGCGACCCGCCACGATGATCTCGTTGCCCTCGGCGTCGCCAATGATTTGCAAGAGGCCGTCATTGACCGTGGCCGTGACGTCACCTGCGAGCATCTTGCGTGGCTCGAGTACTTGGTAGGCGTTGCGGTTGTTTTGCTTGCGGAACTTTTTCATGGTTGCTGTATCAAAAGTGAGAAGGCTCTGGTCATTGAATTGGGCGGTCTTGAATGCTCAACGATCCAAATAAAATCTGGATATGGAATCGGTGAAACCCTGCGAAAAATGCACGCTCATAGTATCTCGTCGACTGGGTAAAGTCAAAGAGAGTCGATGTGTGAATGATTCGGAAACAGAGCAAAAACGGTCAGTTGCGATGTAGTTGATGGTAGTTGTGCGTCCTACCGGCGTGCAAGCAACTTAAACAGTTGCGGTTTCGAGGGTGAAGCAGCTTTCATCCCATAGCGCAAATGGATAAACAAAGCCTCGTACTCTCGCACGCGAAATTTCCCTTTCGTTCTTGACAGCCGGCTGATGCATCGACCATACGAGACTTCATGTGTCGCCAGCAAAGAACCATCTCAATCGTGCGCCGTCGACAACTTGAGGGAGGTGAGGCGTAGAGGGTAATAAGAGTTTTGGACTGATGTGCAGAGTGATTCGGATCAACCACATAAAAGCAAAGATGGCGCGAACACAACGCAAGCATGCCTTCTTTGGTCATCATTTTTATAGATCTGCTAACGCTTGCCAAATATTTATGAAGTGCCTGCGAAGTCAATGACCGCCCTGATTTGGCAGAGAAACGCGAAGGAAGTTTGTGACAAATTTCACAAGGCCCTTTTGCCGATTCTTTGTTGTAGGTGTGTTGCGTTGTTATGGGGAAAAATAAATTTGGTGTTCGCTGCCTGCTGGTGTAGATTGGAAGGATCTCACTTTCGGTGGGTCTGAGAGGTTTTTACTAGTGGTAACCTGTAGAGGAGACGGCTATGGCGATGGGTTTTAAAAATGTTCCTGACGTGTTGTGTGCGGCTGATGTAATGACGACCAAGTTGGTTAAGTTGCATCCTGAACAAGATGTGTTTCAAGCCGTATCGTTGTTGGTCAGGAACAAGATTTCAGGTGCGCCGGTTGTTGATACTGACGGACGGTTGCTAGGCATGTTTACCGAGCGCTGTTGTTTAGAGGTGCTACTGGATGCGACTTACCGGTCATTGCCCAGTAGCGAGGTTGGCTCGTTCATGATTGAGGATCCGGTTTCGATCGACGAGAATATGACACTGTTCAGTGTGGCACAGATGTTTATCAGTCAGCCAATTCGACGATTGCCCGTGTTGCGAGACGGAAAGTTGGTTGGCCAAGTTAGTCGTCGAGACGTAATTCGTCACGCGGCGAAGCTGATTAAACCTGTCAACGACCGAGGCAGCGCGACGTTGTATCTATCGGCGCTGGCAAACAGTACCAATCCTACCGTTTAAGTTGGTGTGGGCTGTTCGACATCGTTGTGCATGCGTCTCGCTTGCACTACGTTATGAAGCAAGCTGCAAGAGTTTGGAAAGTTCTATTATAATAGGGCTTCCAAGCTCTTGGCGACTTCGGCTACCTTGAACATTCACTCGTTCTGTTTTTGATGGCGTCGAATGTTGCTTGCTAATTGGCTAAGTTCCGTACCAATCGGGCGGGTTCTGTTTCTTCGTAGCGTCGTGATGGTGTTGCTAGTTGCGTTCGGCATTTGTCCGGTAAACGCGGTCCAATCGGATGAGCACGATGAAGCATCACGGCAGCGCTCAATGCAGCGCATCAACCCGGCGATGCTGCGGCCGATGAAGATCAATCTGCAGCGCGTCGCGGCGGCGGGGATTTCTGTCCTTCGTGGAAAACACATCACTCTCTATACGGATGTGCGTGCCAAAGCATCTGGAGATCTAAAAGCATCTGAGAATCAAACCGATCCACGACAGCGTTGGATTGATCTTTTTGATGCGGCAGTCCCTTTGTGGTTTGAAAAATTCGATATCGATCGCTCATTGGCCAAAGACTATGGGCTCATTGCAATCGTGATGCAGGATCAACAACGATTCAAACAAGCAGGGTTAATTCCCGACGACTTGCCAAATTTTCCAGCGGGATACAGTCGTGGGCATGAATTCTGGATGTACGTTCAACCCGACGACTACTACACGCGGCACCTAATGCTGCACGAGGGAACGCATGCGATCATGAACTGGTTCAAGGGTTCAACCGGGCCGCCATGGTACTCTGAAGGAATGGCCGAGTGGGTGGCACTGCATGATTGGGACCGAGAGAAGCTGGAACTGGCTGCCAAGATTCGGTCGGTTGATGATTCCAAGGGGTGGGGACGAATCGGTCGCATTCAGAAAATGGTGGCCGCCAACAGCGCCTTGTCGCTGGACGATGTGTTTAATATTCCGCCGTCAGGATTTCGCGACGTCAAGTATTACGCTTGGAGCTGGGCCGCGTGCGAGTTTCTCTCTGAGCATCCACTGTCGGCTAGAGCTTTCGCGCGTCTGCCAGATTCCCTGCGTCTGCCGGATTCCGATAAATCGCAAATTCAATTCAACCGGTCGTTTATCGCGGCGATTGCGCCACACCGTAGTGCGCTGGACAGGGATTGGGCTCTGTTCATTAACGAACTCGACTATGGCTACGACGTGCGCGCGACGAGGCTAACGGAGGCTGATCCGGTAGAAGCAGCAATAACTACACATAGCCGTTTGGGAACCTTCCAAGTTTCGGCCGCGCAAAGTTGGCAGACTACCGGGATAAAGGTTCGCCAAGGAGATCGGATTGGATTTTCAGCGTCGGGCGAGATCGTCGTAGGAGAGACGACCAAGCCGTGGGTGAGCCACGCCGGTGGGATTACGATTGACTACTATTCGGGCAAACCGCTTGGGAAGTTGATGGCGTGCGTGGTTCCTGAAAATTTGTCGCAGGAGGACATCGCGGAAGTCCAGGCAGTTGATTCAATTGCTGTCGGTACGGGTACAACGACCGCAGAAGGCGGGCCAAAGGTACACATCATCTCCAGTGATGGCGTCTTGTGGTTGAGAATTAACGAATCCCCGGCTCATCTAGGTGACAATTCGGGTCACTTGGAAGTCTCCATTTTCAAACTAAAATAACCGATGTTCAGGTGGCGGAGGCTACCAACCACCGCGAAACCGATGTCGTCGGTGGCGGAAAGCTTCCACGACCGACTTACTTGTTCTAGTTCTCGGATTTGATCTACCGATTTGCGAAAATCTCGGAACAATGGGCGTTCTAGTTACCAACTATTTTTTGGAACCAACACACTACCGGTAACCCTATGAATTTTTTGCAGAACCAAGACCCCGATATTTTCAACGCGATCAACAACGAAGCCCAGCGTCAGCAGGATGGCCTCGAAATGATCGCCAGCGAGAACTACACCAGTCCCGCAATTATGGAAGCCGCTGGCAGCGTGCTGACCAATAAGTACGCCGAAGGCTACCCGGGGCGCCGGTACTATGGCGGTTGCGAGGTCGTCGACGTGATTGAAGACATTGCGCGCGATCGGGCCAAGGAACTTTTTGGTGCTGAGTACGCCAATGTCCAACCAAACTCCGGCTCTCAAGCCAACCAAGCCGTTTACCTTGCTGCTTTGGAAGTCGGAGATACCGTTTTGGGGTTAGATTTGGCTCACGGCGGTCACCTAACTCACGGCATGCGACTGAACCTTTCGGGCAAGCTGTATAATTTTGTTAACTACGGCGTCACCGAGGACACAAATCGCATTGATTTCGATCAGGTTGCGGCCTTGGCCAAAGAGCATAAGCCAAAAATGATCGTTGCCGGAGCAAGTGCTTACCCGCGCGAGATCGATCACGCAAAATTCAAAGAGATCGCTGAGGAGGTCGGCGCGATCCTGTTTGTGGACATGGCTCACTACGCCGGTTTGGTAGCCGGTGGAGCTCACAACAGCCCTGTTCCTTATGCCGATTTTGTTTCCACGACCACACACAAGACGCTACGCGGACCGCGAGCGGGTTTGGTGATGTGTAAAAAGAAGTGGGCCAAAAAAATCAACTCGGCCGTCTTTCCCGGCATGCAAGGCGGACCGCTGATGCATATTGTCGCCGGAAAGGCCGTTTGTTTCGCTGAAGCGTTGAAACCAGATTTCAAACAATATGCCGCAGACGTGGTCGCCAACAGTAAAGCATTGGCGGAAGGTTTGCTTAAGTCAGACCTAAAATTGGTCAGTGGCGGAACCGACAATCACCTTGTGTTAGTTGACGTAACGCCGCTGGGGATTGGCGGTAGTGTCGCTGAAGAAACGCTGGACAAGTGCGGGATCACAATCAACAAGAACATGATTCCCTACGACCAGCGCCAGCCAATGGATCCAAGTGGAATTCGTATCGGAACTCCAGCACTGACGACGCGCGGTATGGGCACCGATCAGATGACGCAGATTGCTGCTTGGATTATCGAGTCATTGCAAAGCGCCGACGATACGGCCAAGCTGGAGTCGATCCGCGGTGCAGTGAAGGAGATGTGCGAAAGCTTTCCTGTTCCAGCTGCAGCGATGTTGGTCTAACCGAAGTGTTTAAGATTGCGGTTCTCAGATTGAACCGCGACCGCTGATTGGCCACCCTCTCCTCGGGAGGGTCAGAGGCGCACTGGCGGGGAGGGTCGCACTACAAAACCGCTTTGCTTGTCGCTACCCTGCCCTACTCGATGGCAAGTGTTTCGCTGCCAAAATAAATCCTCTCTCAACAGAATTAGACGACCTCAATGGATTCAGAAC
>CAZDBE010000050.1:0-23900 GCA_964503675.1 uncultured Pirellulaceae bacterium | reverse complement strand
GTATCCCCCAAAAGGACTTCGGGGGCAGCGCTCGTAAAGAGCGAAACGTCGTTTCCATCGCCGGCGACGTACGAAATGAACAGTTCGCCGCCACCGAAATCGCCGACTAAGGCACCTTCGTCTAGACCGTTAAATTGCCCCTCTAGCGAACCGTCGACATCAGCGATAACAAACTCTTGCCCTGATTCAATTTCGAATCCATCCACCAACGCTATCTCCAATTCTCCGTCTAGCGTGAGGGTTCCACCTACATCGAAAGCATCGTAATGGCCAACAATTGATTGTGGCAATGCGGTAGAACGGAGCGTTCCCCCGATTTCGATCTCAGTTGTAGCGCCTGCGCCGAATGCTAAATCACTTTCGAAGGAAACTAGCCCCGGGCTATTGCCGGGAGCGAACTCACCCAAGATTGCTACGTCTCCCTCGCCTTCGAATACGCCCGAACCAAATAACCTGCCCAGTAATGTTGACGTGCTTCCGGCGTGGGTATAGATGACGCCATTGTTCAAAATGTCGTTAGTGAAAATCACTGTGGCGCCTCCCGAAATGTTAAAGTCACCTCGGTTGTCCAAATTTGCTTCAACAAAATTGTGCCCCTTTGTCAGGTTGACTTTTCCGTCGTTGATCAATTCGATAGCCCGAATGGTTGAGTTTTCACCAAGATAGCGTCCGTTGAAAGCGTTTTGAATTGTGTTGCTACCAGCGTCAAGTGTACCGAAGTTAGTAATTTGCCCTGTGAAGTTAGAGATGCCTGAAGTGCGAAGGGTTTGATCCGCGGTGACGGTCAAACGGTGACTGCCTAGAGGTGATCCTTCAAGTTGAATCCCCCCAATCACTTCACCGTAACCGCGTAGCTCACCAAACTGATTTATGTTTAGGCCTTGTTCGCTTACTAGCCACCCACCTTCTAGGGTCACGGTGTTGTTGCCATCGATAGTAAGGTTCGAGAAGACGGAGAGAAAACTATCATCGCCAATCGAAACTTCACTGCGTCCTTGAACATCAAATCCAAAATCCAAATCGCCGACCACTGCTTGGGCACCATCGGTCAAATTTAAACGGGCATTAGCCGGAAAGCTGTTGTTTCCTAGATTAAGAGAGTTCGCTGAAAAAGCACCAGTGTCCGAGACATTGAGCGTGCCTCGGTCTAGGAAAACCGAGCCAAGTGTTAGCTGAGATCCTAATCCACTAATGTTTATTGTTGGAGCAAAAGGTGAACTGTTGGAGGTGCCTAAAGAGAAACCGCTAACCGCAGCGCCGTCAGTTACAGAAAACGATCCGGAAAAAAGGTTGATACCTTGGGATGTGGCGACAGACGTTCCAATCCCCCGAGCTTCGAAAATGCCGGTCGATTGCTCACTGCCAATCCTAATGAAGTTCGCATCAAGTAAAGCACCCTCGCTGGCAGTCAGCCTGCCAGATGCAAAGGAGTCCAAAAACGTGCCTATTAGAATGTCACCAACAAACGCTACGGGGCCGAGTTCTGGAGGGGCCTGCTGCCCGTTGATCGAGACGTTCCCTTCAGCTGTGATTTGCTGGCCGACGGCATCTGAATTGAACGAGCAAATAGCTATCAACAAAAGAACGAGTGAATTTAAGCGTGTCTGTCGTGTCATGGCGAAACTATCTTGGCTAAGGGAATAGGAAAGTGATTGAGTAGCAAACTGGGCAGAGACTCTTTTAGCGATAATATATTGTAACGTCTGCCAATTCAAGCAATTTCCGAGGCAATGCGCAACGCACCTCGAAGAAGGCCTAAATTAGAAACTGATTTTGACGTTTATCCACTCGCCATCGATATCGCTGGCGTAGTTTTTATAGAATTCGATGGCAGGTTTGTTCCAGTCCAGCACTTGCCACATCATCCCTGTGCAATGCTGTTCTTTGGCCTTGTCTATTGTCGCCTCGAACAAAAGCCGCCCGGTCCCTTTGCCGCGGTGAGCCTCGTTTACGATCAGATCTTCCAGGTACAGTCGTTTACCCTTCCACGTCGAGTACCGAAAATAGTACAACGACATACCGACAATCATTCCATCGTCTTCCGCAAGAATTGTCTCGAATAACGGATGGTCACCGAAGCCGTCTGCCGTCAGTTGCTCCACCGTGTTGGTGACTTGGTCTGCGGCTTTCTCAAAGATCGCCAGCTCAGTAATCAAATCCATCACGGCTGGCATATCGTTAACCGTCGCCATTCGAATATCAATCATTGTGACATTGTCCGACGGTTCTTACCCTAGTGCGTCCTCAAGCCCTGTCTTCAACTGGGACTCGATCAAACCACGAAAGGGTAGCGCGGCGAAGGGGAGTTTTCCGGTCAATTGAACTTCACTATCGCTCGGCTCCAAGGTGCCGGCGATTTCCATGCCCATGCCCTGAACTTTGAAGCTTAACGTGCCGTCGTCAGCCCACGTCTCTTCGACACCCGATACGCCATCGGGCATGTTGTCGCGCATCTTTTGCGAGAACGACTTTAGTTTCTCGATCGCAGCAGACCGCCCGTGCTCATGTGGCACGGAAATGTTTATGTTTGGCACGGTATGAACCTAAAGTGCTTTCCGGTCGAGCGCTGCGTTATTTGGCATGGCCAAATTGCTGACGATACCGATTTTAGAAAGGGCGACCAGCGACAAGAAAGTAATGTCCACTTCCCACCAGCGATGGCCATGTTTGGCAGATCGCGGATCGGCGTGGTGGTTGTTGTGCCAGCCTTCCCCATTGGTCAAAATCGCAAACAACCAGTTGTTGCGACTGTCTTCGCGCGTTTCGTAATTGCGGTAGCCCCACATGTGAGCGGCGCTGTTAATGGCCCAAGTCACATGCCACGTGTAAATCGTTCGCATGATCACGCCCCAGAAGAAGCACTGTGCCGAGCACTGAATCATTCCCGCGAGCGTGCCTTCAAAAATGGCACCGTACAGAAAACCACCTAAGGCAAAAGGAATCGTGTGGGCAAGGTAAACCAGAATCCAGTTCTGTCCCTTCTGCAACCACATATAGTAACGATCACGCATCAGGTCACGGCAGTATTTGTCAAATGCCGACGCCGTACTCAATTCCCGATTGTCGATAAACAACCAACCCATGTGCGCCCAGAATCCGCTGACATTGGGTGTGTGTGGATCTGGTTGATGGTCAGAGTGCTGGTGATGAACGCGGTGCACCAAAACCCACCGAGCCGGCGAGTCTTGAAAGCTGCACACTCCCAGCGTCGCCAGCGTGTACTCGAACCATTTCGGGCAATCAAATCCTCGATGAGTCAGCAGCCGATGGTAGCCTGCTCCGATTCCCATCGATGTGAAGATGTAATTTCCGATCGGCAGAAACAGCAATCCCCAAATGTTGAAGAAGTACGAGAAAAACGCGAGAGGAATCAGTAGATGAAAGACCACTACTGGAATCACGTACTCCCATAAAATGCGGCTGTGCTTGTCCACCATTTTCGGTTTGGGAACGCGTTTGCCGCGCACGGTGTCGGTCTGTTCGACGTGGATGTCCTTGGCCTGTAAATCCCTCTCGGACAGGTTTACTCCGTCTTTGTTTTCTTGCTTTACGTCAGTTGCCATAGCCGATACCGCGTGGATCCCCAAAATCTGCAAATTTGAATCTTTCGCCAGTTTACTACTGGTCCGGAATCGAAGATACCGCAAAACGCTGGGGCTTTTGTCGCATTTAATCTCATTTTTTCAGATTGCGGCAGAATGAGCCCGACTGTCTGTAGATGTTTATGGGAGCACAGTTTCACTGTTGTCGTATGGCAAAATGAAATACAATGAAGGTCTAATGTAGTAAGGGAATGCTTCTATCCATCGAGTCTGTCAAAAAATGCCGCCGTTTTCTCGCCCGTTCATTGCGCCCATGCCACCCAAAGATCGACTCATCGCCCGCAAGCTCGTTGATCGAAGGCGCCCGTTTTTCGTCGCGCTCGTTCTTTGCATCTGCTTTTGCGGCCAAATAGGTTGTGGAAATGGCGAGATCAAGAATGTTGGCTTTAGCATCTCTGACAAAAAGTCTCATGACGAGTGCGAAGCAGCACAGCCAGAGAAGGACCTTTACGCGGAACTGATCCAGAGCAACGAAGAGCACCAATTGCTGGAGTCATTGACTCGCAAACTCGCGCGACTCAAAGGGTTTGTCCGAAGCTACATTCGCGTTGGCAACGAAACGCCAATGCGGGAGGCGCCTCAGTGGGTCGACAACCGCTTCACAGCTTCCGGGATAAATTGGGACGGATTCTCGAACCGGTTTAGAGACGAATCCACCACGATTTCGCGCTGGCAGATTAATAAACAGGCGTCATCGTTTTCTGGAGGCAACGCTTTCGGGCAGTTCGTGGACGATAGTTTCGCTGTTTGGGGAAAGTCCAGTGGGTTTCTATTGGACCTCAAACCCTACTCAACGAAATGGTTTGACGACCAACTCGAAACGAGGTTGGTCGCTGAAATCTACGGGCAAACAGAAGACGGAGTTGGGCAGCAAGCCACGGCTATTTGGGTGACGCGCTGGCAAGTCGAATCGCAGCGCAAAGAACTGACACTCGTCTCGATCAAGATC
Source organism: uncultured Pirellulaceae bacterium (assembly GCA_964503675.1). Taxonomy (GTDB): domain Bacteria; phylum Planctomycetota; class Planctomycetia; order Pirellulales; family Pirellulaceae; genus Mariniblastus. The sequence goes on along the minus strand of CAZDBE010000050.1, from coordinate 19,349 downwards.
TTGGCCCAAGAACAAATTACTCTGCAGGTCCCCGCTGGACGGTTGTTTCACGATTGCACCGAATCGATTCTCTCGCCCACCAACCTGCTGAAACAACAATTATCCTACGGGTTGGACCAATGGGCGGCGCGCGTTTCTGGCCTCGACGTAGTTGGCGACCAAGGCATTTCCGTTGGTGACATCGATGGCGATGGATTGGATGATCTCTATGTTTGCCAGGCCCACGGGCTACCCAATTTGCTTCTGATACAGAACCCTGACGGCACTGTTAGTGATTCGGGAGAGAAAGCCGGTGTCGACCTGTTAGACCATTCGCGCGGCGTGCTGATGGCGGACCTAGACAACGACGGGGATCAGGATCTTGCCATCACGACAGACAAAAGCCTTGTGCTATTGTCTCAGAAACGCGACGGCAAATTCCAGCTGGAACATGAAATGGCCGTTGGCCAAAACGGCCATAGTATTTCAGCGTCTGACTATGACCAAGATGGTGATCTGGATCTGTACATTTGTAAGCATCGATCGACCAAAACGATTCCAGATCTGATTGCCCTGCCGGATTCGCATTTCGATGCAATGACCGGCGGCAGGAATGTGCTACTGCGAAATGACGAAGGCTGGAATTTCGCTGATGTCACCAGCCAGGTTGGTTTTACTCCAGAAGAGAACCATCGCTACAGTCGATCGGCAGTTTGGACAGACTACGATTTAGACGGCGATCAGGACTTGTACGTTGCCAACGAATGGGCCTCAGATCAGCTGTTTCGTAATGACGACGGCTGGTTCAGTGAAATCAGCACGGCACTTGGTATGAACGTTCCAGCGCAGCACCGTAGTGTTTCCACTGGTGAATTCAACTTGGATGGAAAGCCCGATCTGTTCGTGGCAACCGACTCCCCCCTCGCGGCGCGGCAACGTCTTTCCGGAGGTGATTTGGATGTTGAGATTGGTTCTGCCGAAGACGCGGCGCGTGAAGCGGTGTTGGCCGAGGACCAAATCTGGTTTTCCAAAACCGTCGAACGTGGGGGAGAGGAGAGCCAACCAAGTTTCGATCCGTTTTTTCTCCGAGCACCAATTTTTTCCGCCGAATCGGCTTTCGGCTCAGTTGCGGCGGATATAAATAACGACGGCTTGGATGATGTGATCGTCACCAATGGGTACTTGAGCCGTTATTCGTCGGACGACATTGGCGGTTTTTTTTATGCGAACTTGGTCACCGGCGAACAACGCGGGGAAGCGGTTGACGGCATCGTACCCACACTCGAAATCGAAAAAGACATGCTGGGCCTAGTGCGATCAGGAGCTTCCTTTTTCGGCAAACAGCGCAATCGTTGCTACCTAAGTATCGGTAAGCTTGGCTTTGCCAATTTCTCTGGAGTTTCGGGAGTCGATTTTCTCGATGATGCCAGAGCTGTGGCGACCACCGACTGGGATCACGATGGAGACGTCGATGTGATCATGTCCTCCCGCAACGGGCCTCAGCTACGCATCCTATCTAACGAAAACAGAAAACGTAACGGCTATCTTCATTTCAAGTTGGTAGGGACAACGTCCAACCGAGATGCCGTCGGCGCGCGAGTCGAGTTGTTCTTGGCCGGTCACGATGCACCGCTGATCAAATTTGTCAGCGCCGGGTCTGGAAATCTCAGCCAATCATCGAAGCGGCTGTTTTTTGGTTTGGGCGAAGAAGCCAAAATCGAAAAAGCTGTGGTGACGTGGCCCGATGGCGGCCAGCAGTCCTTTGACAACTTGATCCCCAATACGCGCTACATCATCACCGAGGGCGACGATCAATTGGCCGAGAACAACAATGGGCGATTCGAATTAGTGTTGAAACGTTCGAATCTCGATGGAGAGATTAAGCTCCCGCCTCTACCGGTGGCTCGGTTTCGTCCGGAGTCTTGGTTGCCCAATATCGAATACATCGCCAGTGATAAAAAATGGTATTCGGTGTCGCCGGTTAAAAATGCGTTCACCACGGTCCTTGTATGTGATGATAGTCCCGAATCGATTAAAGTGATCGACGCCATGGCCTCAAACAGTAAGGCATGGAAAGACGAGAATCTGGACGTGGTCCTGCTGTTCGCCGACCGAGAGTCCGACAGCGATGAATTGCGTCTTAAGAAAGCCGAACATTTTTTCTCTGGCGGCGTTCCATTTCGATGGGGAGCGGTACCTTTGTCTTCTATCCAGAAGCTGGAATACTATTGTGGGCACTGGTTTTCCAACCAGCAAATTCCACATTTGCCCTTTGCGCTCTCGATGACGCAATACGGACAAATCGCCTCGTTCCACTTCCTAGACAATGCTAGTCATACCGAAGCCTTGGCCGCCGACCTCGCAGAATTGGCCGACGGAAAGAGCTCGGCTGCTAACGATAGTCGCGGCTTTTGGGTGAACCGATATCGCACCGAGGATTTTTCTCGTCTGATCAGCCAGTTCCGTGGTATGGGAATGGAACTGACAGCGAACGAAATGTTCTTTCGGTCAAGACCTCACATGGCGTCGCAACTGACTCAGCATGCTGCTGAGTTGACCGCGGATGGCGAATTGGCTCAGGCGATGAAATTCTACGATCGGGCACTCGCGCTTTTCGCGCGGCATGTCCCGGCGTTGGTGGGGCGTGGAAATCTGATTCGCCAACAAGCATTGAGCAGCCCCGACGGCGATCTTGCTGTGAAAATTCAGCATCTGGATCAGGCTGCGGCCAGTTTTTCTGCTGCGTTGGCGATGGACCCGCTCAACACCGAGGCGATTCTTGGTAAATCAAATGTGATGATCGAAAAGAAAGAGACATCGGCCGCTATCGCGGAGCTGGCTGCGTATTTGGAAATTGATCCCAAGCGCGCCGAAGTCCATGCGATGCTGGGCCGGTTGTACTTCACAAAACGAGACTTCAACTCTGCCGCAAAGCACCTGTTGATCGCGTATGAACTCAGGCCTACATTACCCTTCGTCGCAGGCGATTTGGGATATTTATATCTTGCCAGCGGCAAAGCACGACTGGGACGAAAGTTCTTGCGTCTGTCTCATCGCCTACAGCCTAGTGATCGAAATGTGCTCAAGCATCTTGCGGAAGCCGAATTTACTACCGGTAATTTTTCGGAGGCGGTGGGTTTGCTGACCCGCACGATCAAGCTTAACCCCAACCATCGACGCTCAAAACAGTTGTTGGCGTGGTTGTTGGCGACCAGTCCTTTTGAGGAAGACCGAGACGGAGGGCAAGGACAGGAATTGATCAAGCCGCTGGTCGCGATGATGGGCGACCGATCGCCGACCATACTGGAAGTCTATGCAGCTTGTTTTGCCGAAACAGGGGATTTTGATCAGGCCGTGCGGCATCAGGAGAAAGCAATCGAGCTAATTCGCGGAGACAAATCGGAAGACGCATATTCCGACACGCAAAAAAGCGGCATGGTTTCTCGTCTGGAACTATACAGCCGCAAGCGTCCCTATCGAACGGCAGACATAAAGCAAATCCCGATCAGAACTGCAACCAAGGTGAAGTAAGCTAACTTCTTCATCAATCATCGCATCTTTGATATACTTGGGCCATGCAACACGATTTGATTTTGGGCACGGCCGGTCATATTGACCACGGGAAAACTTCGCTGATCGAAGCGCTAACAGGGACGGCGACCGATCGGCTTCCCGAAGAAAAAAAACGCGGTATTACGATCGAGCTTGGATACGCATTTCTTGACCTAGATCCTTGGAGAATTGGCGTCGTAGACGTCCCGGGTCACGAGAAATTCGTCCGCCAAATGCTTTCGGGTGCCACCGGAATGGACGTGGCAATGCTGGTTGTGGCAGGCGATGATTCCGTGAAACAACAGACGATCGAGCATTTGGATATTCTACGAATGCTGAACCTTCCCGCCGGCGTAATCGCGTTAACCAAGTGTGATCTGGTCGAAGACGATTGGTTGGATATGGTGGAAGAAGAAATCCGAGGCCGCGTTGCGGGATCGTTTCTTGAGAACGCAACTATCGTGCGCTGCAGTAGCAAGACAGGGCAGGGCATCGACGAACTGAAAGCGGCCATTGTTGCGTGCTGCGAAACTGCATCGCTCAAACTCGAGGCGGCAGAGAGTGCGCCGTTTCGTATGGCGGTCGACCGAAGCTTCACCATCGAAGGGCACGGAACTGTCGTGACCGGGAGCGTGGCCAGCGGCCATATTGCTGTCGGTGATCAACTACAGCTCCAACCGGGCAACATCGATGTGCGAGTCAGAGGCATTCAAAACCACGATCATAGTTCGGAGACCGTGCAACGCGGCCAACGCGCGGCCATCAACTTGGCCGGAATCCATCACCAAAAAATCGATCGAGGTCACGAATTGACGGCGACGGGTTTCTTGCGTCCCTCGTCAATGGTCTTGGTCGAAATCCAATTGCTCAGCGATCTAAAACGCCCGTTGAAAGATCGTTCCAAGGTGCGGTTTCATATTGGCACCGCTGAGATTCTGGCAAACGTCAGGCTGATGAACGGGAAAACGACCGAGGCCGGCAACACGATTGAACCCGGTGGTACAGGGTTTGCTCAGCTGTATCTCAATGAAGACGCCGTTGCGGTTTACAACCAACCGTTTATCCTACGTTCTGAATCGCCCGTGATGACAATTGGTGGCGGGCGCGTTTTGCATCCCAACCCAGTATTGCTGAAAAGACCGGACGACATTGACCTGAAACATGTGGCTGCCATGACCAGCGACGACCCTGCAACCAGAGCGTCGTCAAGTATCTATCTGGCTGCAGGAGTTGAGGGTGCTGGCGGGCGTCAGTGGGATGAGAGTGACCTGCCGCGTATCGCGGGTGTCGAATCGACTAGCGCCACAGTGACCAGTTTGATCGAAGAAGGAGAATTGCTGCAAATGAAGCTGACGCAATCTCGCAATCTAGAGATTCACCGCGACCGACTGACTCAAGTCGCCAATCGAATCATCGCAAAACTTGAAGCGCTGCATGACAAATTCCCACTTCGGTTCACGCATCCCAGAAACGTACTGGAGAACAGCTTTCAGTACTTGGACCAACCAGAAGTGTTGGCCGCAGCGGTCGAGCTGCTGAAAAAGGAGAAAAAGATCACCGCCAACGTTAGTTCGATCGGACTCGCTGGACGCGGCCCCAAACTGTCCAAAGGACAGAAGGTCTTGTTTGCGTCGCTGATTGATCAAGTAAAATCTAGTGGGCTACAAGGGCCAACGGTAAAGAAACTGGAGCAAGACGCGGCAAAGAATAAGGATTCGGTTGCTGAACTTTTGTCGATGGCATGCGAAAATGGCGATATGGTACGGTTGGAACCAGACGGTTTTTACATCCACACCGAAACAATGTCGGCGGTAAAGAAACAATTGACCGAAGCCATTGGCTCAACCGATGGTTTAACGATCAGCGACATCCGGCAGGTGCTGGGCGTGTCGAGAAAATACTCAGTGCCATTATGCGAGTTTCTGGACAAAATCGAATTTACCCGTCGCGTCGGCGACAAACGCTTGCTGTTCGAAACGGCTTAAGTCAGATTGAACTACCAGATCTTATAGGTTGATTTCTTGTTTGATGACAATTTTAGATTGAAAAGACATGGCTAACATTCTTCGAAACATTCCTTCGGTCAATCAGCTACTAGAAAGTCCTCAGCTGAAAAAAATGGTCGAGAAGGTTAATCACCAAGTGGTAGTCGACGGCGTGCGCACGTTCATTGATGACCTGAAGGAGAAAGTTCAAGAGGCGACTGAGGACATCGAGATCCCAACGCCTGCTGATATGGCCGACCACATTGCGGACTGGCTAACGCGTGAGGACCAACCCTCACTTCGTTCGGCGATCAACGGGACAGGTATCATCCTTCACACGGGGTTGGGACGTGCTCCACTGTGCAAGGCGGCGATCGAAGAAGTCGCGGCAATCAGTGCCGGGTACGCCAGTGTCGAAATCGATATGCTCAGCGGCCATCGTAGCCAACGTGTCAAAGCAGTTGAGAGACTTTTGTGTGAACTGACGGGCGCCGAAGCGGCAGTCGTCGTGAACAACAACGCGGCGGCCACCATGATCACTTTGGCGTCCATGGCGAGCGGAAAGGAAGTGATCGTTTCGCGCGGGCAGTTGATCGAGATCGGTGGTAGCTACCGCCTGCCAGATGTGATGGAGTGCAGCGGGTGCAAGCTCAAAGAGGTCGGGACGACAAATAAGACTCGGCAATCGGACTACGCAAATGCGATCCATGAAGAGACCGGAGCGCTGCTGAAAGTTCATCCCAGCAATTTCGAGGTTGTCGGATTCACTTCTACCGTCAGTACACGAGACATGGTGGAAGTTGGTAGAAAATATAACGTACCAGTGATCGATGACGTGGGCAGCGGTGCGTTGATCGACTACTCAGAATACGGACTCAACGATGAACCCGTCGTCAGTCAGAGCATTGCTGATGGCGCCGATGTCGCACTTTTTAGCGGCGACAAATTGATTGGCGGGCCACAGTGCGGCATCATCGTTGGCAAGAAAAAATACATCGATGCGATTCTGGCCAATCCCCTAATGCGGGCGATGCGCGTGGGGAAAATGACGTTGGCGGCTCTTGCTGCGACATTGAAACAGTACCGAAACATTGACACGGCTGAGCAATCGATCCCGTTGCTGACCATGTTGTCGACGCCGCCGGCAAATTTGAAAATGCGTGCCGAAAAGATCTCGGCGCAGGTCAGCGGCATAGGCAATATCGGGCAATGCGAGGTCATCGAGTCTCGCGCCATGTTGGGCGGAGGAAGTTTGCCGACGCAAGAGCTACCGAGCTTCGCGATCGCAGTTCCCGTGGAGGGGCGATCGGTCAGCTGGATCGCTCAGCGATTGCGTAGTGCTAACCCTGGCGTGATGGGTAGAATCCACAAGGAACAGTTCACTATCGACATGCGAACCGTGTTCCCATCACAAGACACATCTCTGGTAGAAATACTTGAAACGCTTGCCGGCGAAACAGAAGCCGAATGAGCTGTCACTGTTATTACGAAGTAACCCAAATGTCAAAACAAGCAATCGTCTTAGTCCCCGTTTTCATCTGTGCGATAATCTTTGAACGTTCTTCACCAGCTATTGGAGATGAACCCGCGCCGCCCAACATCGTCGTCATTTTTGCGGACGACCTTGGTTACGGGGATTTGAGTTGTTATGGGGCAGAAAAGATTGTGACGCCCAACATCGATCGCTTGGCCGGCCAAGGCATGCGGTTCACTGATGCTCATTCGGCCGCTTCGTTGTGTTCGCCATCGCGTTACGGCTTGCTAACGGGACGATGTCCTTGGCGGCTGCATAAACGCGGAAATGGCTACCGACTTAAACCGGGACAAACGACAATCGGATCCTTTCTGCAAGACGCCGGTTATCGCTCGGCAGCCATCGGGAAATGGCACTTAGGCTACAGCAAGGACTGGAATGCTCCTCCAATTAGAGGGCCGTTAGAAGTTGGGTTTGACTACCACTTTGGTGTTCCATCAAATCACAACGATTCCACACGAGCCTTCATTGAGAATCATGATATTGTTGGCCGCAAGCCGGGTGAGTCCTACCGTGTTGTCAAAGGTACAGACTTTCCCGAAGGGCTCGCGGAGCCTCGAATCGAGGATCAAGTCGATACGGAATTGACCAACAAGGCGATGGACTTCATTCGTCGCAATGCTGATCACCCCTTCTTTGTTTATTTTGCCCCATGCTCACCTCACACACATATCACACCAGCGGGACCGTTTCGTGGCACCAGCAAAGCTGGCCTGTACGGTGATTACATTCAGGAACTTGACTCGCATGTTGGCGACATTTTGAAAACGCTCGACGAATTGGAATTGACGGACAACACGCTTGTTATCTTCACCAGCGACAATGGTGCAACTCCCAAAGACTTTAAGGGAACGCAAGGAGTCAAATTGAATCTGGTCGATGATTCAGGTGACATTCGGGAGAAGTTTAAGTCTGCCAAGGCGGATGCGAAAAAAATGGGGCATGTAACCAATGGCCCGTGGCGTGACGGAAAAGGCTACTCTTACGAAGGAGGGCATCGTGTCCCCTTCATAGCACGATGGCCCGAACGAATTAAGCCGGGAGCCGTATCAGACTGTCCCTTCAGTTTGACGGACTTGTTCGCAACGGCTGCCGAAATAGTGAAACGTGAGCTTCCGCTGGGGGTTGCGGAAGATTCCTTTAGCTTGCTGCCGGTGTTGCTTGGAAATCAAAAGCGTATCAACGATCGAGAGGCTCTCTTTATTTTAGGCAACGGTAAAGATAGCGCTATCGCGGTGTGTTCCGGGAAATGGAAACTGATCTTCCGTTACGGCGAGGGACAGGATCTCGGCCATGAGCTGTACGATTTAGAAAACGATCCCGGCGAACTGACCAATTTGTCCGAGCAACATCCCGATGTTACGAAGCGTTTGGTAGCAGCATTGGACAAGGCCGAATCGGCTGGCCAGACGCGCCCTTGAAACTAATAGACGCAAGCCGGTCAAAGAACCCACCAACAAAAAACGAACCACAACAGAAATCTTTCACTACACCGGCGATTGGGCGTTTTACTACTGGGGAAAGGTCTTACGTTTTGTCGTCCATGGGGCGACCGCCTTCAGTTTTCAAACGTGACTCCACGGTAGGTCATTCGGCTGGAGGCCTTAAAGCGGCTGGCCAACTCTGGGATATCATCATTGTGGCCCAGCACGACGACGACATCATGCGGCAACAATTTGGTCAGAGGATCAGGGTGGATTCGATTCGTACCGTCCGCGCGGCGGATTCCAACGATCAAGAATCCATGATTGCTTCGAATTTCAATTTCTTCAATCGCCCGATTCACCAGCGGGGAATCTTCCTGAACTTCCATCTCGTCAAACCTTAGTCCAATTTGACCCAGATCGCCGATCAGATTGCTTTGACTGAGGATCTGTTCGAGCATATTTTCTGCAGTCGGGTGAACGATCAGCTGAGCCACCTTGTTCGCCCCGATGGCGGTTGGCAAGACCACCTGGTTGGCACCCGAGCGAAAGAGCTTCTTTTCGGTTCGCGGATTTTCGGCCCGCGCGATAATCGTGATTTCCGGATTCAGTTCTCTGGCGGTGATCGTAACGAATACATTGAGCGCGTCTTCCGAAAGGACCGTGGCAACGGTTGAAGCCCGTGCGATTCCGGCCTGCTCCAGAACTTTTTCTTCGGTCGCATCGCCGTGAAGTACCAAGTAGCCGCTTTCTTCGGCATCCCGAAGTCGTTCTCGATCCATGTCGATTGCCACAAATGATTTACCGCTCTCGCGAAGTTCGCGAGCGAGCATCGTTCCCAGCCTGCCGATGCCACAGATGATTGTGTGACCGTTCAACCGATCAATTTCCTTCGTCATGCGCCTAGCTCCTAAAGCTTTGTTTAACTCACCATCAATCAGAAACTGAACCAATCCGCCGATCGTGAAAATCACCGCACCGTAACCCGCAATGATCACGGAAATCGTCAGCGTGCGAAGTCCGGTCGATTGGACAGGTTGGACCTCACCATAACCAACGCCGAATATCGTAATCACGACCATGTAAATCGCATCGCCGAGACTCCATCCGGCCGTGACATAGCCAGCCACTGCGACCATGCAAACGGCGGAAAACACAGCCGCTCCGGCGACGACTTTTCTTAAAGGCGACGCGCCTGACGACGATCGCAGGGGTGAGTCGATTCGGTCGATGCCTAGTTGTTCTCCCACGATAAAAATCGTCTCTGGAAAAATCTAATGTCAAAATCCGTTTCAGGGCGATAATGCGCGAGGTGATCGGCTACGAAATAAAATGGGTTTTGAAACCACTTTTAGTCTACGTAACGAAGTTGCATCGTGTCGATTACCTTCTCGTTTGCCAGAGCGTTTGAGATGACGACCAAACAGGTGTCGGGCGCGCACCATTTTTTCCGCTTTAAGAAATCGAGCGCATCGAGGATCGTTTGCTCCGGGTCTTCCGAGAAATCCATCAAGAACGGCTCGACACCCCAAGGCAGCATCAATTGGCGAAAAATCGACTCAATATCGGTAAAAGCGAAAATTGGTACGCCGCGCGCCCGCAACGCACCCAATGCATACGCCAAGTAGCCACTGCGCGTAAAGACCACGATTCCTGAGTCACCGAGTTCTTGGGCCAGCACGGCCGCCGACCTCAGCATTTTTGCTTTGGGAGAAGCCAATTCGATGCGCGAATTCAATTCTCCACGAACGGTGGGCTCAATGCTGCCGATGATGTTCTTGAGAACTTCCACCGACTCTAACGGATATTTACCCACGGTCGTTTCCCCGGACAGCATCACCGAGTCAGCCTGTTCGCGCACAGCGTTCGACACATCCGAGATCTCAGCCCGCGTTGGCATCGGCGACTGGATCATGGATTCCAGAAGTTGCGTTGCAATGATCACTGGCTTGCCCTCAGATTGACAGGCGTGCACCAGTTCGGTCTGAACGAGCGGAAGTTTTTGATAATCAATCTCGATGCCCAGATCGCCTCGCGCGACCATCACGGCGTCGGTCGCGTGAATGATCTCCCGCATATTTCGCACACCCGCTTGTTCTTCAATTTTTGCGATGATCTTGGCGTCGGAACCAAACTCGGTCAACGTCCGCCGCAACGTATTAATGTCGTCGGCTTGGCGAACGAAGGATAACGCGACGAAGTCGATTCCCGCTTCTACTCCGACGTGCAGATCGGCGATGTCTTTTTCGGTTAATGCGGGCAAGTTTACTTGGACGCCGGGCAAGTTAATGTGACGCCGCGAATCCAACACTCCGCTGGTCAACATTTCGCAGCGGATGCTCGTTAGATCTTTCTCGATCACTTTCAAACGCAACAGCCCACTGTCAACCAACACAGTCGCCCCCACGTTGACGCTTTTTGGCAAATCCGGATAGTTCACCGAGACGTTGGCCATTCCATTGGTTGAAGCACAGTTGGCACCCGTGTGCAGTTGCACCATGTCACCGGCTTTCAAATCAATGGGGTGATCTACCGTACCCGTCCGAATCTCCGGACCCTTGACATCCATCATCACGCCAACTTGCCGACCAACCTCATTGGAGATATTGCGAATCCTCGAAACGATATTGCGGACCCAAGATTCTGAAGCATGGGCCATGTTGAGTCGCAGGATGTCAACGCCCGCTAGGATCAACTGCGCAAGTTGATCGTCCGATTCCGTCGCTGGTCCGAGTGTGGCAATAATTTTCGTATGCCGGTAGTCTCGTTGATGCGTCTCCATTGGCAACCATTGAATGAGTGAAAGCACTGAAATCCGCTTTCGGGAAGTGCATCTGGTGTGCCGTCTCGGCTCGGTAACGATCGAACCTCAGTCACGCGATAACAGACACTATTCTTCCTTACTGCCTAGCCGATGAGGAGGCTTTGCCTCGCCGAGCCATTGACTGCTCGAAAATTGGGCAGAATGCCCATGTAGAGCTGAGGTTTTGTTTTGGCGGGAGCCCTATTTCTCTCGCATTCACGGACCAACGCCAAGCACGATCAGTCTTCTCGCCTGTCCTCAGTACTAAGCCGCTCTCTTGGCGACGCCCTCGAACGATTTATCGGGCAAACATACTGACCGCAGGACGCACCACAAAAAACGCACCGCAACAGAAACCCTGCCACGATGCGCTACCTACTCAGACCAAATTGCTCGAGAGTGTGCCTACATTCCCGGAGCGAATGAGTTTCCTGTTTTCAAAGTCCAGCGTGTGCCGAAGTCAGTATTCTGACGCGAAAACTTGCTGTTACTGGTTGTCGTGATCGACTGAACCGCTTCTGGATTGACTTCCGCTTTGCCCCAGTCAGTGCTGAGTTGGAGCATTGGAAGATTGGGGACGCCGGTCAGGACATCGCCGTCGACCATGACAACCACTGCTGAATCGTCTTCATCAGTGTGAAGCTTGATTCCGGCAATTTGTTCCATTGGGATGGTTACGTCGCCGAATTTTGTGGTCATAGTAATTTCTGAGATCTCGTCCAATTCTCCCGCCAATGACTTTACATCGCTCAGGCGAACGAAGAGAAGATCTTCGCTGATGATTTGACTGGACTTGTTTCCAACAGCCGGCGCGTCGTACTTCAGCAACACTCGCGCGAAACCATTTTCTCTAGCGGGGATGCGAACCGGCTGCCCCTTGATTTTCGCAATTAAATCATTGTCTAGAACGATGACTGCATCATCTCCACTTCGAACAACATCGACTTCCAACTCGATTGGAGTTTTGTCCTTGCTGTCATCGTAACGTAGCTCAATAAATCCAATCTTGTTGCGAGCAGATTCGCTGACTTCGGATTTAAGACTGCCGGAAGATTTCAGATTCGTCAAGTACTCGTTGTTCAGCGTCAGCGAATATCGATCTTGCGCGATAGCCGACGACGAGAGAACGAGCACAGCGACAACTGCTGAGAGAACAAATTTTTGAAACATGGAAGCTCCAGGGATTCACTTGAGTTTTGAATAGGTAAATTAATCGTGGTGAATGAGAAAGGAAGTTACTTCCTCAATCACGGTCGTGTCGTTGGATTTACTGAGGGAAAAACCAGAAGTCATCTCCAGTGTCAGGCGTCGTGGGTTGGCCCGAAGGAATTTCCGGCGCGTTCTGGATGATTTCACCATAGCCACCGATAGGTTGCTCTCCTATCGCCTGCTCATTTATTGGCATTGGCTCTTCAAAAAACGGACCAAATTGTTGGTCCACTGGCATCATTTCCATAGGCAGCATCAACTGGTCTACCGCCTGATCAAAGGCTTGCTGGTCGGTGTAGCTTTGATAGCCAGGTCCGGTCGGCTGATCCACCGGCTCGGGGACAACGTCGATGCGCTGGTCGGTTGGATTTGGGTAATTCTGGAATTGCGAGTAATTCGGCATTTCCATGATCGGCTGTGGAATTGATATGTGAGGAACCGACATGGGCATGTGTTCCGTGACTGCGTTGACACTAGGAGCTACCATGGAATTAGAGATTGGTTTCGAAATGCTGACGATGTCAGACACTTTCAGGTCTTCCAAGCCCCAGCGGCTGTTGATCGTAATGTTCCGGAAATCGATTTTTCCGGACACCTTGTCGCCGTTCTCCATTTGGATTGTAGCACGTTCGTCTTCTTCAAATTTAATTTGTGAAACATCATCTAAAACCACATCGATTTCGCCCAGCTCTGACTTGATCATGAACTCTTTCATGTCAGCAAGCCGTCCGGTCAATGACTTGGAGTTGGCTAGATTAGTTACAAACACGGCGCTGTCGTCTTTGGAAGCCTTTTTAGGCGGCGTCGAATTTCCCGGTAAATATTCGACAACGATGCTCGAAAATCCGGATTCATAGATCTTCAGTTCGACGGGTTGGTAGTCGATTTGTTCCATCGTTGCGTCATCGACTCGCACCGAAACCATCCCGCTGCGTCGATCGACATCGTTAAACAAAATGGCAGCTTCGTCTTTGAATCGCACAGGCCGCTTCAGAGTCACCGAATCCACTCGGTTGATCAGTGCTGGCGGAATTGCCATCTTGAGGTAGCCGGTTTGCTTAAGAGATGCGACGTCAGCATCCTGTAATACGATCACGGCTGAGACTCGGTCTTCTTCGGCGGCAGCATTGGCACCAAATACGCTCAAAACAGGGCATGCCAAAGCAAGCAGGCAAACTAGATTTATTTTCATGGCTACGAACCTTCTCAGATGCAATAAGAATCAGCTGGATCAAGAATTAGAGCTGTGCTCGGGTTTGAACACGCTGTTTGCAAGGTTTAACAAAACCCAGAAGTATTGCCGAACAATACCATATATTTATATGAGTCAGCCCCGACCACCGGAGCTGACAGATTCAAATTACGAGCGATCTCTAGTTGTTCGAGAATCGTGGCGCAGAGGATGTTGGTTGTGCAGCACTTGTTGGTGCCTTCGAGAAACGCCATTTACGCTTTCCATCTCTCATGTCAGAAAAGAACTTGGCGTTCTTCGTTGTCGTAACAGACTCGATTTGAGTCGTGTTTACGTGAGCGGCACCCCAATCGGTCTTCAACTTGACTTGGTCAAGCACAACTTTACCCGTAATTAGATCGCCGTTCTTGAATGCGATAACAGATGCATCAGAAGCGTCTGCGTGCAGTTTAATGCCATCAATTTTTGAGAAAGGAATAGCAACTTCGCCGAAGCTTGTTGTTACTTTCATGTCGGCCATTTCAACCAGCGAGCCTGAGAGTTCGCGGTCTTGAGAAAGATTAACATAAAGTACAGTTCCATCAGCGGGGCCTGCAACTTCTTGGGCGGCAGCAAAGCTGCCTAGCAAGAATGGAGTAAGCATTGCGGCGATCGCAACTTTTTTGAGTAGTTTGGTCATCGAGAAATCTCCAAAATTCGTTTGTAGGTAGATGCAGTGCGAGGGAACGCCGGCAAAAAATTCAGCTCTCAATATAGTTCCCCACCTACGCGAGGTAAAATATTTCGTCGGAAAACCGGAGAGATAGACGTCTAACGACTGCCCAATCGGCATATCCGTTACAGCCTACGGGGCACAGTCGAGACTGAGAGTCTCCGACGCAGTTCTATCTTAGTCTCAGAGAGTCGGCGGTCCTGCTTAACAAAGAGCCGCTGAGGGGTGACCGTCGAACGCTGGACCGGCTTTAAGATAACATGTCGTTGCAGAAAATCCGTTAAACAACAGGCAGCCCCGTAGCCGTCTATCAGCTCAGAATACTCTCGTACATTTCTTCGTTGAATCCAACGACGAGTGTTTTTCCAACTCGCAAGGTTGGTGCACGGAGGTTGCCTGTTGGGCCCAGTACAAGTTTCAGAATCTCTTCTTCGCTCAACCCGTCTTTCTTTAAATCGACGAGAACGACCTTTTTACCTTTGGCTGCGTGCAATCGAGACACGTTGCTCAACAATTCGAGAGCGTGCGATTTTTGATGGACCTCTTTTTTGGCATCAACGGTTGCCAAAGGAACAATCCCTGCTTCCGCAAGAAACTCTTGCGTTTTGGTGCAGGTCTTTCAGCCCCTGCGGTGATAGCTCCAACTGACTTTCTTGGGCATTTTTGTTCTCTTACTCTCGTACAATAGATTCGTTTAAACTTGGTCAGGCGTGCCAGTTTATTAGTGGAGCCTCCGAACCCTCGAGACCGGCCAGCCAAGCCAAAATTAACTTGGCCAAATTGTGAGATTTCAAATTCACGTTTCTTTTCGATCCTGAGCAATCGGTTATTATAGCGGCTTGGAGCTAAAACTCCATTTCCCCAGCAACTGCTCCCACGTGAATTTGAAACAAAGAATAAGACTATGAGTGAGTCAAAAGTTCGTGGCATCGTCCACCTGATCGAAGAAACCAAAACGTACGGCCAAAAAGGCTTCCGCAAGCGGTTGGTAGTGCTTGAACAAGACAACGGGCGGTTCGCCAATTTCATCCCGGTAGAATTCGTCCGAGATTCGTGCGAATCGGTTGACGAAATGAGCGTCGGGAACGAAGTCGAGATCAGCTACCAACTTTCAGGACGGAAATGGCAAAAGGATCCTTCTTCTGAAGTCAAGTTTTTCCTCAGCGCCGAAGCGATCAGCTTCAAAGTGCTTACCGCTGGCGCTCCTGCCGGAGGCGAGGCGGGGGATTCTGCTGCAGCTGCTAACGACGCGTTCGCGGATTCTTACGACGAAAACGACATCCCATTCTAGAGGCGTTCTTTCTAGATGTGCGCGAAGCATTTTCGACACAAACCTCCAACCCAGCTTGATCACCAACAGGAAATGCTGTTGGTGGTTCCGGCGCTCAAGAGCCAAGTGAATTTGGCTCGTCTTGTACGCCTGGCCGGTTGTGCAGGGATTGGAAAAATCATCTCCGCCGGTTCTGACAAGGTTGATCCCAAGATTGCTAGGGACGGTGTGGACCATGTGGTGATCGAAAAACGTCGTTCCTTGATCCCAGTACTAAAGAAGTTGCGTGAAAGTGGCTATCACGTCGTGGCTCTAGAACAGACCGAGTCGTCTCACGTCCTTTACGACTACGGCTTTCAGAGGAAGACGGCGCTGCTGATCGGACATGAAGGGCGCGGCATCCCCAATGAGGAGCTTGCGATCGTCGACGCGTGCATTGAAATCCCAGTGTATGGCATGCCTCATAGCTACAACGTGGTCACTGCCACGACAATGGCTGTTTATGAATACTGCCGCCAGTTCCATGCTTAGTTGGCACTCCGTGATCGGAAAAGCTGGTCACCGGCGGTAAAAGCTCTGAGTTCTTTCCGCGGGTGTGTTACATTGGTGTGGCAAAAGGGGCGGCAGCCTAGTGGTCCGTCAAAGCTTTATTTTAGGATTAGCCGTAGTGGGATTCGCCAGAATTCCTTGAGTTAACCTGTGATGAAGGACTTCTGGCGAAGTCCACTACCTCAATCTTTAGCCCTGACAAACCACTAGTAGTAAATTTAATCAGGCGGCCCGCGTCTTTTGTTGGAGGAGTAGTATGCTGCTAAATCCGGTGCTACGAACGGTCTGTCGCAGGCAAATTACTATTTGTTTACAAACGTCACAGATGAAAATAACAGGTGAGTTTTACATATGGTTGATCGTCGGGATTTCATCAAAACGGGATTGGCTGGTGCAAGTGTCGCCGCATCAGGCTTGGTCGTTGATAACGCTTGGTGCCAAACGCCAAAGGAACCTGTGGTCGAAGTGCCTTCGTATTTGAAAGACGTTTCGGAGCAGTACAAAATAAATCCGCGCAAGGCCGCGATTGATTGGTTTCGAAAAGCAGAATTTGGATTGTTTATTCATTACGGTTTGTATTCGATGCTTGGCCGTGGTGAGTGGGTACAATTGAAGGAAAAGATTCGCATCAAAAAGTACGCCAAACTAGCGGAGACGTTCTCAGCGGAGAAGTTTGATGCCGACTTCATTACCGACCTAGCGCTCGACGCGCGCATGAAGTACATAAACATTACGACACGTCATCACGACAGTTATTGCTTGTTCGATTCCAAGCATACCGACTTCAAGACGACCAACTCGCCAGCCAAACGTGACCTAATAGCTGAACTGGCTGAAAAATGTGCCGAAAAGGGGTTGGGTTTTTATATGTACTACTCGCATGGGCGAGACTGGCGGCATCCGCACGCGCCGAACAACGGTGCTTGGGGCGGAAACGCGCGGCCGATGTACAATCCAATGGAGCAGTACTACAAGTATGACGAAGACCACGACATCGAGATCTATGTTCAGTTCATGAAAGACCAGATCACGGAACTGCTGACAAATTACGGTCCCGTAGGCGCGATTTGGCTGGACGGCTATGCGACTCCAGCCTCACGGCAGAAGAAGAAACACGTCTTCAAACTGCAGGAGTTGTACGACCACATTCACTCTTTGCAACCGCAGGTGTTAGTGTCGTATAAGCAAGGTGTACTGGGCACTGAAGACTTCAAAGCCCCCGAGCGAAAGTGGAAGGGCAAAGCAGACGTGCCATTAGAATTGTGTGATACCTTGCAGCCCCATGGTTGGGGATATGTTAAGGCTGACGACGGTAAACATAAGTCACCGGACAAGGTCATGAAGATGCTGGAGAAAGCCAAGACACTGAAGGCTAATCTGTTGCTCAACACAGGCCCTCATGGAGATGGATCGATTCATGCTGAGGACATCGCAACGCTGCGGGAAGTCGGAAAAAGACGTAGAAACGGATAAGCCATTTTGGAAAATACGCGCGTAGGTCCGTTCTTGATCATCAAGCGACTTGGGAAAAATCGTCGTCAGCAGGTTTTTCATGCGCGGCAGACCGAGCAAGACCGAGACGTAGCACTCAAGTTCATTAAATTGCCGAAGAAAATTGCCTTGGAACAGGCGCTCGAAAAAGTTCAGCGCGAAGTGGTTTGCCTGAAGGGATTGCGGCATGAGAATTTGGCCCGCACCTACGGAGCGGGTGTTCACGAGGAGAAGATCTTTTTCGCTTCGGAGATGATCAAAGGTGAATCACTGGCTTCCATTTTGACCCGGCGCGGTCGACTGGCAACGGATTTGGTCGTTGAATACGGACGGCAGATCGCTGAGATCCTCAGATACGTACACAGCGAAAAACTTGTCCTTGGTCGTTTGACGCCAGAGAAGCTGATGGTTACATCCGACCACAGAGTCAAGTTGATTGACCCAAGGGTGAGTCGCGCAAATCGTCTTCGATGGGATTCTCCGAAAAGACCTCAGCCAGAAGTCGCGGCGTATCTTGCACCTGAGCAATTCACAGAGGGGCCCAGCGAACGAGCTGATTACTATTCGTTGGGTGTGATCCTATTTGAAATGACTTCCGGCCAACTGCCGGTTGATCCGGACAATCTAGGGCGAATGATTCGCAAAAAACAAGACTTGGCGGCCCCTTCTGTAGCGGAGCGCGTCATGGATTGCCCGGTCTGGCTAGACAAAATGATTTCCCAGTTGCTCGAGCCGCGTCCCAAAGACCGCCCCTATTCGGCCAACGCAATTGTATTGGCGTTTGACGAAATAAGGAAGCTAGACGCCACCAAGAAAAGCGCCGCCGCGCATATCGCTGGAAGCTTCAATCCGTTGAACGCCGGACGCGATAAATCGGAGGCGAAACGCGTGCTCGGAAAAAAGGCCTCGTCGCGGCAAGAGCCAAGTGAGCCCTTCTACCAGACGATTCCGTTTCTCGTCGGGGCGTTGATGCTAACGACGGCTGTCGCAATTTGGTTTGCGTTGCCCCCCAACGCGGGGGATCTTGTAGTCCGTAGTCGTTCATTAGTTGAGTCCTCCAATCCTGCCGATTGGGAAGCAGCGTCCGCATCAATGAAACGTGTGATGGAATCAAAAAGTAAGTTTGCGTCTCAAGCTGAAGAGATTTATCTGCAGGCACAGCGTAAAACACTTTTGGACCTTGCCAAACGCGGCATGAAGAACAGAAGTTTCCATTCGCTTGCAACGCGCACTTTTGTCGACGCGTACACTTTGGAGCACGAAGATGAAACGGAAGAAGCAAGTTTGCTGTACGTTGAACTTGTCAGGACGGTGGATCCGGCAGGATCCAAAGCCCACATCTACCATGAGGCGAGAGACCGTTTTAAAAAACTCGCCGGCAAAATTAAACTGCCGGAAACGGAGGCGATGTTGCTCGTATTAATCGATCAAGCGAAACAGGCGCGTACCGAACGAGAATTGACTTTTGCCAAACGCGTACTAACGAGAATCTACGTCGAAAAATCCGGTGAACCAGAGTTGGAGCAAGTCGTTGAAGCGGCCAAATTGACGCTTGACTGGGTGCAGGAGAAACAGGAAAGGCAAGTTGATGGAAAGGATGGACTGTCCTCGGCTGACATAGTAAATCCAGCAACAGAATCGAATCGAAA
>CAZDBE010000049.1:0-23955 GCA_964503675.1 uncultured Pirellulaceae bacterium | reverse complement strand
CCAACCATCCGTTATCAACGCTAGAACTGATTCCGCCGCAGGATCAGGAGACGATTATCGCCGGCACCTTCGATCGATTTTTCAAGCGCCAGCTTATGATATGGACCTTGGCACTAATGACGCTGTGCCTGACGATGGAATGGACTCTCCGTCGACTGCAAAAACTCGCTTAACGTTAGCACCGAAAACCGAACTCCACGCACGACCATGCAAGAAATTTACCTCGACTTCAACGCAACGACGCCAATCGCGCCCAGCGTTGTCGAAGCGATGACACCGTTTTTCACCAACCATTACGGAAACCCATCAAGCGGCCACGCGCTTGGTCGAGCCGCCGCCGAAGCGATTGAAGACGCGCGGTGCAAAATTGGTGCTTTGGTGGGATGTGACCGCAACGAGATTATTTTCACGGGCTGCGCCACAGAAGCAAACAATTTGGCCATCAAAGGCGTGATGCTGTCGGGCAACAAGCCGAGTGGGCACATGGTCATCTCGGCCATCGAGCACGCGGCGATTTCAGAGCCAGCAAAATTCCTCGAACGTCTTGGCTGCGAACTGACTGTCGTCCCCTGCGACGAGTACGGCGTGGTGCGTGTCGCCGACGTGCAAGCGACACTGCGCAGCAACACACGCTTGGTCAGCATCATGCACGCCAACAATGAAATTGGCACAATCCAGCCCATCCGTGAGATCACAGAAGTCTGCCGTCGGCGCGGAATCTTAGTTCACTCCGACGCGTCGCAGTCTACTGGAAAAATCCCTGTCGCGGTTGATCAATTGGATGTCGACATGCTGACTATTGCCGGTCATAAATTTTATGGCCCCAAGGGTATCGGAGTATTGTTTGTGCGCGAGGGACTGCCACTTGAATCGCTGCTGCATGGCGCGGGACATGAATCGGGTATTCGCGCTGGCACCGAAAACACGCCCTTCATCGTCGGACTTGGCAAAGCGGCGGAACTGGTGATCGGTTGTCTTGACGAATCAATGGACAAGATGACAACGCTGCGGGATCGGTTGTACGATCAACTTTCTGCCGCTATACCACGTCTTAAAGTCCACGGCATGGGTGCGGATCGGCTCCCAAACACGCTGAGCGTTTCCTTCCCTGAAATTGCGGGGAGCGATCTTCTTCGTCGAGTACCCGAAATTTGTGCTTCGACCGGTGCGGCCTGCCACAGCGGTGACGAAGTCGGATCGGCGACGTTAGCTGCGATGGGAATCTCCCCCGAGGTTGCACGAGGCACCGTTCGTCTTTCGGTCGGTTGGACAACCTCAGAAGAGGAAATCGATAAAGCTGCCAGCCTGCTGATTGATGCTTGGGAGAATCTTGCCACTTCTATTTAGGTCTACATGGCCCTTGGTGCGTCAGATATATTGACTTAGACAATCACGTTTGAGTTTCCATCCAACGACACCTATGCCTCATTTCCTTCACATGCTTCTTCTCAACCGAATCGTTCGACTAATTGCCCCCGCAATTGCATGTCTCTCCGTCGTGACCTCTCCCACGAAACTGCTTGCTCAAGAGTTGAGTCAGGAAGGTCAGAATCAAAAGGCGATTCATGATTATCTGTTTGACAAATTTCTGGAGGGACGCGAGACAAAATATCAGGGCAACGGCGACGCTCGTGCCCTGAAGGAACTAACAATTCTAAAAGAGCCCCGTGAGATTCGCGACGGTGACGAGCTTCTGCTGCCCGAGGGGACTCAAACGATCGCGTCTCTCTTTCGACATTTCGGTTTCAAAGGTGCCAACCTCGATCGCGTTAAAGAAGTGCGTGTTTTTCCGTTTTCGCCCAAAGTAGCTCCGCCTCGCAGCGTCCAAGTCAAAGACTTTTATCGCGTTCAGATGCCGTCGATCCCTCTGACAGACGGCCCCGTCAGCCAAATGAAGATCCGCTTCTTGATGAAGGATAAAGCCGCCGTCTGTCGTATCGACGATCTCAAATTTATCGCCCAAAAGGCAATCCCTCCAAAATTCGATACGATCCCCTATCGAGATCTAGGATCTGAGTTTCCGCGCGAGCGAGTAGAAATTGACATCGACACCGAACATGAACTTTCGATCGGCGGAACGCCCGAGCTGCAACGCGATCGCTGGTTTCGCACGCACGACACTCCCGGCGTGGTTCACGAATCATTCGAGAAATGGGCACACGAACGTGGTTTCTTTCCCGGGCGCGGAGCGTTTAAGTTCAATCCCTCACTTACTCGCGGTTGGGGAAGGAACAAACCGCTCAAAGAACACCCCGACAAACCGGGAGCGGCCGACCTCAGTTTCTTTGATCAATACGACGCCGGCAGGAGACTGCGTAAAGCGATACCGCCGTACCGAGAAAAACCGTTCGCCCTGTGCTTCAACGATTGGCCCGAGTTTATGTCGGTTCCGCTCAATGGCCGAGGCACTCCTCTGGTCGAGCATTTTGACGACGCGGCCGAACTTGCAGCGGCTTACGTCGCCGAACAGATCAAAGACGCCGGTTACACCGCGACGTGGTGGGAAGTGAAGAACGAGAGCTCTGTTCAATCAGAGTGGGCTCATCACTGGCAGGCTGGAATCGACGGTTGGGGGTTGCTCGCCGATTTTCACAATCGAGTCGCCGATGCGGTTCACGAGAAGGCACCTGACGTCAAAGTCGGCGGCCCGTCGTCGGCCTACATGCAGGTGCAAGTTAAAGATTTCAGCATGTTTCGAAGTCACAGACGATTCATCGATCTGACGCGTGGTCACATCGATTTCTTTTCGCACCACTTCTATGAAAACGCCCTGATGCTGGGTGCCCACGAGCGTCGTGGCATGGGCTACTCCAACTATCTCCTCGGCCGCTTCGAGGCGATCCTAGACATGTTACGGGCCCACATGCACAAAGCCGACAACGTGTTGCCGATTCTTATTACCGAATGCGGATCGTTGCAAAACGGCAGACTACCATCGGACAACTGGCTACGTCTTGTCGCGTGGAACGGATACTTGACCAAATCCATGCAGCGGCCTGACCAAATCGATCTGTTCGTGCCCTTCATCTTCACCCAAGCTTCTTGGAATCCATACAGCGGAGACAATGCGTTCACGCCAAAACCCGATCGTAAGCGTCACGTGACGATCGATGATTTTGACCGCACCACCATCGCAAACTACTTCGATTTCTGGAGCGACTTCGACGGGCGGCGATTGCCGGTCCGTTTCAACCGCGACTGGTTGGACGTGGTCGCGGTTCACGATGGCAAACGAGTGTCATTGGCTGTTACGAACATGGGCGGTCGCCAAATCGCACTCGACCTGTCGGAAGTAACCAAACGTATCGGATCCTCGGGGGCGACTCAAACGCGATTGAACTATCACAAAGGTGAAGTGGTCTTTGAGCCCGATCAAACCGTGGAAGTGTCGGGGGTTCCGGTCGACGTCAATGAAACGACGCTCATCCACTTGGCGATTGCCAAACCGCTTACTCCAGAAGGAGTTTTCGAACTTCAACGTTCGTACGCCACTGAGACAGCAGTAAAGATCACTGACAAAGACAAAGGTGAACCGGTTGTTTACGAAATTGCCTGCGACTCTCCTGAGTCGATTCAATCCGCCAAGCTGATCATCGGAATCCATCGCAGAGGCGGACTTACAAAACCACTGGCTGTCGAAGTTAATAGCAGCCCAATCGACGTCGACACCGGCGACTCGCATGAGTTTTCTGAATTCTTCGCGCCGCTGGACGCAATCGTTGAGCCGTCGGTCCTCAAGAAAAATAATAAGATAGTAATTACTGCTCAGCCAAATACGACCATCACGTCTGTACAGCTGGTGACGCAAAGCGGGAGAAATTAAGTTCCATAACGTTTCTCTAATCGAGCGTTCAGCAATCGCTTGCTATCAACATTGTAGAAAAGTTGTCCCAACTGTTTCCGATGAAGAACCGGCTTCGCCGGTGAATCAATTGGGCCAATTGTTCTACAAAAGTCGCTTCGAAAGTCTTGACGACTTCCACTAACATCAAAGCTTCTAATCCCTTGGCGCAACGTCAACCGAAACGCGCATCACAGTTTCTCCACCGCCAGTGAACACCCCTTGAATTGGGCAAACGTCTGCGTAATCGCGTCCCCAACCTATGGCGATGTGGTCAGTGTTGGGCACAACGTTGTTAGTCGGATCAAACTCCAACCAGCCGTCGACGCCACAATAAACGGCAACCCACGCGTGCGATGCGTCAGCACCGACAAGCCGTTCTTTACCGGGTGGCGGGATCGTTCGCAAATACCCGCTCATATAACGCGCAGGAATTCCCAACGAACGCAGACACGCGATTTGAAAATGAGCGAAATCTTGACAGACGCCAGCGCGTTTCTCAAAAACCTGCTCGACCGGCGTGCTCACGGTTGTCGTCCCCGGAGCGAACTTAAAATCCTCGAAAATTCGCGACGTCAATTCCATCGCGGCTTCAAACATCGGCCGCTCACCTTCAAATGACTCCGAAGCATACTCGGCGAACGCATCGGAAGCCCGCACATGAT
Organism: uncultured Pirellulaceae bacterium; assembly: GCA_964503675.1. Lineage (GTDB taxonomy): Bacteria > Planctomycetota > Planctomycetia > Pirellulales > Pirellulaceae > Mariniblastus. The sequence goes on along the minus strand of CAZDBE010000049.1, from coordinate 19,449 downwards.
TTGAGTCGTTGACTAACGGCAAAGCCACCAAATCTGCACCTAAATTCTCAACTGTGGATTGCCGCCAACTGTTCTGCCCAAGCAGTCTGCCGTCGCGGGCAGGCACGTCGCCGGCCAACTCGCGCGAAAAAACCTCTACTTCATTGAAGACCTCCACCAAAAGACTCGAATGCGGTACGTGGATCGAAAACTGCTCAACGCCGTTGCCGAAGAAATCCGTGCGCTGGGTGCGGAGGCCCGGTTCAGGCGAGATCGCCATCTCATGCCGATTGCATGTCTGCGTCTCAAGGCTGCGGGGCGAGAGTCGGACGATGTTAAAGCACTCAGGGACGACATCGCCGTAGTCATATTTCGTCGAGTGCGAAATCAGATACTTCATCGACCTCGCCCAAAGTCGTCAGTAATCATCTGCGTCACTGGTCCGCTGTGGACAAGGAAACGATTGCTGATCGCGACCCAAATTTGCGGAAGACGTTCCTCGAGATCGGCAAAGAACTCCATCATCGTTTTTTTGTTTCCCGCAGAATACTCATCGCACAGAACTGACAAATCCTTCATGCGAATCAAGTGCAGTGTGTCAATTGCCATCTTGCATTCCGCAGAATAGGCGTACTGTTCTGAGTTACCCGGAAGCGCGTCCAAGTCAGCGTTGAGTGCCACCAACTGGAACCCGAGAGAGCGTGGATTGGATTCATCGACAATCAATAGGTCCATCACCGCAGAGAGATTAAGATTAGCGTAATAGCGCGAGCGATAGGTCATATTACTGTCGGCAACTTCAAGGACCGCCTCGAGCAAGTCACCACCAATCTGTTTTGGGTCCGCAAAGCAGTTTCTCAGTAACGCGACCAACTGCAACGCTCCCTCGAGTCGCCGACCGATATTCAAGAAACGAAACGCGTCGGTGCGCGTCATGGACTCGCTTATAATGCCGCTAAAAGATGCAAGATCCACCACTAGTTCGTCAGTGACCTCTAACAATTCCGCCAGATCGCCACTTTCAGGCTCGCTACTCTCGAAATTGCTGCTGATCCCCTGCACGATCCGCCAAGTATCAGTCGACAATCGTTCGCGCACGCTTGAAGCCAACGACGCGATCTTATCGACTAGCGAACGCAGGGAATCTGGGTCACTACGGTCGAGCATGTTGCGGGTCAGATAGTGATCGAGGCCCGGCAGTTGATTTGCAAACTCCTTGATGGCAAAACTGACTTCAATGCGCCCCTCAACGGCAAGCGCTCGAATCAGTACCGGTAACTCGACGCTCTCCGACGGATCAATCTCGTTTGTCAAACGCACGATGACAGCCCGTAAAAGTCTAGCGGTCGCTTCAGCGCGTTCAAGATATCGGCCAAGCCAGCAAAGATTGTCAGCCATCCGGCTGGAGAGAAAACCACCGGCCCGAGATGTCTTTAACGAAGAATTTGTTGAAGTGAACAGGCTCACGTGTTCGGCTGGTTTGTCTCCCAACACCCACGCGTCCTTCGTCCCGCCGCCTTCAAACGGATCACTGACCAATTCATCAGAGGTCTTCGAGACACGTACCAAACCGCCCGGCAGCGCACTCCATTGCTGGCCTTCAGCGGCAAAAAACGTACGCATTGAGACAAAGCCCGATCCTAATTTTCCATTGCTCCAAACTGCAGCCGAAGGACGTTTTATTTTCTCCTGAGCCACCCAGTCCTCGGGGGATCCCTCAATCAGCTTGATCCGCTGTTCGCGTGAAAATGTCTGAGGATCGACCAGCATCGACGGGTGTGGTTTTACGCCGGCGATCGTGCGCTGCCGAAACGCGGGCAGCAGATGGACCTCGTCGATTCGATCCAAAATCAACTTCTGCGATTGTGGTTGACCGCCCCACCATGTCGCCACACCCGGCATCAGTAAATCTTCCTTAAGCAATGCCTTACTAATCTGAGGCATGAATGCCATGAAAATCGGAGACTCAACGAGCCCGCTTCCCGGGCCACTCACCATCGCAACTTTGCCATCACGGATGACTTGTAGAATTCCCGCGATTCCCGGTGCGCGCCCGCCAAGTTCGAGCGGATCCAATTGGTTACCTTGTTCTCGCCGCATGATCACATCGACCGGCGTCAGCCCCGCAAGTGTTTTCAACATCACGCGACCTGACCGGACCACTAAATCATTGGCCTCGACCAAAGTGAACCCGAGATAGCGCGCGAGGAAAGAATCTTCAAAGTAACTTTTGCTACCAGTGCCGGCACTCAAGATGGCGATGTGCGGATTTTCGATCTTGCGTGGTGAAAGGCTGATTAGATGGTTTCGCAGCGCGAGAAAATATGGAGCAAGTCTTTGGACATTGCACTGACGAAACTCGTTGGGGAAAGCACGCGAAATCACGATGCGATTCTCTAACGCAAATCCACTCCCGCCGGGTGAATCGGTGCGGTCTGACATGACCCACCAACCACCGTTTTCAGAACGAATGATCTCGGCGCTGTATAGGTGCAAATGCTGGTTGCCAGATGTCGGCAGCCCGATGTGCGGCAACTGCAAATGAGGATGCTTGAATAAAACGTCAGGCGGCAAGATCCCGTCGCTGATCAATTTTTGCGGCCCGTGCAGATCTTTGAGCAGCAAGTTCAGCAGACGAGCACGTTGCTTGAGTGCGACATCGATCTCTTCCCATTGAGCGACGGGGATCAGCTGCGGGATAGCGTCTAGCTGAAGGTGTTTCTTTCGCGCTTCCGGATCACCGTAGGAGCTAAAGGCGATCCCATTTTGATGCACCATGCGGCGGATCTGTTTCCACCGCCGCTCCATGCCGGCCACCCCCATTTGCCCGAACTTTTGACTTAAAGGTTGCCAATGCGGACGAATGTTTCCGGCGTCGGTAAGAATCTCATCGAAACCTCCGTCAGTCGGCGTGTAAAGATCGAGAAGACTTCGGAAGCCCTGCGACTGCGCAGAACCGTCTGCGAGCTGCTGTTGTTGCTGCTGCATTTGATTCTGCTGCCGCTGGTTTTGCCGCAACGGTTGACCAAAAAAGTCTTCGTTCAAGATCTATCTTTTCTTAAATCCAAAGTCATCGGAAATTCGCGGTTCACCGGATCCGTTTTCGGCTTCAATGATACTCCACCATGTCCGACTCGCGAAAATCTAGCCGCTCTGCGACTCTCTGCCTCGTAACTGTTGACCGGCAAAGTCGAAGGATTCAACCCTCCGGGATGCCCTACGTGATATCGACACCCGTCGACTGAACGCTTTAGCCAACTATCGTACAAATCAAAAGTCAACGGCTCATCTACCGGGATCGTGGGATGCAAACAACTTGTCGGTTGCCAAGCACGATAACGGACGCCGGCAACGTACTCGCCCTGTACTTCCGTCGGATGCAGCGGAAGTTTCCGGCCATTGCACGTAAACACATATCGCTCGTCGGTGTATCCTACCACTTTCACCTGCATTCGTTCAACAGAAGAATCTACATAACGCGAGGTTCCAGTCCCCGTCGTTTCCTCGCCCAGAACGTTCCATGGCTCGATCGCCTGTCGCAGTTCGACTTGCATCGCATTGTGGGTGAATTTCCCTACCGAAGGAAAACGGAACTCAAAATGGGGCTTGAACCAATCCGTATCCAAAGCAAATCCAGCATCACGACATGACTGAATCACGTCACAGAAATCACGCCAGATAAAGTGAGGCAGCATGAATTGATCGTGCAACCGCGTCTTCCAATCAACCAACGGTTGGACATAGGGATTTCCCCAGAACTTAGCCACCAACGTCCGCAGCAGTAGTTGCTGGGTTAGGCTCATATTCTGATGCGGCGGCATCTCAAAGCCACGGAACTCAAGCAGGCCCAATCGTCCTGTTTTGCTATCGGGCGAGTACATTTTGTCGATGCAAAATTCTGCCCGATGGGTGTTGCCAGTAACGTCGATCAACAAATTGCGAAACAGTCGATCGGCCAACCAAGGCGGACACTCGTTGTGACGTTTTAGTTGAATATCCAGTTCGTCAAACGCGATTTGCAATTCGTAAAGCGCGTCATCGCGTCCTTCGTCGACGCGTGGGGCCTGACTGGTCGGGCCGACGAAACGACCAGAAAATAGATAGGACAACGATGGATGGTTCTGCCAAAAGCCAACCAGACTGCGAAGAAGATCCGGTCGCCGGAGCAGCGGACTATCAAGCGGCGTCGGCCCGCCGAGCACCATGTGATTGCCTCCGCCGGTGCCAGCGTGCTGTCCGTCAAGTTCAAATTTTTCAGTTCCCAGCCGCGTCTGGAAAGCGTCTTCGTAAAGTCCGCTGGTGATATCCTTGAGTTCGTCCCATGACGACGCCGGTTGTACATTGACTTCAATGACGCCGGGATCTGGAGTAATGCTAAACGACTTGAGCCGATGATCGGTCGGCGGTTTGTAGCCTTCGATGATCACGGGTAGTTCTAGATCGACCGCCGAGTCCTCCACCGCAGCCACGATTTGCAGATACTGTTCCAACTGATCCGTCGGCGGCATAAAGACGTGCAACGTGCCGCGACGGGGTTCGACACAGAGAGCAAACGGAATCGCGTCGCCGTAGTTCGTACCAATACCGCCGGGCAGTGCTGTCAGCAGTTGTTGATCAGTTGAGTTGGCGTCCAAACCGTAAAAGTCATTTTGCTCACCTCTGGTCGGTCCCATCAGGGCCGAAGTCTGAGCCAACTGAAGTCCATCCTCACTTGCATTCAACACGCCCGAGGCCATGCTTCGACTGAGCCCTTTAACTTGCCGTCGAATCCTCAGCCCCGCCGGTTCTGGCAATTCGTCGCGTCTCACGCTTGGGTCAAGGGGTCGATAACGCTTCTCCAGATCGCTGCCGACGGTGCGTGACAAAGATTTCAGCGGCAGTCGATAGCCCATGGAAGAGTCGCCCGGGATCAAATGAATCTTCTCTGCTCGAGTCAGCCAAGAACCGCTCACCCATTTTGGCTCCGCCAGCCAACGTTGGTACTGCAGTGGCAAGACGCAACCAACCGGGCGGTCCAATCCGTGCTCCAGTACTCGCGCCAACCGTTTGCGATCAATGCTATCTTGAAAATCAACGTTGTTCAGGTCAACGTTCGCTGGCAAACGCTGCTCCTCCCACAAGTGGTACAGCATATCCTCATAGGCATGGTCTACGTTACTGGTCGCAACTCCCAAACGGACGGCGACTTGTTCTGCCAAGCGATACGCATCTTCGGCAGTGTGGCCGTTATCATCTCCCTCATTGGCTTGAGCTTCTATGTTTTGCCAAATCGGTTGGTTGTCAGTTCGCCAGTAACAGGTTTTCGCCCAACGCGGCAAAGGCTCACCGGGATACCATTTGCCTTGTGCGTAATGCAACATCGGACCGGCGCCAACACGCTGCTTCATGCGTCCCATCAATTCATTGGCCAATCGATTCTTCTCGTCGCCGAGCGCTTCGGTTTGCCATTGTGGATCATCTGAATTATCGATGGAGACAAACGTCGGCTCACCACCCATCGTCAACCGAACATCAGCCGCCGATAATTTCTGGTCAACTTCGTGACCGAGGGCATCGATCGTCTCCCATTGTTGTTGGGTATACGGTTTCGTGACGCGCGGGTCTTCGTGGACGCGTGCCACGGACATAGCGAAATCAAACTCTGTTTCACAGTCCTCGATGCCGCCGGAGATAGGCGCCGCTCCGCCAAAGTTTGGCGTGGAAGCCAACGGAATATGTCCCTCGCCGGTCAACAAACCGCTGGTCGGGTCAAGTCCAACCCAGCCGGCCCCCGGAAGAAAGACTTCCGTCCAAGCATGCAGGTCAGTGAAATCAACCTCAGTTCCTGATGGACCATCAAGCGATTTCACATCGGGTTTAAGCTGAATCAGATACCCCGACGTAAACCGCGCTGCCAATCCCATGTTGCGTAGGATCTGCACCAACAACCAAGCCGAATCGCGGCAAGAACCGCTACGCTTCTCCAATGTTTCGGTGCACGTTTGAACGCCCGGCTCCATGCGAACCACGTAGTCGATGTGCTGATGAAGTTTGCCATTGAGCCCGACCAAGAAATCAATCGTACGCTCATGAGATTTATCAACGGCGTCCAAAAACTCCTGCATTAATGGTTCAACTGGCTCGGCTGCGAGGTATTGCTTCAGCTCGTCAAGTTCTTCACTCTTGTACTCGAAGGGAAACTTTTCCGCGTCCGCTTCCACGAAAAAGTCAAACGGGTTGATCACTGACATGCTGGCGATCAGATCGATGTCGACACTGAAGTGAGAAATTTTCTCCTCGAAGACAATTCGAGCCAGAAAATTTCCATGAGGATCCTGCTGCCAGTTCACAAAATGATTCTCTGGCGAAACCTTCAACGAATAACTATCGATCGGAGTGCGGCAGTGGGGTGCTGGACGCAAACGAATAACTTGTGGCCCGAGGGTAACCGGACGGTCGTAGGTGTAGCTGGTCCGATGGTGGAGTGCGACTTGGATGCTCATAGTGTGCTGTAAAAAATCTAACTTAAGTTTTATTGATTGATTCGAACTGCGAGTCCCTTCCATGCTGGCTCGGCGTAAAACTGAGCCGCTGAAACGTTTCACAACGTAGTAGGGTTCGCCGGAATTCCTATTTTGGAGGAACGAGATTTCTAGGGAAATCCATTACAGTTTGCTGTTGCCACCTTATTCAATGACGAGTTTCGGTGATGTCTCAGCCTTTGGAACTTGCTTCAGGACAATCCCTTAGCCTACTTCGCGAATAGCCAATCCCCAGAACAAAATGTTAAGACTGACTCTGCAAACTACTTTTCAATTGGCCTTCATCTTCGGACATCCTTTGTTGCTGAATTTGGGTGTTGAAATAGTCCTTGTGGACGGCGGTGCCAATCGCGTTAAGTGCACCTTGAAACTGGTCAATAAAATTGTGCATTCCCTGCTCAACAATCTCCTCGATCTGGATCGTTGAGAGGCGATCAATCAATTGCTTAAGACGCTTCTCGGACTCCAAGTCTTCGCGTTTCACTCCCGTCTGGCTCATTTTGGACAGGCAGTCTTGGGTTTTGCTCACGCAGAACAGCATAGACCGAGGAAAGAACTGATTAAGAATCAAAAACTGAGCGACCTTGGAAGGAGTGATACGCCCCTGCGCCCGTCGATACATGTTTAGGGCATCAGCCGATTTGAGCAGACTAGACCAGCGATTGATATCCAATGATGTCCCGACGTCAGTTACCTTGGGCAGCAAAAGAAAATATTGCACATCAACGATGCGCGAAGTCTTGTCGGCGCGCTCAATCAGCCTACCAGCCTGCAAAAACGACCACGCCTCATCGTGCAACATCGACGATTCGGCAATGCCGCACGTCAAGTGGCTTGCCATTCGCACCGCCTCACAAAAGTCATAAGGTTGCTCTAACGCTTTGTCTGACTTCGAAGCCTCAAATACCAACATCCGAAAGCGGTTAAGATGCTCCCAAATCTCGGCAGGCAAAACTTCCCGCACCGTGCGGGCTGACTCACGGGCTTTGTTGATGCAAGAGATGATCGAGTTCGGATTCTCCTCATCGAATAAGAGAAACTTAAGCACATTGGTGCGGCTGGGCGAATCGTAACGGTCTTTAAAGTCTTCGTGGTCGCCGGTTGTATTGACCAGCGGCGACCATTGCTGTGACAGGGGCGCGGCATCCCCCAACGTGAGGTTGTAGTTCACGTCGACAAATCGAGCCACATTTTCAGCACGCTCGACATAACGACTCATCCAGTAAACAGACCCGGCAACCCGACTGAGCATTTCTTAACCTGCCTTTTCCATTCCGGTCAGCACCCAAGTATCCTTGCTGCCACCACCTTGGGATGAATTGACAATCATTGATCCTTCCTTGAGCGCAACGCGCGTTAGCCCACCTGGCATTACGTAGGTTTCCTTGCCGTGCAACACAAACGGACGCAGGTCGACATGACGAGGACACAATTTTTCGCCGTCCATCGTGGGGACCGTCGACAGACTAATCATCGGCTGGGCCACGTAGTTTCGAGGGTTCGCCTTAATCAATTCCGCGACATCGGCAAGTTCGCCTTTTGATGCCTGAGGCCCCATTACGATCCCGTAGCCGCCCGACTCATTGACTGGCTTAACCACCAATTGGTTCAGGTTCTCTAAAACGTGTTGGCGCTGAGTCGCATCCGAGCAGAGATAGGTCGGCACGTTGTCTAGGATTGCGTCTTCCCCCAAGTAGTACTTAATTATCTTGGGGACATAGGCGTAGACTGCTTTATCATCGGCAACACCGGTACCGGGAGCATTGGCCAAAGTCACATTGCCGCTGCGGTAAGCATCCATCAGGCCGCTGACGCCCAACATCGAATCTGGATTGAAGTGTTTCGGGTCAAGAAAGTCGTCATCGATACGTCGATAGATCACGTCGACTTTCTTAAGCCCCCGAGTCGTCAACATATAGACGACGTCGTCCTCGACTACCAAATCGGTCCCCTGCACGAGTTCGATACCCATCTTCTGAGCTAAGAATGTGTGTTCGAAATAGGCCGAGTTATAGATTCCCGGCGTCAAGAGTACCGCCGTAGGATTTTCAACACCATCGGGAGCACAGCTCAACAACGTATCCAGTAAACGCTCGGGATAGTCGTTCACCGGCGCAACGCTCATTCCTTCAAACACGTTTGCCAGCGTACGTTTAAGCACTTCTCGATTCTCTAACACGTAAGAAACACCCGAAGGACATCGAAGGTTGTCCTCCAGAACATAGAATTGTCCCTCGGCGCCGCGAATTAAATCGACGCCCGAAATATGACACCATGCATTTTGAGGTGCATGAAATCCGATCATTTGCTCTCGATAGGTCTTAGACGTTTTGAACAGAGACTCAGGAACGACATTGTCCTTGACGATTTTCTGATCGTTGTACAAATCGTCGATAAACATGTTGAGCGCTTGCACGCGCTGACGAAGTCCTTTGTCAATTCTTGCCCACTGATGTTGATCGATGATACGCGGCACCAGATCAAAAGGCCAAATCTTTTCAGTGCCCGATTCATGACCATAAACCGTGAAAGTAATCCCCAGACTTCTCAGCAGCAGCTCGGCCGATTGTTGTCGCTGGACTAGCTCTTGGTCGGATAGCAGCCCAAGTTGTTTAGCGAAGCCTGCGCAGTGCGGGCGCGGAACGCCTGCTTCGGCGAACGTTTCATCAAAGGCGACCGATGGCACTGCATAGTTTAAATAGTCCATTGAGTGGTCTTTGGGCCAAGAATTGGTGGTTAGGTGGATAGGCTCCGATGGGTTCAACTGGATGTCACTCCAGCGTTACCCTCCAGATTAACACTTATGGGATAGCAAATGTTACGCCATGTTGGCGATAGCATCGGCCAAGCAGCCACAGTACGGGCACGCTTTCCAGAAATTATGCTTTCCTACTTTGCTCAGACCATCAGACTAGGATCTTGGAGCCCGACTGATTTTCCCTTAACGCACTCAAAGGTAAGCGACGTCCCCCTTGTACTTCGCTTAGACGGAGTACAAGGATAATTTATGCTGCCTCTTGGGAAAGGCTTCACCAATCTGCTTTTCTCCAAACGGTAAGGAGGAAAACTTAGATTGCCGCACCTTCTGCCACTTAAAGTGGCACCGGTTGCCAAATCATACGCAGCATTTCGATAAACGAAATTGCGCTCAATCCAGCTTCCTATGGAGCGGGATCGCCTGACTTAACTGCCGCATTCTGCTTGGCGATACGCGCTCTCTGCTGTTTGCTCAAGCGCTGCTTAAAGAACTCATCCGGGTTCTTCCAGATACGTGTTTTCTTTAATCCCGGATCGTGAACCTGTCGGCTTAAGTCACAATCAAACCGCGCGAGAATCGAATGTTGATTCACGCCGTTTTTTCCGGCATTAGTGAAGTGTGACAGCCCCCATGTAATTCCCTGTCCATCAGTCGTATCGGTGAAGGCGTCGGCGATAAAGGAACCGGGGGCAATGGGGACTTCTTGGCAAATCGATGCAATTTCAAAATTCACCCAGTCCTTGGCATAATTGATGGTGTCGTGCTCATTCCCGTCGTGCACCATGATTGCGGCGACCCCCTCCTTAAACGGAAACAGCCCCACTTCGTGGCCGGAATTCAAAACAGGATTGAGCGCATGTTTCTTAAACGGTCCCAATGGATCGTCGGCGATTGCCAATCCACCCGCCACCCAGACATTCCCGGGACGGTTGAACGCACTCTTGTAATAGAGATAAATTTTCCCGCTGTGCACCAGCGGATAGGGATCGTGAATCGCAAATTGATCCCATGAGCCTTCAGGTCCGTTAGGAATCACCGCCTGATCGGTCGCCGTCCACGGGCCATCTGGCGAATCGGACCACGACACAGCCACCGGACAGTAATCGCCGCGCTTGCCGCTGGCCTCCATGAAGCCTTGGTAGTACAAATAGTACTTGTCTTTCCATTTCAAAATGTCCGTCGTAGAAACTGAACGCCAGCCAACTTTAGGTTTAGCCGGTCGTTCAATGGCAACCCCTTGTTCCTCCCAAGTGAAACCGTCATCGCTGGTGGCGTACCAAATCTCGCACAAATCCCAATCAGTCGATGGAATTGTATCGGTGCATTTGCCGGCCCCCTGCGGAATCGTCGGCGTGTTGCGATAGGTGTACCAAACGTAGTACTTACCATTTTCAAAAATAATCTTTGACGGATCGCGTCGCGAAATGGTGCCATCGTGGTCGTGATAGTCGAGCCCTTTGAGTCGAGTGTATTTGAACTGGCTGTAGAGCTCATTCTCCACCGGATGAATTCCGCTATAATCTTCGAAGCTGCGACGCATCGCCGCGCTCAGCTTCCGATTCCTTGTTTCCGAAGTGACGGTGTAGGGAAACGGCGCCTGATCTAAAAGTTCATTCGCCTCGCTTGACGGAGCAGAGCTCAACTTGGCCTCTTGGGATTGAGCATTGCTTACCAACGGCGCGATTAGTCCCACAAAAACAAACACCACTCCAGCAATCTTATTCACAGTCCACTTCCTTTGCGCTCTTTGTTCACGTAGCCAGCTGTCCGCCAAGTTTAACTTCCTTTAACTACAATCGTTTCGAAAAAACGATAGCCTATTAGGGTTCTTCAGCATCCATCCAATCGGCAAGAATATGGTATCATCTGACTATCAGCATTGCTGGCTGCATCTCCCTATTTCCCCAAACACCTCACACTAGCCTACGATGATCTCACTAGAGACTGTTATGCTGACACTAACGCATTGGTTTATGAGAGCGCTGCTGTTGTTGGTTTGCCTGACGACCGCCCCTTTGAATACGATCGCCCAAGTCGCGTCTCCAACAATTTTTGTTCAGACAACCGATGGTCCAAACCTTACCGGCGAACTCGTCGCGCTTGATAGCCAACTCCTCGAAGTGCTCATTCAAGAAGAGAAACAGACACTTTCATTCGATCAAATTGAAAGTGTAACTTTCCCTCAAAGTGTCGAGAGTGTACAACCCGCGGTTTTGCGATGCCGATTGGTCGATGGTTCTTCGTTCAGTGCACAGGACATCTCCATCTCCGATGGAAAAGCAACTCTTGAACTCTCATCAGGCCCACAGTTCGTCGTTTCTCAAGGAAGTCTTAAATCCTTGCTGCTATTCGATCCGAAAGATGCCCCTGACAAACTTCGGCAGTGGAACGACTTCCTCTCAAGCTTCACCGCCTCCAGTGATGCGATTGTCGCTGAGAAAAACGAAGCGCTCCAAGCAATCGAGGGAATCGTTGGAGATGTAAGCAAAGACGGCTTCGATTTTCAGATGGGAGGCCGCAAGGTGACCGTTAAGGCGGAGAAGCTAACGGGCGTTATTTTCTACCGCGCCGACCGAGAACTTTCTGAAACGGTCTGCGAGGTCCGATTGATTGATGACTCAGTCATTGCCGCCTCACAGATTGCCATGGGCGAGAAAAGCATTAGCGTTATGACGGGAACTGGAGATCGCATTGAGCTGCCAGTGAACGTCATTGCGTCGTTTGATCTTTCTGCGGGGCGCGCGATCTACTTAAGTGATCTGGTCCCAACGACCAACGATTGGAAACCTCTCATCGCAAGTCCAACTCATTTAGAGAGCCTCACTAAACTCCACCGGTCTATCGCCGACGAGTCGTTTACTGGTCAACCACTTTCCCTGCGTACGATCCCTTCTGACGGACTTGATTTCTTAGCCGAAACGCAAATCTATAGCAAAGGTTTTGCCATTAGCGCTGGTGGCCGCCTAGCTTTTAATCTCAACGGACAATTCCAGCGACTAACCGCGCTGGCAGGTTTTGATCCGGAACTGGACACCCTTGCCGGCAACGTCAAAATAGAAATTCAAGTCGACCAGAAAAATGTCCTTAGCGTCATCCTAGACAACCGAAAGCAAGCCCAACCCGTAGCGGTCGATGTGGATCTGACCGATGCAAAACGACTGGTCATTAAAGTCAGCTACCACGACGGGCGTTCGGTCGGTGATAGAATCCACTTGGTAGACGCCCGGTTGTCGAGGTAATTCTATGAGTTTGACAGTCTCGGCCTCGAAGGTGAACATCATCGTTTACTTTTTGATTCTCACGCTATTCGCCTGTTGCCAACCATCTGCGGTCGCACAGAAGCCAAGCGTCGACCAACGTCTACTCGATGCGCAGGAACGTCGAATCTCAGCGATCGCCAAAGCGACCCGTTCGACCATTTCAGTTTTCGCTCCTCAATCGAAAGGCGGCGGAAGTGGCGTGATTATCTCTTCCGACGGATATGCGCTGACGAACTATCACGTCGTGGAATCCAATGGGGCGTTCATGAACTGCAGCTTGCCCGATGGCAATCTATATCGGGCCGTCATCGTGGGAATCGACCCCACCGGTGACGTTTCTTTGATCCGACTATTGGGACGCGATGACTTCCCGGCGGCGAACATTGCCGACAGCGACACGGTCGTCCCCGGTGACGCTTGTTTTGCGATCGGAAACCCCTTCTTGTTGGCCACCAACTTTCAACCATCAGTTTCATGGGGCATCGTGTCTGGAACACACCGTTATCAGTACCCGACAGGCACACTGCTGGAGTACGCCGACTGCATCCAGACCGACGCTGCCATTAACCCCGGAAATTCTGGCGGCCCGCTGTTCAACGAAAATGGCGACCTTATTGGAGTCAATGGACGCGGAAGTTTTGAGAAAAGAGGGCGCGTCAACGTTGGTGTCGGCTACGCCATTTCGATCAACCAAATCAACTACTTTTTAGATCACCTTAAGAGCGGCAGGCTGGTCGACCACGCAACTTTGGGAGCGACCGTTTCCTCTGACGAAGACGGGTCAGTGCGGGTGGATGAAATATTGGAGACTTCGGACGCATGGCGGCAAGGGCTGAGGTACGACGATGAAATTGTCTCCTTTGGCGGACGCCCTATCGCAACGGTCAATCAATTCAAAAACGTGCTTGGCATTTTCCCAAAAGGATTTCGAGTGCCACTGATCTACCGCCGCGAAGGCGAAACGACCGAGATCGTGGTTCGTCTGACGGGCGTTCACGCGACCAGTCAACTGGCTGAAATCATCGAAGGCAAGCCACTAGAGCAGGGCGGGCATCCCAACCCGAAACCTGAAGAGCTACCGAAGCCGATTCCTGAACCAGAGCCCGCCGACGATTCTGACGATGACACACCAGAGACAAATGAGCCTGCAAATCCGTTTGAGCACATGTTTGAAGAACGAGCCGGATTCACAAACTACTACTTCAATACGCTCAACCGAGACAGGACCTGGAAAGAGTTTACTAAGCGCAGCGGCGACTGGTCAAAAGTAAAACAGCGTTGGCAGATTACCGCCGTCGATGACAACGCGCAAGACGTTCTCATTCTCTTGGGCAACGACAAATCGGGAATCAAGGTCGGTGACGAGTCGTGGGCGCTCAATCCGAAAATCGATTTTTCTACACAGCTGTATCCACCGCGTTCCAACGGTTTGCTGGTAGCATTGCATTACTGGCGAAAGATGTTGGTCAATGGACCATTGCAATTTGGCGATGTGATCTATTTCGGCAGCCTGCCCGGTGAGCAACCCGGGATGCTTAATACATTAATCGCAACGGCAGGCGTTGTTGAAACTTGGTTTCTTTTCACTCCGGACACCAGCGCGTTGGACAGCGTTGAGATGTATCCTGAAATCAATAGCGTTCCCTGCCGTGTTCGTTTTCTCGACTACCACAGCAAGGGAGATCTTTTGCTGCCGACCGCTATTGAGTATCTGGACGATGAGGGGCAAAAGCGAAGTCTCACGCTCAAGAAGATGGAATTCTTGCCCGACTCACCGAACGAATCTGACGGAGGCGCGCAATGATTCGAGCCATGCCGTTCTTATTTGCTTTTGCGATTTTCTTCTCTAGCTCTCTGCTGTCTACACCGACCGCCTCAGCGCAAACGATCCGTTTCGGCAATACGATTTCTCAGACGTTGCCCAAGATCGTTAAGATCGTTGGAAGCGGTGGGTCACGTGGATTGGAGGCCTATCAAAGCGGCGTCTTGATTTCTTCAGAAGGTCACGTTTTGACGACGTGGAGTTACGTCCTAGACAGCAGCGTGATCACGCTTACCACCAGCGATGGGTACAAGTACGAAGCGTCCTTGATTGGGTTTGATCCAAGATTGGACATCGCCGTGTTAAAGATCCCGGTTACCGAATCTAGCCATTTCAGCATCGACAACGTGGGTGCAACCTCCGCCGGCGACCGCGTACTAGCCTTTAGCAATCTGTACAATGTCGCCACGGGTAACGAACCGGTCAGCATCCAACAGGGATTTGTCTCTTCAGTCTCGAACCTCTCGGCCATCCGTGGTACTTGGCAATCCCCCTATCAAGGCAAGGCACTGTTCCTTGATGCGATGACGAATAACCCAGGCGCAACCGGCGGAGCGGTAACCGATCGAGGCGGGAATTTGATCGCATTGATCGGCAAGGAGATGCAGGATAGCCGCACCAATGCTTGGTTGAACTATGCGATTCCTATTCAAAATTTGAGGGAGTCGATTCGATCGATTCTAGACGGCAAGAAGCAGATTCTATCTTCGGAAACCGGCAAACTGTCCAAAGGTCCGGCCGAACCGATGACATTTAGTTTGATTGGTGCATCACTGCTGCCGGAAATCGTCAAACGAACTCCGCCTTACGTTGATCGTGTTGCGATGGGGTCAGCAGCAGCAAAAGCGGGTT
Organism: uncultured Pirellulaceae bacterium; assembly: GCA_964503675.1. Taxonomy (GTDB): domain Bacteria; phylum Planctomycetota; class Planctomycetia; order Pirellulales; family Pirellulaceae; genus Mariniblastus. Next base: position 4,257 of record CAZDBE010000049.1, on the reverse strand, counting down.
TGTTGGCGGACGACCTGATCATCGAAGTCGATGGCGTAATGACTCCGTCCACACAAGCCGTTAAACAGCAATTGCGCGGGATCGACCGCGATGCCACGTTTTCTCTCACCGTGCAGCGTGGTAATCGGTTTATAGAGTTGCAGTTAAAGCTGAGCGAATAGTCAGTTTGACGCCACCGCAAAACAATTCATAGCCCTCCGGGAACCAATCCGGCAGCCTACTCAGCGCTATTCCACTTTAACACCAGCAGCTCGTTGAGGTTGCGAACAAAGATCTCGTCACCACTTACTGCCAGATGTGCCCACGAGTTCGTTCCGACGGGACGGCGGTCGATCATCTCGAATCGCTCCGAATTCGCCTTAAACAAAACCAGTTCACCCGCCGAAGTCAAAGCTAGGATCTGATTACCGTTGGCTATCAGGCTTGCGTACTTACCAAATTTGTCGCTGACCCACTTTTGCTCTCCTGTATTTAAATCAATACAGGCAAACCGTTGATTCTGCAAAAACGTATAGGCGACGCCATCGATCACGACTGGTGTAGTCATATAACCACGCGCTTTCAGTTTCCATTTCTCAGAAACGCCGTAGTTATCACCAGACTTGGCGACTGACAACATCATCGACGGATGCTGATAGTTGCTGATGAAGAACTGATCGTTGAAGACCGTTGGAGTGAGAATACTCATTCCTCGAAATGCAGGCACTGTAACCGACCAGAGTTTCGCCCCGGTATCAAGATCGACTCCAGCGAGTTCATTTCGTCCCTGAACAATCAACTGACGCACACCGCCAACGGTCTCGATCGCGGGAGATGAGAACACGCTGCTATTCTTTCCTGTTCCGTCCTCGCAAGATTGCCAAAGCGTCTTTCCGGTGGACTGATCCATTTTGTGCATCGCTCCCCCCGCCTGCATGTAAACGAACTGATCATCAACTAGAGGTGAGCAAACGCAGCCAAACTGTGGAGCGGGGCTGTTCATCTCCGTCGGGAAGTCCCGCCGCCAGAGCTCTTCGCCCGTTACGGCGTCCAAGCAAACGAGAACATCTCGAATGCCTCCAACAAAAATCCGACCGTTGGAATACGCGGGCGTTGAACGGATCCAGCTACCATTGGCTGCTGCGAAAAACGGCACCCTCAGCGTTCCCTGCCAGTTGGCATTCCAAATCTCTTTCCCTGTTGCGCGATCGAAGCAACGCACGTACTCATCGCGTTTCTCCACGGTCTCGGTCACAAAAACATGCTGCCCAACTACCAGCGGTCCACTGTAGCTATTTCCCAAGGGAAGTCGCCAAGTCTCAACAAGCCGCTTGGTGGATAAAGTACTTGGCCACGGCGATACGTTCTTCAAAATTCCGTCGCGATCGGCACCTCGCCACTGCGGCCAATCAGTCGAGCCATCCGAAGGCGTCTGAGCGACTGTCACCTTTGAGCTGTCAGATATAGCAATGCATCCAACAAACACCAAAACCAAGATCCTAAAAACGGTTTGCTTATCCATAACTTTCATTTCCAAGAACCCGTAGTCGACAAACTTATATTATCCAATTTTCGCAGAACCGTCGGCAACGGTCTACCATCACCGTCAAAAGAACAAAACGGCTAATTTGATTGAGGCTCAGTCTGCAAAACAGCCACAATGCGTTAACATGTAGTGATACCTGTTGTTGAAACTCTTTGAACCATTTCCGTCTCGTCAGGAACTTTTACGACGTGAAGCCAGTAGCCGATTTCCATCTTCAATCTGTCGCCCCGGAGGCAGCAGCTGTAATTGGCCGAGTCAAACGGCGAATCCGCACGCTGGTTGTGCTTGAGGGATTGGCCGTCGCGCTGCTTTGCTTGGTGGTGATGTTTTGGCTCGCACTAGCAGTCGACTACCTGCCGGTGAGATTTGGTCTGAATGAGTTGTCGCGCCCCACGAGACTCGTTTTGCTGGTCGTAACGGGCGGCATGGTGGCTTGGTTGATCTGGCACTTCATTCTCCAACGCGTCTTCGCCTCGCTGAAAGACAAAAGCATCGCGTTGCTGATTGAGCGTAAGTATCCCGAGTTCAACGAAAGCCTCCTAATAACGGTCGAGCGATCGAACCGATCCGAAGGAGAAGCAGTAGCACAAGCCGATGGCACGCTGCTTAGACATGCGGCCGAACAAGCCAACTCGCTATGCAAGAACGTTTCCGTATCAGAAGTGCTTAACCATCGTCACGTCTTTCGCACATTGCGGACCGCTGGCGCGGGACTGCTGTCCATTGTCCTGTTCGCAACGATCAGCCCCGCTGCGATGAAGACAGCAATCTCTCGAATCTGTTTCCTTGACCAACAACAGTGGCCTAGACAAAACTATATAGAACTGACGACACTGAAGGTTGAGTTCCAGAACCCGGTCGAAGGGATCAAGGAATTTAGCGATCCGCTGGTTCCTAGACGACACGGCAGCCAATTACCGGCCGAGACGGGCGGCGTCTACTACGTTGCCAAAGGTGCCGCGATTAATCTATCCGTCCGCGCCCAAACTGAAGATGCTCCCACAGACGACAGAGATCTGTCGACTAAAAAGGCACCTACGTCATGCGTGATGCACTTTCATTCCATCGATGGGAACTGGGGCAGCCAAACGCTCAATCGAATTGGCAATGCGACCGATGGTTGGCAGACATTCCGCTTGCGTGGTACGCCGCTTGGTTCGATTTCCGAAGACCTGACTTTCTACCTTCAAGGAGGTGATCATCGCATCGGACCGTATGAGATCCACGTAGTCGATGAACCGTTGGTCGAATCTGCCCAACTTGATTGCGTCTTTCCCGGCTATATGGTTGACGAGGAATCTGGGCGTTGGACAGCGCGTTCGCTGAAAGTATCCGGGCGCATGGCAATGCCGTTGGGGACAAAAGTCGATGTGGTCGCCGCTTCCAACGGGAAGTTATCAAAGGTCTACGCCATCGATCAAAATTCTGGCGAGGCGACTGAGGCAGAAATCACACCCACCGGATTCACTTTGCCCATCGAAAAAATTGACGGCAATCGAGATATCGCTTTCTACATGGTCGACCAATATGGCGTGGTCTCCGAGACGCCTCATCGAATCACCCTAGATTCCGTGGAGGACCAGCCACCCTCGGTGGAAGGTTTGTTGACAGGAATTGGATCTGCGATCACCACCAACGCGGTGATTCCATTGGTCGGGAAGATAACCGATGACTATGATGTGAACTCAATCTGGATCGAAGTTGATACCCCCGTCAGCGATACTATCCGACAAGAAGTGCCCCAAAGAAACGATGGCAGCATCGACACCCGTTTCGACTTCCGGCAATACGCTCAGGACAATACCGGATTCGCGTTGCCTGACCAAAACGCCGAAGTAATGGTCGTACTAAAAGCTTCCGACAAAATGGATCTTGGCACGGCTTCCAATGTGGGGCTGGGTGACGAACACACTTTAGAGCTGGTCAGCGGTGGTGAGTTGCTGAAATTGATGGAACAGCTGGAAGTGGGGCAGCGAAAGCGTCTAGAGCAGATATTCAACGAGGTCTCGGACGTGCGTGAATACCTTGTACGCACCAAGCCAGGCTTGGGAGGTGACAGCGGCGTTATTCTGGAACCAGGCGAAGCGGCAAACTCTTTGTCGGCCACCTCTCGCCAATCCGATGACCTAAGGATACTGTTTGCTCAACGTGCGATTTTGCAGATCGACAAATCTTCCAAAGAGATCGCGGGCGTGGCAAACGCGTTCGATGACATTCGCATGCAGTTGATCAACAACCGCGTCGACTCAGAGGACCGCAAGATTCGACTGGCAAAGCAGATTGTGGCACCGCTTCGCTCGATCAGTGCCGGAATTTTGAAGGAGCTTCGTGAATCGGTCGCGGAACTGGACCAAACGCTGATCAAGAACACTGGTGACAAGGACGCGACTCGCCTGACAGGCCAGTCTATCCGCCAAACCGATCAAACGCTGGCACAGATCGATGAAGTGCTTTCGATTTTGGTCAAATACGAAACGCAGAATGAGTTGCTGGATATTGTGCGCCGGATGATTGACGAACAGGAAACGTTGCTGGATCAAGTTAAAAAACTGAGGCAGCGCGAAGCGTTCGATGATTTATTTGAGTAGAGTCGCCTTTCGCTCCGCGAAAGAATGGTGCTAACACACTTTGGCGGAGCAAAAGGCAGCACTAAGCCCACCCCGTCGGTGAGCCTCCGACCCTCCCTCCGGGGGCTCTTCGCGGAATTTAATGGGTGGTGGTGTTTTTGTCGA